>JAZUJA010000088.1:0-18969 GCA_045642495.1 Acutalibacteraceae bacterium
GATAATAAAATTATCAAAGAAAACCTTAAAAATTGTCTTTTTAACATTCTTCAAAAAGGAAATGTTATTGAATATGAAATTGTAAGTGAAGATTATATAGGAAATGATAAAAATATGATATTAAAAGCAAAGGTTAAAGAACTTAAAAATGCTTGTCTTGAAGAAGAAATTCATGCCCCTCTATTTGATTGACATTTCTAATTATTTTGGTGTATAATAAGAAAAAAGGGGGATTTATATGGAACAACTTATAGATATTGAACGAGTTGAACAGCTTGTTGATCTTTTTGGGAATTTAGATGAAAATATCAAAAAACTTGAAAAGGAATATTCCGTTAAAATCTCCTCCCACTCGGGACAGATTAAAATTTCGGGTGAGCCGCAAAATGTTTCAAATGCTTATCATGCGATTGGCTGTCTATTAACACTTATAAATCGCGGCGAAACTATAAACGAACAAAATATTTCAACTATAATTGATATGGTGCAGGACGGAAACGATGATAAAATATCTTCAATCGTTGACGCTGACTGTATTTGCATTACTTCAAAAGGCAAGCCCATTAGACCTAAAACATTAGGTCAAAAACAATATATAGAAGCTATTAAAAACAATACTATTACAATCGGTGTAGGTCCTGCGGGAACGGGCAAAACCTATCTTGCGGTTGCGCTTGCCGTTAATGCTTTTCGCGCAAAACAGGTAAACAGAATTATCTTAACAAGACCTGCGGTTGAAGCAGGGGAAAAATTAGGCTTTTTACCCGGAGATCTGCAACAAAAAGTTGATCCTTATTTAAGGCCTTTATATGATGCTTTGTTTGAAATGCTCGGCGCCGAAAATTTCCAAAGATGTCAAGAGCGCGGTGATATAGAGGTTGCTCCGCTTGCGTATATGCGCGGCAGAACACTTGACGATAGTTTTATCATTCTTGATGAAGCACAAAACACAACTAAGGAACAAATGAAGATGTTTTTAACACGACTCGGATTTAACTCAAAAGCCGTTGTTACAGGTGATGTTACTCAGATTGACCTGCCGGACGGTAAAACATCGGGTCTTAAAGACGCTGTTAAAATTCTTCAAAACATTGATGATATAAAAATAGTAACCCTCTCAGAAAAGGACGTAATTCGCCATAAGCTCGTTCAAGAAATCATCAAAGCTTATGAAAGGCACGGTAATAAAAGATGAAATTAAAGGTTAACATTTTCAATAATCAAAAAAAATTAAAGCTTGATTGTGATAATAGAAAACTTATCAGAAATGCCTGCAAAGCAACACTTAAATATGAAAAGTTTTCTGACGATGCTTCTGTTGATGTAACAATAGTTGATGATGAAAAAATTAAGCAAATGAATAATGATTACAGAGGAATTGATAAGTCAACCGATGTTCTTTCATTTCCGCTCGGAGAAAACGGTGTTTATGAAACGGATTATTCAACCGGTCTTAAAATGCTTGGCGATATTGTTATTTCCATTGATCACGCACTTTATCAAGCCGAGCTTTACGGTCACGGCACCGAACGGGAAATCGCATTTTTATGCGTTCATTCAATGCTTCATCTTTTAGGATACGATCATGTGAATAATGAAGAGGAAGAAAAGGATATGCGCCATAGACAGACCGAAATTCTTGAATCTATGGGATTATTTGTAAAATAAAGGAATTTTATTATGAAAGAAACAAGTGCATTTATATCAATTATAGGAAGACCTAACGTTGGAAAGTCTTCTTTACTAAACAGCATTATAGGACAAAAAATCGCAATAGTATCAAACAAACCTCAAACAACACGAACTAAAATTATGGGCATTAAAACGGAAGGTGATGCCCAATATGTTTTTGTTGATACACCCGGTTTTCATAAACCGCATAATTTACTCGGAAACAGTATGATTAAAGCCGTAAAAGACGGTCTATGCGATGTTGACGGTGCTGTATTGGTTGTTGATGCTGCGCCGAATTTCAAGTTTAATCCCGATTCACTTCCGCCTGCTGAAACGGCGCTTATTGAAGACTTAAAAAAGCGTTCTCTTTCTTGCATTTTAGTTATAAACAAGATAGACCTTTTAAGCAATAAGGAAGATTTATTCGGTATTATTTTGGCTTATACAAAGGATTTTGATTTTAAGGCAGTTGTTCCTGTTTCGGCAAAAACAGGAGATGGAATTGATATTTTATTAGATGAACTAAAAAGTTATCTCAAACCTTCCGTTCATTTCTTCTCCGATGATGATTATACCGATCAGCCGGACAAGCAGATGGTATCTGAAATTATTCGCGAAAAACTACTTAGAAAGCTTCAAAAAGAAGTTCCGCACGGAATTGCGGTGGATATAGAAAAATTTATAGAACGCGACCGCAAAAACGGTGAACCCATAATTGATATTGAGGCTACGATTTATACCGAAAAAGCATCACATAAAGGCATAATAATCGGCAAAGGCGGGGAAACGCTTAAGTCAATCGGTATGCTTGCACGAAAAGATTTAGAGGAATTTTTCGGTACGGATGTTTCACTTAAACTTTGGGTAAAGGTTAAAGAAGATTGGCGTAATATCGGATCAATGATACATAATTTCGGACTTGATAATAATTCTTAAATTTCTGCAAATAATCTCTTTAAGGGAGAGATTATTATGAAAAGTCATGATTTATGGTTAAAATTTATTTCGTCGGGCAAACCTTCCGATTATCTTGAATATGTTAATTCGCTTAAAGTTGAAAAATTAGAGGAAAACAAAATTGAAAATAACAACAGATGCGCTCGTGATTCGCGAGAAAGTAGCAAAGGATAGCGATAGAATTATTACCTTGTTTTCAAAAGAATACGGACTGATAAATGCTTATGCAACGGGTGTTAAAAGCATTAAAAGTAAGAGGGGAAGCGCAACCGGCCTTCTATCCTATTCTAATTTTACTCTTCAAAAAAAGGGTGACTTTTACCATATTGCAGAAGCATCGGTCAACCGCGTTTTTTTTGGTGCCGGCGATGATATTATAAGGCTGACTATTGCACAGTATTTTTGCGAAATATGCTATCTTTTTGCTTCCGAATCCAAAAACGATGAGTTTTTAAGACTTATATTAAATTCGCTTTATTTTTTATCGGATACAAGTAAATCGCCATTTTTGATAAAGGCAATAACAGAACTTAGAACCTGCTGCATATCAGGTTTTATGCCATCACTTATCGGTTGTGATTATTGCGGCGAATTTGAAAACGGCGATATGTATTTCTCGCTTTCAAATGGCAAACTTTTTTGTAACGAACACTCTAAAAAGGAAGGTGTAATATTTCTGCCTTCCGATATTCTTAAAGCAATGAGGCATATTGTTTTTTCTGAGTTCAAAAACATTTATAGTTTTGAGCTAAGCGAAGAAAATTCGGTTGAATTATCAAATATCACAGAATCTTATATCGAAAACCAAACCGATCATAAATTCAAAACACTTGAATTCTTAAAATCACTTACATAGGGAGATTATATTTTGTATAGTTTTGAAAAACATATAAAAACGGCTGAATTGCCCCAAATATTACAGATGCTTAGCAATTCTTGCCGATTAAAGACCGCAAAAGAATATGCAATTAAAATTAAGCCATCATTTAATACTGATGAAATTTCCGCAATGTTATCGGAAACGCAAGCTGCTTTTGACTTAAGCCTTAAGTTTTCAGCTCCGCCCATTTCTGCAATTGATGATGTTACTTCGATTTTGGATCATTCTAAAATCGGATCTTGTTTATCAATACCCGAAATAATAAAAATCGGGGAAGTTTTACGCATTATTCATAATGTTAAGCTTTGGAAAGACGATCCCGAACAAAAAGAAAAAACCGTTATCGATAAGTATTTTGCGGCGCTAACCCCCAACTCATATCTTGAAAATAAAATCAGAAAAATAATCAAAAACGAAGAAGAATTATATGATAACGCTTCTGCCGCACTTTTTGATATTAGAAGAAAAATATCTTCAAAAACCGAAAAAATAAGAGATATACTTAATAAAACCGTCAAAAATCAGTCGAAATACCTTCAAGATTCCGTTATAACTCAAAGAGACGGAAGATTTGTAGTTCCCGTAAAATCCGAATATAAAGCCGAAATTAAGGGAATTGTTCACGATACCTCCGGCACGGGACAAACCCTTTTTGTTGAACCTATGAGTGTTGTTGAAGCAAACAACGATATCCGCGTTTTGCAAACAAAAGAAAGGGAAGAAATAATAAAAATTTTAACAGAGCTTTCCGCCGAAATCTCTGATTTTGCCGATGGTATTCGTCGATCTTTTGATGCGCTTGTAAAAATTGATTTACTGTTTGCTAAAGCTGATCTTGCCTTCAAAATGAAAGCAAATGTTCCAAAACTCAACAAAAATTCTGTTATCAACCTTATAAGTGCCAAGCATCCGCTTATCGATAAATCAAAAGTTGTTGCCATTGATATTTCACTGGGTATTGATTACAGTTCACTTATAATAACGGGTCCTAATACCGGCGGTAAAACAGTAGCGCTTAAAACAGTAGGGCTTTTATCTTTTATGACCTATTGCGGACTTATGATACCCGCTAGTGAAAAAAGCGAAATAGCGGTGTTTAATAAAATATTTACCGATATAGGTGATGAACAAAGCATCGAACAGTCACTTTCAACCTTTTCATCTCACATGGTAAATATCATATCAATATTAAAAGATTGCGATAATAACTCACTTATTTTACTTGATGAGTTGTGTGCCGGAACTGATCCTATTGAAGGTGCCGCTCTTGCAAAGGCAATACTTATAAATTTAAATAAAATCGGCTGTAAAACAATAACTACAACCCATTATCCCGAGCTTAAAACTTATGCGCTTGATACAGATGATGTGCAAAATGCAAGCTGTGAGTTTGATATCAAAACACTTAAACCAACCTATAAAATCATTATTGGAACTCCGGGCAGATCAAATGCTTTCGCTATCTCAAAAAGACTCGGATTAACCCAGGATATAATTGATTTAGCATCAGAAAATGTTAATGAAGATGATGTTAGATTTGAAAGAGTTGTTGCAAGTCTTGAATCGGCAAGACAGTCTGCCGCAAGAGAGCAAAACAGAGCTTCAATGTTAAGAATTGAATTGCAAAAATCAAAAGCAAGTGCTGATGAAATTCGTGAAAAAGCTCTAATTGAAAGTGAGAAAATCATTGAAAATGCGCAGAAAAAAGCGCAGGATATTTTGGAAAATACAAGATATAAATCTGATGAACTTCTTAACTCTCTTGAAGACATGAAGAAAAAGCTTAAAAAAGCGAATTCTGCTGATGTATTAAGCCGGGCTAAACAAACCTATAATAAATCATTAAACGAACTTGAAGATACCGCAAACCCGATAGTTAACGCGGTTGATAACGAAATGACCTTAACCGAAACACCCGCCCAAAACGATATTGTTTTAATTAAATCTTTCGGAACAGAGGCAACGGTTATTACAGTTAACGAAAAGGACAAAAAGGCTCAAGTAATGTCCGGCAATATGAAAATGTGGGTAAGCTTTGATGATCTTGCAACGCTTAAAAAGAAAAAGAAAAAAGAAGTGCCTAAATTCCGTAACACAAAATCTGTTAAATCAAACGCTCAACGCGTTGTAACCGGTGAAATTGATATTCGCGGCATGGCAAGCGATGAAGGCGTTATGGAACTTGATAAATACCTCGATGATGCTATCCTTGCCGGAATAAATAAAATCACCGTTATTCACGGAAAGGGAACAGGTGTTTTAAGAAAAGCTGTTCAAACATATCTAAAAAAACATCCTTCTGTTTTATCGCAAAGACCGGGTCTTTTCGGTGAAGGCGAAATGGGCGTTACTATAGTTGAATTAAAGCCATAAAAAAAGAGACCTCACGGTCTCTTTTTTCGTTTTAATTTAGTTTACATAACATATCCGCCGTTTACGTTAATAACCTCACCGGTTATATAATCAGCACCCTCGCTTGCAAGAAATGTTACCGCAGAAGCTACATCCTCAGGTGTTCCCATTCGACCAAGAGGAATCTCATCAACAAATGCACCAAGCTCATCAGTTGATAAATGATTGTTCATACTCGTTTGAATAAGCCCGGGGGCTACTGCGTTAACAGTTATTCCGGATGGTGCTAATTCCTTTGCAAGTGCTTTTGTAAGACCGATCACACCTGCTTTAGCTGCCGAATAGGCAACTTCACATGAAGCACCCTCAACACCCCACATAGAAGAAATGTTGATTATTTTTCCGGATTTTTGATTTATCATAGCATCAGAAACCGAACGGCAGCAGTTATAAACACCTAAAAGATCAGTATCAAGCAAATTTTTAACATCAATATCATCAACTCGGTTAATAAGTCCGTTTAAGGCTATACCGGCATTATTAACAAGAACGTCAATTGATCCGAATTTATAAAGGGTTTCCTTAACCATTAAATCAGTTTCCATTCTGTTTCGAACGTCGGCCTTATATGACATAACTGAAAATCCGCGAGAGGTGAGGGAAGAGGTTAAAAGCTTAACATTTTGAAAAGAATTATTATAGTTTATAACCGTGTTGTATCCAAGCTCTGCAAATGAGATTGCTGTTGCAGCACCGATACCTTTTGATCCGCCGGTTATAATAACGGTTTTTGCCATATATTTATCCTCCGATTAAAAAAAGATTTTTTGATATTATATCACATCATAATAAATTATAAAAGGTTACAAAAAATTAAGATTTATATTTTACTATAAATTGTGCTTAGTTTTAATGATAAACGGAATATATTGTGCGGTTAACATAAAGCGTTAACATAAAACAAAATATTTTATTATTTTATATTGACACAGGAATTATTTTATTGTATAAATAAAAAGCACCTCATAAATTTAGGGGTGCTTTTTATAACGGATTATTTGAATATCTTGTCCTGCACTTTCATATATAAGTTACGGAAGGTGATTTATATATGATAAACAGAGGAACAGTAGTTTCAGTTAGAAAATTAAAGAAGTTTGAAGGATTATACAATAATAAATCTTTTCTTATTATTATAATTTCTATTGTTGCAGGAATGATTTTCGGGGCAGTTTTTTATAAACAATTATCAACATTCTTTGGTGGTATTTTTTCTATTATTTTGAAAATCAAAGAAAACAATTCGTTTTTGAGTATTAGTTTTTATTCACTGCTTATTTACTTTTCGGTGGAAATCTTTTCGTTTATTTGCGGAACATCGGTTTTAGGATGTGTAACCGTTCCGTGTTTCTCTTTATGTTTAGGACTTATTTCCGGCGGAATTTCATCGCATCTTTACAATGCTTTTTCATTAAAGGGAATTGTTTATAATCTGTTGGTTATTTCTCCGGGACTTATTTTATTTATTATTTCATATCTTTTTTCTTGCAGAATAGCATTTGATTTTTCTATAACCTTATCGTCTTTAACATTTAATAAATCTTCAAAAAGCAATCTAAATCGTGATTTTGTTACGCTTACAAATCATTTTTTGATTTCGCTGATTATTTCTGTTTTTGCATCAGTTATTGACGGTCTTTGTGCAAAATTATTTTCAGGATTTTTTTCATTTTAGTTTTTATGAAAGGAGGGTCCGTTTATGAACGCTTACTTAGATGAATTCAGCAATTATCTTAAAGTCACTAAAAATTCATCAGCAAATACTATTGATGCCTATTTGCGCGATATTAAGCAATTTTATAATTACTGTGATATGAACGGAACTTCCGATATTAAAATTATTGATGAAGAATATATTAAAAAATATTTTGATTATATTAAATTTCTTGGTAAATCTAACGCTACTAAAACAAGAGTTATCGCTTCGGTTAGATGTTATTTTGCTTTCTTATTTAAGGAGGATTTGATTAAATACAATCCAACAGAAAATCTAAAAAATCCGAGAAATGTTAAATCTTTGCCCGGAATTCTTGATAGCAGCGAAATATTGAAATTATTATCTGCGCCAAAAGGGGATAGTCTTAAGGCAATCAGAGATCGCGCTATGCTTGAGCTTTTATATGCAACAGGAATAAGAGTTTCCGAATTGATCGAACTTAAAAAAACAGATATCAATCTTGAAGTTGGTATTATTTCAATATCAAACAGTAAGGGTGAAAGAGTAATCCCGATTTATCCCGCGGCAGTAAAACATCTTAAAGAATATTTCAATAAAGTGAGACCTGCGCTTATTAGAAATAAAAGCGAGGAAAGTTTGTTTGTTAATATGACAGGACAAACTATGAGTCGTCAGGGTTGTTGGAAACTCATTAAATATTATGCAAACGAATGCGGTATAAACGGAGATATAACTCCGCATACACTTCGTCATTCTTTTGCAGCTCATTTACTTGAAAATGGCGCGCAACTAAAGGATATTAAAGATATGCTTGGCCATAGTGATATATCATCAACCCATATTTATACCGATATCATTAAATCTAAATACATAAAGTCTTATTCAAAATTTCATCCGCTTGCAAAAGGATAAAAACACAGATACGCACCAATATCTGTGTTTTTTGTTTGTTTAATAATAAGGGAAGTCGTAGTTTAATACTCTTAGATTATTATATCCAATTATACAAAATGAATATTTTGTATAATTAAGGGGATAGGATAATGCTAAATTATGCCTAATAACGACTTTACATGCTCTTTAACTATCTAATAACGTATTTTTTCAATTTTCTAAGAAAGATCAAATATAGTTTATTAAGTTTACTATTTTTAATCCGGTCAATTAAATTATTGAATTTTCATTTTTATTTATGCTAATACTATTATATGAGCTGAAGTTATTTATTTTTTCAAAAATCATTTAATTCTGCTATTAACTGATTTTATTCAGATCATTATATTCTCATTCGATTATTTTATCTTTATCAAAACATCATTTTAATATGTTGTTCCTTAATTTAAGTTATCATATTTTTTGTAACAGCAAAATGTTAACATTTGTGAAAGTTAACATATTATTTTTGCAAAAAATCATTGACAATATATATATAATGTGTTATATTATCTAAGTAATTTTATGAAAGGCGGTTAAGAAGATGTTCCGTTTTAAGTCTGAAAATTGTAAAACTTTCAGTACAGATGCTTCATCAGCACCTGCGTCTTCTTGTGCCTCTAATTTCGTCATTATTGTGGACACCGTGCATAGCGTGGTGTCTTTTTTTATTGTACGACTTATTAACATTCTAATTGTTAAATCAAATAAATCTAAAAGCAACAATTTGTGTTCTGCTTAATTTTGTTAAAAATTAGCGGCTTTGCTTTTAGAAAATAAAGCAAAGCCGTTTTTATTATGGTTTTTTCGGTATATATTCATTTCCATATAATATTTCCTCTTCCCTTCTTTTCAGATTGCCCATGGATTGATCGGAAGCGGTGAATATATATTGATAAAATATAAAAATCTTTGAAAAAGAGGTAAGGAAAAAATGAAAAAAATGGTAAAAGTTCTTTCCATGGTAATGGCAATCGCTATGGTTTGCGCAATGTTCGCAGGCTGCGGCGATTCTAAGTCCGGCGGATCAGACAACTACACTGCAAATAACACAGAGTATGTTATCGGTCTTTCCGCTCCGCTCACAGGTGCTGCTGCAATTTATGGTACCGGTGTTAAAAACGGCGCTCAGCTTGCTGTTGATGAAATTAACGAAGCAGGCGGCTTAAATGGCGTTAAGTTTAAACTTGAAGTAACTGATGATATGCATGACGCTACAAAGGTTGCAACAAACTATTCTTCTCTTCTTGAAAAAGGCATGCAGGTTTCACTCGGTTGTGTAACTTCTGCTCCCTGCGCTGAATGGACAAACCTTTCTCGCGAAGACAATGTATTCTTCATCACTCCTTCTGCTTCCAATGATGATGTTCCGAAGTATGAAAACGGTTATCAGATGTGCTTTGCAGACGGCAACCAGGGCAAGGTAGCTGCAGAATATGTTAACGAAAACTTCAAGGGTCAGACAATCGGCATTTTCTATAAGTCCGATGATAACTACTCAAGCGGTATCTTTGATCAGTTCAAGGCAAACCTTTCTTCTGAAGTAAAGACTGTTGAAACTGTATTTACTGATGCAGCTGCAACAACCTTCGATACTCAGATCAACGAACTTAAAGATTGCAAATTCATCTTTATGCCTATCTACTACACTCCCGCTTCAATCTTCATGAGCCAGGCAAAGGGCATTATCGCTGATGACGCTGTTTACTATGGTTGCGACGGTTTCGATGGCATCGATGCTACTGAAGGTTTTGATATAACTGCTATTCCGCAGGAAGTATCTATGCTTTCTCACTTCGATTCAAAAGCTACCGAAGGTGCTGCTGCTGACTTCGTAAAGAAGTACACTGAAAAGTTCAGCACCGATACACTTAATCAGTTTGCAGCTTCTGCTTACGACTGCATTTATGCAATCTATCAGGCAATGGAAAAAGCAGGCATCAACGATGTTAAGATTTCTGCTTCTGATCTTTGTGACAAACTTAAAGCAACCTTCCAGGGCGGCTTTGAATTCAAGAACGCTGTAACAGGCGGCGGAAACGATGTAACTTGGGACGAAAAAGGTTATGTTAAGAAGACCGCTATCAAGTATGTTATCAACGAAGGTTCTGCTTCTTAATTACTTGTAATTTAATCTCTTCAATGTCAACTTGCCGGGCATCCGGCAGGTTGACATCAACCAATTTATTTATTATTTAGGGTGTTAATATGGAATTCATTATTACTCTGATAAACGGATTAAGCATCGGCGGAATATATGCCATGATCGCTCTTGGCTATACGATGGTTTACGGTATCGCTAAAATGCTTAACTTCGCTCACGGAGACATTATCATGGTTGGCGGTTATACCATTTATGTTGTAATGCTAACAACCGGCCATCCTATTCTTGCTATCCTTGTTGCAATACTATTTTGTATGGTGCTTGGTATTACAATCGAAAAAATTGCTTATAAACCACTCAGAGGTGCTTCTCCCCTTGCAGTTCTTATTACAGCAATCGGCGTAAGTTACCTTCTTCAAAGTCTAGCTCAGATAGTTTTCGGTTCAGCTCCGAAAATGGTTAATATTGTTGACCTTGGCAATGTTACGATCGGATCTCTTAAAATTCAAGGTTATACATTACTTACTCTCGCATGCACCATTGTTGTTATGATTGCTCTTACTCTTTTTGTTAAATTTACAAGAATGGGTCGCGCAATGATAGCAACAAGTGAAGATAAAGCGGCCACACAGCTTATGGGTATAAATGTTAACAGGGTTATAACTGTTACTTTTGCCATCGGCTCTGCCCTTGCCGCACTTGCATCACTCTTCTATTTGCTTAAATCACCGAGCATTTCTAATACATTTGGTTCTATGCCCGGTATTAAGGCTTTTACCGCTGCGGTTATCGGCGGTATCGGTTCTATTCCCGGTGCTATGACCGGCGGACTTTTGCTTGGAATAGTTGAGTGTGTATCCTATAAAATTCCCGTAATAGCTCCTTATACTGATGCTATTGAATTCCTTATTCTTATTGTTATTTTGCTTGTTAAACCAACTGGAATTCTCGGAAAGAAAAGGAGTGAAAAAGTATAATGCCGGAAAACACAATTAAATCAAAATCAAACTTTAAGATGAAGCATTATATCAACTATATCGTAGTTGCTGTTCTGGCTATATTCTTCACAATTTCTTCTTTCACAGGAAACCTTGAACAATCTACTATTTATCTTATTGAAAAAATTTCAATCGCCGTTATACTTGCCGTTTCCTTAAACCTTGTTGTCGGTTTCCTCGGCGAGTTATCTCTCGGTCACGCAGGATTTATGTGTGTTGGCGCATACTTAGGCGGTAAACTCGCTAACATACTTTATGATTCTATGGGCAACGGCCCCGTAACACTTATTATTTCACTTTTAGTCGGCGGTATTGCAGCTTCAATTTGCGGATTTATTATCGGTCTTCCTGCTCTTCGTCTTAAAGGTGACTATCTTGCAATCGTAACACTTGGTTTTGGTGAAATCGTTAAATCGATTTTCCAAAACACAAGTAAAGAATCTTTTGGCGGCGCTTTGGGTCTTGAAACTCCCCGTTATAACAAACAAGAACTCTTTATTTTCTGTTTTGTTTGTCTTCTTATAACACTTGCTGTTGTTCAAAATCTAATGCGCAGTAAACACGGACGAGCTATCACATCTATCCGCGATAATGAAATCGCCGCAAGAGCAACCGGTATTAACGTTACAAAGTATAAACTTATAGCGTTTATTGTTTCTTCTTTCTTTGCCGGTGTTGCAGGTGTTCTTTATTCTTTCTCAAACTATAATGTTCAGTCTTCAAAGTTTGGTTACAACTATTCTATTGAAATTCTTGTTATGGTTGTTTTGGGTGGTATCGGTTCTGTTAACGGTTCAATTATTGCCGCAACACTTATAACATATATCAATACAAAGTTTGCAACAATTCTTACAGGCAATCTTGCAGTTCTTCAGAATTTGCTTTATGCCCTTATTCTTATCATTATAGTTATTTACGGAAACGCTCCTGCTCTTATCGGTTTCCGTGAAAAATACAACCTTAAAAAGTTGTTTGAGAAAAAGAAAAAAGATCCTTCTGTTATAAAAGAAGATAAGGTTAAGTGGGCTAATATTCCCACCAAAATTCCGATGGACGAAGTTCTTTCTGTTGATGCAAATCCGTCAAATAATCAAAGCACATCTAAACCCGATTCACCATCAAAGGAGGATTAAAAATGTCTGAATATGTACTTGAAACAAAAAATTTAGGCATCTCCTTCGGCGGTCTTCGCGCGGCAGATGATGTCAACATAAAAATCAGCAAAAATCAAATTTATGGTTTGGTAGGTCCTAACGGTGCCGGTAAAACAACCATATTTAATATGCTCACCGGTGTTTATGTTCCTACAAACGGATCGTTTACACTCTGCGGTGAAGATTTAACCGGTAAATCTCAAGAAACCATCAACCATAAAGGAATTGCAAGAACATTCCAAAATATCCGTCTTTTCAACAATATGTCGGTTATCAGAAATGTTATGGTTGGCCTTTCAAATCAGCCCGAATTCAAATGTTCGTTATTCACTTCTGTTTTTCGTTTACCTAAGCATTTTAAGGTTGAAAAGAAAATGCGTGAAAAAGCAAAAGAAATATTAAGAATATTTGATTTGGAAGAAGAAAGAAACAATCTTTCATGCAATCTCCCCTACGGTAAACAGCGCAAGCTTGAAATCGCACGTGCACTTGCAACAAATCCGAAGCTTTTGCTTCTTGACGAACCGGCGGCTGGTATGAATCCAAATGAAACCGCGGATCTTATGGAAACAATCAAGCTAATTCGTGATAAATTTGATATGACGGTTTTACTTATTGAGCATGATATGAAATTCGTATCCGGACTTTGTGATGAAGTAACCGTACTTAACTTCGGCACCGTTCTTTGTCAGGGCGATACAAAATCATGCCTTAACGATCCTGAAGTTATAAAGGCATATATAGGAGGTTAAAGTTTTATGTCAGCATTATTAGAGGTTAATAAACTTGAAGTCTTCTATGGCGTTATTCAGGCACTTAAAGGCGTAAGCTTCAAAGTAAATAAAGGCGAAATCGTTACACTTATCGGCGCAAATGGTGCCGGTAAAACAACAACAATGCAAAGTGTTATCGGTCTTATTCCCAAAAAATCCGGTCAGGTAATTTATAACGGAAAAGATATAACAAAAACACCTTGCCATAAAATTGTTAATATTGGTATGACACAGGTTCCGGAAGCAAGACATGTTTTCCAAGAACTTACTGTTTACGAAAATTTGCTTATGGGCGCTTATTCTTGCAAAAATAAATCTTCTTTCAAAAAGGATATTGAGGAAATTTACACCCGTTTCCCCCGCCTTGCTGAAAGAAAAAATCAAATCGCAGGTACACTTTCCGGTGGCGAACAGCAAATGCTTGCCATGGGCAGAGCGATGATGTGTCACCCCGATTTGCTTATGCTTGATGAGCCTTCAATGGGTCTTTCTCCCCTTCTTGTTGATGAAGTATTCCAAATCATCAAGGATTATAATAATGAGGGTACAACAATTCTTCTTGTTGAACAGAATGCGGGTAAATCTCTTGCGATTTCCGATCGTGCTTATGTTCTTGAAAACGGCAGAATTGTTCTTGAGGGTACAGGCCAAGAGCTTATGAGCAGTGAAGAGGTTAAAAAAGCTTATTTAGGCGGATAAATCTTTAAGGCTTAGGGATTCTTCCCTAAGCCTTTTTTAACACAAAAACAAATCAAGAAATGTCATTAACGTAAATCCCAAAAACAGCGATAAAAAACCGTTTGTTTTGTTTTCTTTTAACTCCGGAATAATTTCCATAGAACAAACATAAATCATTGATCCTGCGGCAAATGAAAGCGCAAATGGCATAATATATTTTATATAAGCTACAAGAATAGCTCCTATCACCGCGCTAATCGGCTCAACTACTCCGGACAATGATCCCAACATAAAACATTTTAATTTTTTATAACCTTCTGTTCTAAGCGGCAACGAAACAGCCGCGCCTTCAGGTGTGTTTTGTATTCCTATTCCAAGCGCCACGCAAAAAGCTGATATAATTGCCGCATTTTTATCTGCTGCAAACATTATTGAACCGCAAGCAACACCAACACTCAGACCCTCGGGTATATTATGAAGAGTTATTGATAAAATCAATAAAAGCTTATCTTTATTTAGAGTTATTTTTGATTTATTTTCAAGTTTATTTAATAATCGATCAAATATAAATGTAAATAAACCGCCCATCAAAAACGAAATTGAAACACATAATGCTGAGTTAATATAGTTTAATAAAACCGCAAATTCATAAGCAGGTTTCAAAAGCGACCAGAATGAAGCGGAAAGCATAACTCCCGCTGAAAGACCTAAAATCGCGCTTGAATTTGATTTTTTGTTATTTCTAATAAAAAACACCGCAGATGATCCTACGATAGTAAAAGCCCAAATAAACAGTCCTGCGGTGATACCATATATAATGCAAACGCTCAACCGAATTCCCCCTATTTGCATTATATTGAAATAATCAAAAATAGTTAAAAATAAAATGAATTAAATTTCTGAGATTCTTATAATAAACGAAAGAGCAGAGACTTTACAGTCACTGCTCTTTCCTACTTTATCATTTTTTCTTTTTGTTTCAAAGATTATCTTTATGCGTAACACACAAAACAACCTAAAAAACTCTTCAAAACGAGTATTTGAATAAAGCAAAAAACACCTACAATAAAGTAGGTGTTTTTTATGGTGACCCATCGGGGAATCGAACCCCGGACACCTTGATTAAAAGTCAAGTGCTCTACCGGCTGAGCTAATGGATCAAATCGACAACAGTGATATTATATCAATAATATACACCGTTGTCAAGTAAAAAAAGAATTATTTTAAAGAAAATTATTTAACTACAATATTTACTATTCTTTTGGGAACATAAAGTTCTTTAATAATCGTTTTGCCTTCAACCAAAGGTTTAACCTCAGGTTGCTCTTTTGCAAGATTTATAGCATCCGCAGCGGCAATATCAGCTGAAACAGAAATTCTCGCTTTAATTTTACCGTTAACCTGAATTGCAATCTCAACAGAAGAATCACTGCATTTTGATTCGTCAAACACAGGCCAAGCGGCATCGTGAAGAAATCCTTCAAATCCTGCATTCTGCCAAAGTTCTTCTGTTAAATGCGGTGCAAACGGATTAAGAAGCGTAATAAATGTCTTAAACTCAGCCTTATTTATGTTACCGGCAGAAGAAATCGAATTAAGAAGTGACATCAATGCAGCTATCGCGGTATTCATCTTCAAATCTTCAATATCTTCGGTAACTTTTTTAATGGTTTTATTTATTTCAATTTCAAGCTCTTTTCTATATGTATCACCATCGATAAGGTTATCAGAGAGCGAAGCAACTTTTTCAAGGAAGCGCTTACTTCCCTTAATTGATGCCTGACTCCAAGGAGCAGCTTTTTCAAAATCACCGATAAACATTTCATAAATACGCATTGTATCGGCGCCAAAATCACGGATAATATCATCGGGATTGACAACATTTCCCCTTGATTTAGACATCTTCTCGCCGTTTTCACCCAAAATCATACCGTGACTTGTTCTCTTTGCATACGGCTCGGGAGTTGGAACAACGCCGATATCATAAAGGAATTTATGCCAGAAACGACTGTAAAGCAAATGGAGAGTTGTATGCTCCATTCCGCCATTATACCAATCAACCGGCAACCAATATTTAAGCGCATCAGCGGATGCCAATTCTTTATCATTATGCGGATCGCAATAGCGCAGATAATACCATGAAGAACCGGCCCACTGAGGCATTGTATCTGTTTCTCTTGTTGCCTTTCCGCCGCAATGAGGACAAGTTGTATTAACCCAATCGGTCATTTTGGCAAGCGGAGATTCGCCGTTTTCAGTCGGCTCATAAGATTCAACATCGGGAAGAACGAGAGGAAGCTCACTTTCATCAAGCGGAACCCAACCGCATTTTTCGCAGTAAACCATCGGGATAGGTTCGCCCCAATATCTTTGACGAGAGAAAACCCAATCACGAAGCTTATAATTAACCTTCTTTTCGCCGAGTTTATTTTGAGCAAGCCATTCCTGCATAGCTTTAATCGCATCATTAACGCTCATTCCGTCAAGGAAGCCGGAATTAACCATAGTTCCCGTTGCGCAATCGGTAAATGCCTCTTTCTCAACATCTCCGCCGGAAACAACTTCGATAATAGGCAGATCAAATTTCTTAGCAAACTCATAGTCACGCGAATCGTGTGCAGGAACTGCCATAATAGCGCCGGTTCCGTAAGAAATAAGAACATAATCGGAAATAAAAATCGGAATTTCTTTACCGTTTACAGGATTTATAGCGCAAACTCCGTCAAGCTTAACACCTGTCTTATCTTTTTGAAGTTCTGTTCTTTCAAAATCGGATTTTTTTGCGGCTTCTTTCTTATATTCAACAACCTGATCATAGTTCTTTATATCGTTTTTCCACTTTTCAATAAGCGGATGTTCGGGAGAAAGAACGGTATATGTAGCTCCGAAAAGAGTGTCACAACGGGTTGTATAAACAATAAACTCATCACCGTTGGTTGTTTTGAATTTTACCTCTGTACCGTATGATCTGCCGATCCAATTTCTTTGCTGAGATTTAACTCTTTCAATAAAGTTAACATCATTAAGGCCTTCAAGAAGCTTTTCGGCATAGTCGGTTATTTTGAGCATCCACTGGCTTTTTTCTTTATGAATAACTTCACTGCCGCAACGCTCACAAACACCGTTCACAACCTCTTCGTTTGCAAGAACACATTTACAGGATGTGCACCAGTTAACCGACATTTTCTTTTTATAAGCAAGACCCTTTTTATAAAGCTGGAGGAAAATCCACTGAGTCCACTTATAGTAAGAAGGGTCGGTTGTGTTAACCTCTCTTGACCAATCAAAAGAAAAGCCGAGAGATTTTAACTGTCTTCTGAAATTCTCAATGTTGTTTTTTGTAACGATTGAAGGATGAATATGATTTTTGATGGCAAAATTTTCGGTTGGAAGACCGAAAGCATCAAATCCCATAGGATACAAAACATTAAATCCCTCAAGTCTTTTTTTGCGGCAAACAATATCAAGAGCGGTATATGAACGCGGATGACCTACATGAAGACCTTGTCCCGAAGGATAAGGAAATTCAACAAGACCGAAAAATTTCGGCTTGTCATAATCATCAGTTGCGTTAAAGCAACCCTGCTCCTCCCAAATTTGTTGCCATTTTTTTTCAATTTCTGCGTAATTATATTTCATAAAAATCAGTCCTCTGATGAATTTTGTGTTATAAAATCAATATCAATTTTTTCGGCTTCTGACCACATACGGTCAAGATCATAATATTCTCTTTCTTTTTTTGTGAATATATGAACAATAACCGAAGCGTAATCAATAACAAGCCAGCCAGAACTTTTACCTTCAATATGATGAGGTTTTAGGTCTAATCCATTTAGCGTATCTTCAACCTGATCCGCGAGTGCTCGAACATGAGTAGAAGATGAAGCAGTTGCAATAAGAAAATATTCTGCAATAGAAGTTAGCTTATCAACCTTTAATAAGGATAAATCAATTGCCTTCTTATCGTCAAGTGCTTTTGCGGCAATTTTAATAATTTCTTCACTTTTCATAAAGATATTCCCTTCTTTTTTATTTCATTATAAGCCTCAAGCGTGTCCGGATGGATCGCTGCATTTTTTTGCTTTAACTCGTTTACAGTATAATCAAGCGCATATAAGTAAGCCTTATCTAAACTTTCGTTAACATATCTTCTTATAACTTCAACATCTTCATAGTCGCGATCGGCGGATGTGAAGTCGGCAAGATATAAAATAAGCTCTAATAGGCTCATATCCTTCTTTGCGGTTGTATGATATCTAACGGCATCTAAAACATGCGGATCCTTAACATCTAAATATTCTTTTATATAAATAGGCCCTGACATTGCATGCCATAATTTTTCGCTGTTTTTCTCAATATCTGATAGGGTTATATTTCCCTTATCAAACAATTCAAAATGCTCTTGTTTTTCGGCGTTTTTTGTTATATCGTGCAAAAGACCGGCTAAAAAAGCACGATCGACATCGCCGCCGTATTTTATAGCAAGGCGTTTTGCTTCGTCGGCAACGCATAAAGAATGATAATATCTTTTATCGGTTAATCTTTCTTTTAGTATTTTTTTATAATCTTCAATTTGCATTATAAAGTCCTTTTTCTTTAATATAATTATATATTTTTTCAGGAATTAACTCACTACTTATTTTTTCACGAAGCTGAGTTGATGAAACAAAAGGAATTTGCACATCAACGGAAATCACTTTTATTCCTTTATTTTGAAGTTTTTTAATG
>JAZUJA010000089.1:0-25107 GCA_045642495.1 Acutalibacteraceae bacterium
AGGTGTTGAAAGCGGCGGATATTGAAAAACTACTTAGGATACAGTAACCCACTGACATCTTTTCGGCTTTGCTGAAAGTGTCATAGTGGGTTACACACTTTGAAAAGTGTGTAATGAAAAACGTGAAAGCATGGCAAAAAACGGCATAACCACAAAAGTTACACCGTCTAAACAAAACAATAATTAATTTTGATACAAAGGCCACCTTGGGGCACCTTCCTTACGGAGGGTGCCCCAACAGCGGTTCTTTTTTTATTCCATATTTTCCGTGATTATTTTGAACAGTTCGGATATTCTTTCTGTCTTTCCCGATAAATGCAAAAAGCCGAAAAGGCATTCAAGCCCGGTTGCAACGGCATATTCGGCACGGGTGGCGCTTTTCGGTGTGTTACCCGTTTGAAAATTTCTGCCGCGCTTGAAAACGGCAAGTTCTTTTTCGGAAAGCTTATCTTCAATTATCGAAAACGCTTTTGCCTGCGCCGGAGCCGAAACATATTTCATCGACATTTCGTGCAAAGTTCCGTTTTGGCGATTTATGTCCGCAAGATAACTTCTCACAAGCAGACTGTAAACCGCGTCACCCACAAAGGCAAGCGCACCTGCACCGTAATTGTTTGCATTTTCCATATTTTTCACCGCTTAATTTATATAATCAAATTCAATATCATAAACGCTTACGGTGTCGCCCTCCTCAATGCCCTCTTTACGCAGCGCATCGATAATACCCGTTTGGCGAAGCACCCTTTCAAAATATTGAAGCGACTCATAATCATCGGGGTCAATAGTGTTCATAATATCAAGAAGCCACGGCGCATCCTCCACAAAATAAACGCCGTCTTGAATATTGATTTTGAACGTGCGCTCGCGTTTTGCGGAAAAATCCTCCTGCGGTTTTTCTTCCGGTTCGTAAACCTTAAGCGGCGGCAGCTTTGAAAGACACTCGGCAACATAGTTTACAACCGCTTGTGTTCCCTCGGCAATAGCCGCCATAACCGGGAAAAATTTATATCCCTTGTTTTCAAAATAGGTCTTTATTTCCTCAACCTGCTCCTCATCGCAAAGATCGCACTTGTTGCCAACAACGATCTGCTGAACATTTTTAAGCTCGGGGGAATAAACCTCTAATTCATGATTTATTTTATCAAAATCTTCTTTCGGATCTCTGCCCTCACTGCCCGCAATATCAATAACGTGCAGAAGCAAACGGCAGCGCTCAACATGGCGCAAAAATTCGTGACCGAGGCCTATGCCCTCGCCTGCGCCCTCGATAAGACCGGGAATATCCGCCATAACAAAGCTTGTGCCCTCATGAAGACGAACAACGCCCAAGGTTGGGGTGAGTGTTGTGAAATGATAGTTGGCGATTTTCGGCTTTGCCTCGCTTACAACCGAAATAAAGGTGGATTTTCCGACATTCGGGAAGCCGATAAGACCAACATCGGCAAGGAGTTTAAGTTCAAGTGTAACATCAAGCTCTTCACCGGGGTTGCCTTTTTTGGCAAAGCGCGGCACCTGGCGCGTGGGGGTTGCAAAATGGGGGTTTCCCCATCCGCCGTTACCGCCTTTTGCGATAACAACCGGCTCATCATCCGAAAGATCGGCAATAATTCTGCCCGTTTCGGCATCCTTAACGAGCGTTCCTCGCGGAACACTTATAACAAGGTTTGGTGCCTTTTTGCCGAAGCAGCGCTTGCCGCTTCCGTCCTCACCGTTTTGCGCGGCATATTTTCTTTTATACCTGAAATCGGCAAGGGTTGAAAGGTTATCGTCAACCTTAAAAACTATATCTCCGCCGCGACCGCCGTCACCACCATCGGGACCGCCTGCCGCAACATATTTTTCTCTGTGAAATGAAACGGCGCCGTTTCCGCCGTTTCCTGCTTTAAGATGAATTTTCGCAATATCAACAAACATATACTAATCCTCCGCGGTATCGCTTTCTTCTAAACTTTTGTAGAGTGACTTTGCCTCATCCGCTTTATCCTGCGCAACATAAAAGTGAGCCGAAAAGAAAACGCCGCCAAAGCCCGAGTGAAGCTTTGCCTCACCGTCACCCTCAACATAAAAATCAATACCGTTATCGGTTAAAATCTCTTTGAAAACATCTGCGGTAATAAAATCGTTAACCGTGACCGCAAAAACAAACTGAGTATCTTTTTGGGGTTCTTCTGTTTTTTCTTCTGTGTCGTTGCTCATCAAAGCGCCGCAGGAAGGACAAATTTCAACGCCATCTTCTATATCAAAGCCACAAACAAAACATTTTTTCATACCGCACCTCCGGAAAAAAATACCGGGCGGCAAAAACCATTCGCCACCCGGATGAATTCTCAGAAAATTACTGCTCTACAGCGTAGATGCTAACCTGTTTTCTGTCTCTGCCAACGCGCTCAAACTTAACTTTACCGTCAATAAGAGCAAATAAAGTATCGTCAGAACCGCGGCCTACGTTATTGCCCGCGTGGATATGAGTTCCTCTCTGTCTTACAAGGATGTTGCCGGCAAGAACAAACTGACCGTCACCGCGCTTAACGCCTAAACGCTTAGACTCGCTGTCTCGACCGTTCTTGGTAGAACCCATTCCCTTTTTATGAGCAAAAAGAGCAATGTTAATCTTTAACATTTTATTGCACCTCCGTGATAATTTTTATTCGTTTGCCGTACTGTTCGGAAAGCCCTTCAAGATGAAGTTTAAGTCCCTTCAAAACCGTTTGGGTGGCAACATTTTCGCCACTTGCAATCGCTTTCATATAACCGTCTTCAACCGCGATATCGAGGGTATCACCAATAACATCGGTTATGGTGTTGACCGCCATATATGCGGCAGATGAAACGGCACTGCAAACCTGCTTTCCTTCTTCGTCCGACTCACACATTGTACTGTGACCGGACATTTCAAATCCGTAAATAGTTTCGCCCGAAGCGAAAAACCTTACTTTAGTCATAATTAACCGATTTCGGTAATCTGTACCTTAGTATAGGGCTGTCTGTGACCCATTTTACGGAAGCTGCTCTTCTTGGGCTTGTAGGTAAATACGGTTACCTTCTTACCCTTGCCGTTCTTAAGGACAGTTCCCTTAACGAAAGCATCCTTAACATAAGGCGCACCAACTGTAAGAGTATCATTGCTTACGGCAACGACCTTATCAAAGGTGACTTCCTCGTCAACCTGGGCATCAAGCTTTTCAACGAAGATAACGTCACCGTTTTCAACGCGATACTGCTTTCCGCCTGTTTCGATAATAGCGTACATTTTTTCACACCTGCCAAATTTATACAGTCTCGCTACGGTAGGCGGCACCCATTTCAGAGCACAACTTAAAAAGGCCTACAATATGCGGCTTGACCATTCTATCATAATAATTCTTTTTTGTCAAGCGGTTTTTGCACTTGAAAAACATTATATATATAAGTATAATAAACACATCAAAAGCAAGGAGGAAAATTATATGAATGTTGCTGTTATAACCGGCGCGTCTTCGGGCCTTGGACTTGAATATGTTTCCGCCGTTCTTAAAAACCGCCGGAATTTGGACGGAATACTTGTTATCGCGCGAAGAAGTGAGCGACTTGATGAACTTAAAAAAACGCTTGGTGATAAGATAATCCCTTACCCCATGGATATAACAAACCCGGTTTCAAGAATGGAATATAAAGAATATCTTGAAAGCGAAAACGTAAAGGTTTCTCTTCTTATAAACAACGCCGGTTTCGGCAAGTTAGGTCTTTTTGAGGATATTTCCGCCGAGGATAACGCCGGAATGGTTTCGCTCAACTGCGAAGCGCTTACGGCACTAACGGCAATAACCCTGCCCTTTATGCCCGATGGCGGTGAGATTATAAACACCTGCTCTATCGCATCATTCGCCCCGAATATGCGTATGACGGTTTATTCCTCAACCAAAGCGTATGTTATGAGCTTTTCAAGAGGCTTGCGCGGCGAACTGAAATCCCGCAAAATAAACGTTTTGGCGGTCTGCCCCGGTCCTATGGACACCGAGTTTTTGCCCCTTGCTAACATTGAAAAGGGATCAAGCAAAACTTTTGATACTCTGCCGCGCGTAAACCCGAAAACCATGGCGGCAAAATCGCTTAAAGCATCCGCTAAAGGCAGGGCGGTTTACACCAACAGACTTATTTTTAAGTTTTACAGGGTTTTGGCAAAAATTTTGCCTATGTCCCTTGTTATGAAATTTTGCAAAGCATAAGGAGAAGAAAAATTGAAAACATCAATGCATACCATGTATCTTGAGGAATTAGGCCCCGAAGGTGCAGTTAAAACCTTAAAAGACGCCGGATTTGATTGTTATGCTTTTTCGCTTAACACTATAAAAAAGGACGAGGAAAGCATCTGGAACAAGCCCGACTATCTCGAAAGAGCGCAAAAGCTTAAAGCTTACGCCGACAGTATCGGTATCACCTGCAACCAAACCCACGCGCCATATCTTGCAAAAGCCGATAGCGATGAAATAGCCGAAAAGCTTATCGAAAGAACGCATCATTCCATCGAAATTTCCGCCGCCCTGGGCGCTGAGGCTGTTGTTGTTCATCCGTGTCACGCAAAATATCCCCACCGCGAAAACCGCGCAAAATTAAAGCAGTTAAACTATGATCTTTATATGCGTTACGCCGAAACGGCGGCAAAAGCGGGCATTAAAATCGCGCTCGAAAATATGTGGCAGAGAAATTCATTTTCCAAAAATATCGTTGATAGCTGCTGTTCTTCCGCTGAGGAGTTTTGCGAGTATCTTGATATGCTGCCCTCGGATATTTTCACCGCTAACCTTGATATCGGCCATTGCTTTTTAACAGGATCCGATCCCGTTGATATGATTCATGCGCTTGGCAGTCGCCTAACGCATATTCACGCTCACGATAACGACTATAAGGATGATCTTCACACCGCTTTCTTTATGGGAAAAATTGATTATGAGCCGATTTTCGCCGCGCTCAAAAGTGTTGGCTATAAGGGCGATTTCACCCTTGAAACATTGCAGTTTGTTCATAAATTGCCGATGCCGCTTCGCCGGGCGGGACTCACCTTTTTGGCACAGCAAGCGAGATATCTTGTTAACACCTATTGGAAATAATATAGCCTGACGAAAATAATCCGAACCTGCCTGAAAATGCGACTTTTGGGTTTATTTTTGCCTTTCGGTTTTGACGGGCTATAAGCAAAATAAAAATCGGCAGGAGAAAACTCCTGCCGATTTTATTAAAAAACGATCAAACAAAATCGTCCTTGGCTTCTTCTTTAAGAACTCTCAATTTTTCAATGCACTTTTTGCAGACAACATGGCCGTTATATTCAACACTATCGGCAAGGCGTTTACAAAATATACAAACCGGCTCAAACTTTTTTAAGATAACATAGTCGCCGTCCATATAAATTTCAAACTTATCCCTATCGTTTTTAACGCCCAAATATTCCCTTATTTCCTTTGGAATAACAACTCTGCCCATTTTATCAACGGGTCTTACCATTCCGGTTGATTGCATATTATTTTACCTCCCAATTTATCGGCTCTAAACCGTTTTTAATTAAAAAATCATTGCATTTTGAAAAATGGCGGCATCCGAAAAATCCGTTATACGCCGAAAGCGGACTCGGATGAGCGCAGGAAAGCTTCAAATGTTTAGGATTTGTTATGATCTCCGCTTTTTTTCGGGCATTTGCGCCCCACAGAAGAAACACGACCGGTGTTTCTTTTTTATTTATTTCGGAAATCACCCTATCGGTAAACTGCTCCCAGCCCTTTCCCTTATGGCTGTTCGCCTGATGCTCGCGAACCGTAAGCACCGCGTTGAGCATAAGAACACCGTTTTGCGCCCAACAGGTAAGCTCGCCGCTATCGGGCGTTGCAAATCCCAAATCATCCTGCATTTCCTTATATATATTAACAAGACTCGGCGGCGGCGGATTGCCGCGCTTTACCGAAAAACAAAGTCCGTGCGCCTGGTTTGGCTCATGATAAGGGTCCTGCCCGATAATAACCGCACGGGTGTTTTCAAAACTGCAATATTTAAGCGCGGAAAAAATATCATACATATCGGGATAAACGGTGTGGTTTTTATACTCATTTTTAAGGAACGCGCGTAGCGCCTTATAATACGGCTTATCCCATTCGTCCTTCAAGATTTCGTCCCAATCGTTACCGATATTAACCATATTTTTTCTCCGTTTTCATATTATATCATAAACTTCGATAACGCCGCTGCTGTGATAAAGCGAAGGTGTTACCATAATTGAATATCCTCTACCCGGCTCGCTTGTCCATTCAACAGGGCGCTTGCGCGGAACACCGCAGGCAGCAAGAAGCATCATAATTGCTCCGCCGTGCAAAACAACGGCGCTGCTTGTTATCTTTTTATCCATCATATCAAGCACAATGCGGTTAAGTCCCAAAACAAGGCGCTTGATAAAATCGCTGTTCTTTTCACCCGAAGGCGGCGCATCGGTTTTTCCGCTTGCCCATTCAAGATAAGCAGGGTCTTTTTCAAGCTCTTGCGCAGTTTTGCCCTCAAAATCGCCGAAATTATATTCGGTTAATTCCTCGATAACATTAGGTGTGTAATCAGGATAAATTATCTGGGCGGTCTGCACCGCTCTAAGCAGCGGACTTGTGTAAACCCGACCGACCGCGGGATAATCAAGCGTTCTTCTGAGTTCAAGCAACTCATCCTTTGCCGCATCGTTAAGCGGCAAATCGGTTTTATTGCCTATGTATTTTCCCTCAATGTTACCGTCGGTTAGTCCGTGACGGATAAGGTGAATCTTATAGGTTTTCATAATAAAAGCTCCGTTATAATTGAGTTTGAAACAAGCATTCCCCTATCAGTCAGAGAAATTTTGTTTCCGTTTTTTTCTATCAGTCCGCCCTTTTCATAAAGGGCGATTTTATCGGCAACGCTTTTTGAAACAGGAGCAAAAAATTCGTTTATATCTACTCCCATTTTAAGTCGCAGTCCTAACATCAGCCTTTCGTCTCTCGTTCCGCCCTGCCCTTCAAACACCGTTTCGGGCGAAGCGATAAAACCCTTTAAGTCCTTTTTATAATAAAATCTTTCATTATTATAAAAAGAATGTGCGCCGGGACCTATTCCGATATACTCGCGCGTTTGCCAATATAAAAGATTATGGCGGCTTTCAAAGCCCTCTCGAGCGAAATTTGAAATCTCATAATGCGAATATCCCCTTTTTTCAAGATAATCGCACATAAAAAGATACTGCTTTGCCGCCTCGTCATCATCCGGCAGGGCAATATTTTGAGCATAAAGCGCCGTGCCATACTCAACTTTAAGGATATACGCCGAAATATGCTGCGGCGAAAACGAAAGAATAAAATCAAGATCGGATTTAAGAAGCGTTAAATCTTCGTGAGGCAGGGCGATCATAATATCAAGATTTATATTATCAAAGCCGATTTTTCGCGCCAAGCCAACCGCCGCCGCGGTATCCTTTGAGTTATGTATGCGCCCTAACGTCTTTAGCATTTCATCGTTTCCGCTTTGGGCGCCTATTGATATTCTGTTTACTCCCGCCTCAGCCGCCGCCGGCAAAAATTCTGCCGCGCTTTCGGGATTGACCTCAGCCGTTATTTCAGCCGAAGGCAAAATATTAAAGTTTTGCTTTACGGCATCCATAACCTCGGTTATCGCGGACCCTAAAAGTGAAGGCGTTCCGCCGCCTAAATAAACAGAAGAAATGGGGCGGTCTTTAACTTCGCCGCCCCACTTTTTTATTTCCCTTATCAGTGCCGTTTTATATGTGTTAAGCATTTCCTCGGTTAAACAAGCCGAATAAAAATCACAATAGGCACATCTTTTTTCACAAAATGGAATGTGAAGATAAAGACCGATATTATCAGGCAAGAATTTCTCCTATGCAGGAACCGGGAACGGCTGCTGCATTTGCCTCGTCAGTGTCAATGTGCATAGCAAGCGCATACTTATCGCTGACACGTGCTACAACATCATCAAAAACAAGTGCTCTGCCTTCAGTCGGGATCTTAACAGAAACAACCTGCTTATCAGCGATACCGAAACGTTCACCGTCAGCAACGGTCATGTGGATATGACGCTTTGCAACGATAACGCCTTCGGAAAGTTCAACCTCGCCGCAGGGGCCAACAAGCTTGCAGGGAGCAGAACCGGCAACATCGCCTGATTCACGAATCGGAGGAACAACGCCCAAAGAACGAGCATCGGTGAAAGAAACTTCAACCTGATCCTCAGGTCTGCAGGGACCTAAGATAGATGCTTTAAGTGAACCCTTGGGGCCAACGATTTCAACCTTTTCTTCGCAAGCGAACTGACCGGGCTGAGAAAGATCCTTTTTAGGGGTGAGCTTATGACCTTCACCGAAAAGGATTTCCAATGTTTTTTCTGTTACATGAAGATGTCTTGCAGAAATTTCAACTTTAACTTCTTTTGCCATGATTATTATCTCCTTTGAAAAGTTATTATTTTAACATACCTATTTTATCACAAAATAAAGTTTTATCAAGTCTTTTTGACAATTTTTAACAAAAAAAGAGCGGATATTTTCCGCTCTTTACTTTATTCAACCACCGCAAGAATAATATGCTCGATTTTAAGCAATTCTTTAACGGCATCAATTTCAATATCGCTTACAACAACGTTAAGGCCTATGTGGCCGTCAAAACGGCTTTTTGCTTCAAGCACCTGAAAATAAGCCTTGTTTTCAACCTTTTCTTTTATGGTTTCGATAACGCTGTTTGTAGAGTTTATATCATCAATTTCAATATATATAACCGAATCTTTTTTTCTTTTTTCGATTTTTGAGAAAAAGGCAACAACAACCACAACGCAAACCGAAACACAAATCGCGCCGAAATAGAAGCCGAAGCCGATCGCAATGCCGATAGCCGCCGTTGCCCAAAGAGCCGCCGCGGTTGTAAGACCGGTTATAACATTATTGTTTTTAAGTATTATCATTCCCGCACCCAAAAAGCCGATGCCGGAAACAACCTGCGCGGCGATGCGGAAAACATCACCCTGAACGCCTAACACCTGATGTGCGTAAAGTCCCGTCATACTTGTTATCGCGGCACCTATGCAAACCAAAATATGCGTACGAAGTCCTGCCGCGCGGCCGTGTCTTGCTCTTTCATTGCCGACAATTCCGCCCACAACAATCGAGAGCACACAGCGAATAAGAACCTGCAAAGCATTAAATTCAAAACCGTAAAACAATAAATCGTTAAGTTTATTCATATTTCCTCCATAAAAGTTAAAAAACCGAAAAAATCGGCTTTTTCTTATTTTACCATAGATTTACCCGTATGTCAAACAAGTAAAAATCCACGGTTTAGGGCGCTTTGCATATTGAGGGAAGTATTCCGTTTTCAAGAATATCAATAACGGCATAGGTGTTTGCCCCTTCGCGTGAAGCGGCACAGGAGCCGGGATTAACAACATAAAGCCCATTATCATATTCTGTTAATGGGATATGCGTATGCCCGAAAAGCGCAATATCGCATCCTGCCGTTTTTGCGGCCTTTTTAAGCGCTGAAGTTCCGGATTTAACATTATGTAAATGCCCGTGAGTCATATATATTTTTTTACCGCCGACATTCACTATATCCGTTGTTTTTTCAAAGGATAAATAATCGCAGTTTCCGGCAACCTTATAAAATATGCGATCGGGAAATAAATATTCAAAGTTTTCGATATCAGTTAAATAATCGCCCAAAAAGAAAATATGCTTAGCGTCACCGTTTTGCTTTACTATGCGCTCGGCAACACCCCATTTTTTATGGCTATCGGATAAAACAAGTATTCTCAAATTCCGCATTTCCCTTCTACTTTTTTATGTTTATACATAATTATATATGTAAGGAGTTGATAATTCAATGAATAATCGCGATTTTGACAGTTTGAAGAAAAAAATTCTTTCCTCAAACGGCAATATTTCCGCCGCCGATATTGATAAGGCAAAAAAGGGCGATGCTTCCTCCCTGCTTTCATCATTACCCGCCGACCAAAAACAAAAGATACTTAAAATATTAAACAACAAAGAGCTTTCCGAGAAAATATTAAACGAATATATGAAGGGTAAAAAGTAATGGAGGATATTAACTCCCGTCTGGCAGAGATTTTAGGCGATCCGCAAAGCATGGAAAAGGTGCGAAAAATGGCGGAAAGCATTATGTCTGACGGTGCCGCCGATCAATCAACACCCGATGGCGAGGATATGGAAACGGTTTTGAAAATAACCAACATCCTATCCCGTTTCAAAGAAAAGTCGAGCGACAACCGCGTTCTTTTGTTGCAGGCGTTAAAACCTCATCTATCAAGCAAAAGGCAGGAAAAGGTTGATACGGCGGTTAAACTGTTAAAACTTATTGAAATTCTGCCGCTTCTTAAAGAATGCGGCATACTTGATATGAAGGGGTGATTTTTTGGCGGATTCGGATTTCTTCAAAGAAAGGCAAATGGCGGTTGAAAGAATGAAGAAAACAGCCGAAAAATCTTCCTTTCCGCCCGTTTCGGAATTTGAAAGCGCTAACTCCGAAAAAAACGAACCTAAAATCGGCAACCTTCTGCCCATAGATATCCCGTTTTTAGGCAGCATAAAAAAGGATGGCGATATATCGCTTATATTAGGACTTCTGCTTTTGCTTATAAGCGATAAATCGGATAAACTTTTGCTTGCCGCTTTTATGTATATTTTGATGTAGCAAAATCAAGTTACATTTTATTACAAAATGCGGCATAAATAATGCATTTTTTTGGTTTATGTTAACCTATGCAACCAAAACAGTTATCCACGTTATCCACCGTTTAATTCACCGATTTACATATAAAATAACGGTTTTAAGGGCGTTTTTTGCTTAAAAACGGTGGATAACTCGGTGGAAAAGTGGAAAAAGTGGGTATGCAAACATAATATTCAAATAAAATTATGTAACTTAAAAATTTCTTTTTTTCGTTTCAAAAAAGAAATATTTTTGTAAATAAAGGACAAACTTTAAGCCGTTTTTTCAAGTAAAGAAAAAACGGCTCTGTTTATTCATTTTGAATATTAAAATTTATGCATTTCATCAATATTTTTCTGCATACTTTTTGCAAGTGTTGCCTGCGCGCGTGATCTTACAAGGTTATGATCCTCGTATGCAATTTTGAAATATGTATCCCCCGAAAGATAATCGGTTAAAAAACGCATTCCGCATTCAAGCGTCATCATAAGCGCACCCTCGGGCATAAGATCAATCTCACTTTGCGGAAGATTGCCGCCTGTTCCCTTGATAAACGCCTTGGCATAAGCCTTATAATAATCCATATCAAGATAAATTTTATCGGTGTTCGGCTCATCCTCGGCGCAACTGTTAGCGCCAAAGCGTATCGCATCGCCGAAATCGGTTACGGAAAAACCGGGCATAACCGTATCAAGGTCGATAACGCAAAGCGGCTCGCCGGTTTTTTCGTGCAGCAAAACATTGTTGCATTTAGTATCGTTATGGCAAACGCGCAGGGGCAAATCGCCTTTTTCGTGCGCCGAGAGCAGAACAGAATAGAAATCGCGGTTTGATAAATAGTATTCATAAAGCTCACGAACACCCTCTGCCCTATGGCAAACATCCTGCTCAAAAGCGATTTTAAGCGCCTCAAATCTTTTGGGCGTGTTATGAAAATCGGGAATTGTTTCAATCAATGTTTCGGCGTTAAATCCGCTTAACATTTTTTGAAATTCGCCGAAGGCATATCCGCATTTTGCAAATTCCTGCGGTGTTTCGGGATGATCAATGCAGTTTGAATCGGCAACAAAGCGATAAACCCTGTAATATCTGCCGTCTTCCGCCTTAAAAAAGGGCAAACCCGATTTTGTTTTGATAAAATTAAGCGTTTTATCTGCGCCGAAATTTTCTTTAAGATATTCGGTAACGGTGCAAACGTTTTGCATAAGACCCTCGGGATTTGGGAAAACGGCGGTGTTTATCTCCTGCAAAACAAACTGCTCGCCGCCGCAAAGCGTCAACAAAAATGTACCGTTAATATGTCCGGAGCCTAACGGTTTTACCTCGCTTATTTTATCGGGCAAACAAAAATTATTTGCGATTTCTATCATTTTTTCTTTTTCCTTTTTGCAATGAAAAGTGCCGCGCCGCCTGCTAAAACAGCCGCCGCACCGCCACCTATCAACGCCGCCTTTTTACCGAAGTTTTTCTTTTCGGCAACAATTTCCGTAGGCTCGCTCTTTTCGGGCTCTTTAACAATTTCGTTTTTGGTAAGATATTTCAAAAGATCATCTGCAAGCTTTGCCTGCTCTGCGCTTGAGGGATGTCCCGCTTTTTGGGTTGCAAGAGCGGCAGAGCCGGAGCCACCGTAGGTGCACTGAAAAGCATAAATCTGTTTATCATCGGCAAACTCGTTATCAATGAGCCTTTGCATGGTTGCATAGTGAATGGGGTTGCGGTTCATCCAGATAATCGGAATGCCGCTTCCGTTTTTCTCGCGGATAAGCTTTATAAAGCCTTCCATTTCAATTTTCCACTGATCTTCAAACTCGGTGGAATCGTTGCCGCCAAGCTCAATAACGATAAAGTTCGGGCGGCGCTTAAAGTCCCATTCGCCGCTTTGCTTTGCAAGGCCTTTATAGCCGAGCGCATAAGGATAAATATCCTGCGAGGGGATTTTGGTTTTATCCGCCGACTCCTGACTGCCCGAAGTGTCACGCAAAAGACCTATTCCGCCTCTTGCCACGATTGAACAGTCCCATCCGAGCTTTTCGGACAAAACATAAGCAAAGCTTTTAACCGCCGAGTGATCCTCGGGATTTTTCCATGACTTGCCCGCCTGATAAACGCCGAGCGCACCGTCGCCGCAAGCGATGGAATCGCCGATAACCTCAAAATAATTTTCGGTTTCGGCAGGTTTTTTGCCGAATTTTCCCTCGGTTTCAATAGTTAAAAAGCGGAAATATGAGGTTGTGTCACGGTCAATCTGCGTATCGCGGATAATTCTAACCGTATGCTCACCCGCAGGTACATCAACAAAAAGATCGTTTATATTATTTGAAATGGCTGATTCGCGGTCTTTAAGTTCGCCATCCACAAAGGCGGCAAGATAAACCACCTCGTTTGTTTCACAAACTATGCGAATTCTTTCACCCTCCGACTTTATATTGAATTCAAAGCCGGATCCACCGAAATCAACTTCAAGCTTGTTATCCTCCTGCAAGGATCTGCCGATAAGTTTTATCTTTTCATTTTTAATAAGATCGCTTATTTCATAGGATTTTTTGGCCGCCGTAACAGGAAGCTTGATTCCCCCGGCAACCGTGATAGCCGCAAGAGTTGCAGAAAGAAAAGTTGCGATTTTTCCTAAATTTCTCATAAACATCAACCTTTACTCAGATTTTTTTCTTTTTTTAAGAACGATTATAAGAATAACAACAACCGCCACAACAACAGCCGCAGCGCAGGCAATAATAATGATTGTTGTGTTGCCCAAAGCAAAACCGCTTGACTCTGCCGCCTTATCGGGAACAAGATTTTTTTCACGAAGGAACTTGAAAAGTGATTCGGCAAAAACCTTTTGTTCGGCAACATTCGGTCTGCCCTCTTCACTTGTTACGCTTGAAGCCGCACCGGAAATACCATAGGAATGATGGAAAGCGTAAAGGTTTTTATCTGCCGCTAAATCGCCCGTGAGAATTTCCTTCATAACGGCATATTTATCTTCGGGACCGCCAACCCAAACAAGCGGAACATCCTTGCCGTTCTTTTCGCGCAAATAATTTATAAGGTCGATCATAGAGCCTTTGAAATCATCGTTCGCTTTTGTATCAAATTCGCCAAGCTCCATTAAAATAAGGTTCGGCTTTCTTGTCGGCTCCCACTTATTCTCGTTTGCAACGATATCGCAGTAACCGTTTGTATATTCATAAAGAACCTTTGCCGGTGTGTTAAGACGGCTTTTGTTCATTTCTTCCTCTGTTGCGTCCTGAACACGCTGACCGCCGATACCGATGCAGGAAAGATCCGCGCCTGCCTTTTCGGCAAGAAGATAAGCATAAGCATTTACAAAACTATGCTCGCCGGGTGTTTTCCAAGCGGTGTTCGGAGCGTATGTACCGAGAACACCTTTACCGAGTCCGGTTGTTGAAACAATGGCTTCAATAAGAAAATCATTATCCTTCGGCGGATCTAATAATTCGCCGTCAGTGGAAATGCTGACAAGCTTTGTTATGTGATTTTTGCTGTTGCCGTGTTCGGTGTCACGAAGGATTTTGATGTTATGTTCACCCTCAGGACAGTTGACAAAAAAGTAAGGATTATCCTTCGTTACAGAACTGTTTCTATCCTGATAAACACCGTCAACATAAGCGGCAAAATATATTTTTTCATTGGTTGTTAAAGAAATGCGGATAGCCGCACCGTTGGTTTTCGCATTGAATTCAATACCGTTGCCCGCCCATTCGCACATTGTGCCGTTATAGTCGGTCTGCGAACGGCCGATTATTTTAACCTTTTTTTCTTTATAAAGATCAAACAGCTTATATGTCTTCTGTGCTTCGGCGTTAACGGTTAAAGCACCCGCAAAACAAGATACCGCAATAATCATTGCGATTAAAAACGCAAAAATCTTTAATGGTTTTTTCAAAATTAGTCCCTCTTTCCGAATATTTCAAGCAATCTTATAAATATGTTTATAAGATCGAGATATATATCAAGCGCAGAGCCGATCGCGTTGCTTAATGATTTCGGATATCTTTGAGCGCGCGCCCAGTCAAATCCCAGATAAAGCGAGAAAAGGCCGACAAACGCAAAGTTGAAAAGATCTCCGCCGTAACCGAAAAGCATTGAAACTATTTCCGCAACTATTCCGACAAGCAAACCGATGAAAAGGCCTCTGCCTATTTTAAGGAAAAAGTTCGGAAAAGCGGTTGAAAGCACGGTCATCAAAACGGCAACACCTGCGGTAGCCCCGAAAGCGGCAACAACAGTTGATGTGCTGAAACCGGGCAAAAACTGGCAAAGCACAACCCCTATCGGAACAACAATAAGGTTATATCCTAAAAATGCCACAACCGAATTGCGTGACCTTGCAAGAAAACTGCCCAAAAGGCAACAAACGATATATGAAATAAGGAAAACCCAAGGATTCATACCGATAAACATATCGCCTAAAAACTCAACCATAAACGCGTTTACAACAAATCCGTAAAGCACCAATCCGCCAAGTACGAGATTATAGGTTGAAGCGGACATTGTTTCAACGCTTTCCTGCATTCTGGCATTACGCCACTGTTTTGTGTTCATCATTGCCATAAAAAAGCACCTCCAATAAACTTATCTATATTATTATATACTTATTTATTTACGATTTCAACATTCAATCGATTTATATTTGTAGTTTTATAACAAAAATCTTCGTTTAATTTGACCTTGGATTGTTGCATTTTGGATTAAACCGTACTATAATTAAAAAAAACAATTAAAGGAGAATAAATATGGAAGTTCTTGAAAGAATGGCAAGAGCGGGTATCGTTCCCGTTGTTGTTCTTGATGATGCAAAAGATGCCGTTAATACGGCAAACGCTATGCTCAAAGGCGGTATTGATGTTATGGAGATCACTTTCCGCACTGCCGCCGCGGCAGATTCCATAAAAGCGGTTAGTGAAAATTGCCCCGATATGCTTGTCGGCGCAGGAACCGTGTTAAACCTCGAACAGTGCAAAAAGGCACTTTCCTGCGGCGCAAAATTTATTGTAGCCCCCGGTTATGATGAAGAGGTTGTGAGCTACTGTGTTGAAAACAATATCCCCGTAACCCCCGGTTGTGTTACACCTACTGAAATTATGATGGCATTAAAGCACGGACTTAAAGTCATCAAATTTTTCCCCGCCGGTGTTTACGGCGGCCTTCCGGCGATGAAGTCTCTTGCGGCTCCGTTTGTCGGCGTTAAATTCCTCCCAACAGGCGGCGCAAATGCCTCGAACGTCGGTGAGTACATAAGCGCTCCCTTCGTTCACGCAGTCGGCGGAAGCTGGGTATGCCCCAAAGACGCTGTTGCAAGCGGTGATTTTGATAAAATCACAAAGCTTTGTCGTGAAGCCAGAAATACCGCCCTCGGTTTTGAGGTGGCTCATATCGGCATCAACTGTGAATCTGCCGATGAGTCTATGGCAGTTTGCGAAAAGCTCAATAAAGCATTCTCGCTTGGTATCAAGCAGGGCAATTCTTCAAACTTTGCTTCATCGGGAATTGAAGTTGTTAAGTCAATGTATAAAGGCAAAAACGGTCACATCGCAATAAAAACAAACTCTATTCCCGCCGCAATTTGCGAGCTTGAAAGAAACGGTTTCGCCGTTGATATGTCCACCGCAAAATATAAGGGTGAAGATATAACCGCGGTTTACCTTACCGATGAATTCGGTGGCTTTGCGGTTCATCTTTTGCAGAAATAATCCGATAAAAACTTTAAGGCAGGGGTTCGCCCCTGCCTTTTTTATTACAAAAATTAAATCAATTATTTCAACATAACAAAACCCTTTGTAAACAGCAAAAAGGTGCACCCAAGCGGTACACCTTTTAATAATCTTATCACTGTTCTTTTTTGCGCTTTAAAAACGAAAGCGCCATATCTTTGCAATATGCGAATGATTCGTTTTTGGAAATTACCGACATCAAAACATAAAGCGCCGCACCGCTTATTCCTTGAATAGCAAGCACAACAATCGACGGAAGCGGAATATATCCCATCGGCAAAACCGCCGCCATCATAATAAGCGACATAACGGTTGCCGGGAGAAGATCCCTAAACTGTTCGGACAACTTATAACTCATGATCCTTGTATTCGGGATCATATTTATAAACATCGCGAATGCCGCCGCCGCGGGGAGAGTCAGCGCAACCATTGTTATGTTTCCAAAGAAAAGCGCTAACAAAATAAGGCCTAAATTGACCGGCTTTTTAATATATTCAAGCCTTAAAACAATATCGCTTCTGCCAAGCGCCTTAATGCTTTGCAGGCTTGTTTCGGTTACGGTATGAAAGGCGCAGTAAGCGCAAGCCATCTGCAAAAACGGAACAGACATTTTCCATTTATCCGTAAGCAAAAATCTGATCATCGGCCCTGCAACCGCCGCCATACCCGCCATCATCGGAAAGATGATATAAGAGGTTACCCTAAGCGAACGGCGGGTGAGTCTTTTAACCTGCGCAGGATCATCGCCAACATTTGAAATTGCGGGGAAAAGCACCGATGTTATCGAAGAAACAAGGTTCTGCACGATAAGATCGGGGAAATTTTTGCCCTTATTATAATAAGCTAAATCTTTTTCGGTATAAAACTTGCCGATAATAAGCGAACGAAGATTATTGAAAACGGCGCCGATAAGGTTTGCCGCAAGGCATCTCCCGCCGAAGGCAAGCATTTTTTTTGCGCTTTTTTTGGCAAAAACAAACTGCGGATGCCAGTCAACCGTAAAGCCCAAAATAACGGTATCCATAAAAGAATTTATAAGATACTGCGCGATAAGCGCCCAAACACCGAAACCGTAAAACGCCATCGCCAAACCGACAATGCCCGAAACAACCGTTCCGACAAGGGTTGAAAAGAAAAATCGCTTAAAAAGCAGATGCCTTGAAACATAGGCATGCTGAATGGAGTTATAAGAAGCGATAATCAATTTAACGGCGCAAACGCGGATAACCGCTTTTAACTGACCGTTTCTGTAAAACTTTGCGATATAAGGCGCTGTGAAAAACAAGATGATATAAAGCACAACCGCCATAATAAGCGAGCAATAAAAAATAGTTGAAAACTCTTGCTTTGTGGCATCTTTTTTCTGAATAAGCGCCTGATTAAATCCGCCGGTGATAAAAACCTCGGCAATGCTTATAAAAACAAGAACTATGGCAACGCTTCCGTATGCCTCGGGCATAAGGATACGCGCCAAAATTATGGATATAAAGAAAGAAATGCCCTGTGCGAGCATTCTTTCAGAAAATTTCCAAAAAAGACCCGATGCAACAGCACCGCGCAATCCTTTTTTTTCACTCATTCAAAAGCCTCTTTCCCGGACAAAACATCCAAGATAATATCCGCGATCATTTGCGAACCGTTGCCCGAATCAACAAATCCGATTTTTTGCTTAAACTGTTCGCATTTTTCGGAGTAATCGGCAAAAGAGAAATCATTTATCTCTTTTATCATTTCATCGCAGGTTCTGCTCATTCCGAAAGGCAGATCCCCTTCACCGAAAACAACGCCGCGGTCGTTATTAAGATATTCATCGGCATCAGGTGTGTAAAGGAAAACCGGCTTTTCGGCAAACATACAGTCAAACATACAAGCCGAATAATCGGTTATGCAAACATCGGCAGCGGCGAGAAGCTCGCCGATATCCGAATAAAACGTTCCGTTATAAACATCTTCCGGAATATTTTTTTCATATTCAGCGTTATCGTTAAGATTATTACGGTGCAAACGCGTTATAAAGCAATATTCACCGCCGAATTTTTCAGAAAGCGCTTTTGCAACGGAAAAATGATCAAAATGAAGAATATTGACCTTTTTATCCTTGCGGAAGGTTGGAACATAAACGGCAATTTTTTTGTCCGCAGGAATGCCGAAATAATTTTTAACCTTATCGTGAACTTCTTTCGGAGCATTTTTGATAAATCCGACACGCGGAACATCACATTTTATAACGGGGCCCGAATACCAATAATGGTTTTTATATTTTTCAAAACGGAAATCGTTATCAGAATACATAAGGTCGGTCTGTGAAGCATCGTTCTGTGCTTCCTCTATATAAGAAGGGAGCAAGGTCGGAACATCGGCCTCATTCTTTTTAAGGCCCAATGTTGAATGCCAGGTTTGAATATAAAACTGATTCTTTTTCTTTTTCGGCTTATGCGCAAGCTTAACATTATCGACCCAAACCTTTGCGGTTGACAGGTGATAAGTTGATTTAAGCGAGCTTATACGAACGGGAATAACCCCATTCGGAAAATCGCCCTGAAAGTCTGCCGTAAGCCAATATAATTTAAGATTTTTATTTCTTTTTGCAAGTTCTTCAGCGATATACTTAGGATCATCACCAAAGCCTCTGCCTGCAAAATTATCAAAAACAACCTTATTATTATCAATCGGAAAAATACGTGTTAAGCTGAACGCCGTTTTTCTTACAAATTGATACAACGCGGTGTCTTTGACCTTCCCCAAAACGCCCATTAAGTTCACTCCGCAAAAAAATAATACAGATGGACTAAAAAAATCCATCTGTATTATACAATAAATCCATTGCAATGTCAAAAACTATTTTTAATCACATTGATTTTTTTCGATATGTTATGATAAGTCCTCAACAATAAGTTCACGAACCGTGTCTTCTTCCTTCGGTTTACCGTTATACTTTTCACCGAGGAACTTTTCGGCAACAGCCGGGAAAAGTGCATAGCTTAAAACATCTTCCTCGCATTTTGCGATGCCCTTATCGGTTGCTTCCTTAACATATTTTTGAAGCTCGGGTTCAATAAGGTCGGCAGGACGGCAGGTGATAACCTTATCGTCGCCTATCGCCTTTTTGCGAACTTCTTCGTTTACGGGAGCGGGAAGCTGACCGTATTCACCGCGGAGAAGTCCCTTTGATTCCTTAGTTACCATCTTGTAGCGCTCACCGGTAAGCACGTTAAGAACTGCCTGAGAGCCGACAATCTGACTTGTAGGAGTTACAAGCGGAGGATAACCGAAATCTTTTCTAACCTTCGGAACTTCATCAAGTGCATCATAATATTTATCCTCGGCATTTGCCTGTTTAAGCTGACTTAAAAGGTTTGAAAGCATACCGCCGGGAACCTGATAAATAAGTGTTTTACCGTCAACATTAAGAACCTTCGGATCAAGGATGCCTTCGGCTTTAAGTTTGTTGGCAACATCTCTGAAATGGCCCGCAACATCGGCAAGCTTTTCAAGATCAAGGCCTGTGTCACGGTCAGTGCCGGCAAGGGTTGCAACCATCGCTTCGGTTGAAGGCTGGCTTGTGCCGTTTGCCATCGGAGAAAGCGCGGTATCAACAATATCAACGCCTGCCTGCGCCGCCATAAGATAGGTCATATCGCCGGTGCCGGTAGTGTTATGAGTGTGAAGATGGATCGGAACCTTAACGGTTTCTTTAAGCTTTTTAACAAGACGGTAAGCATCATAAGGCAAAAGAAGGTTTGCCATATCCTTGATGCAGATAACGTCTGCGCCCATATCTTCATAAGTTTTTGCAAGTTTTACAAAATAATCCTCATTATGAACGGGAGATACGGTGTAAGAAATCGCGGTTTCGCAAATTCCGCCGTATTCCTTGCAGGATTTAACTGCCTGCTGCAAGTTACGCGGATCGTTGAGCGCATCGAAAATACGGATAACATCGATACCGTTTTCGATAGACTTTTTAACAAAAGCATCAACAACATCGTCGGCATAGTTTTTATAGCCTAAAATGTTCTGACCGCGGAAAAGCATCTGAAGCTTTGTTTTCGGGCAGTATTTTTTAATTGTGCGCAATCTTTCCCACGGGTCTTCACCGAGAAAACGCATGCAGGAGTCAAATGTTGCGCCGCCCCAACATTCAAGCGACCAATAACCCATATTGTCAAGGCGCTCAAGGGCGGGGATCATATCTTCGATTCTCATTCTGGTTGCCGCCTGAGACTGATGAGCGTCACGCAGAATGGTATCGGTTATCAAAAGCGGATTTTTAGCCATATAAAGTAACCTCCATTAACCGAGAAGTGAAATAAGAACGCCTGCTGCTATGGCAGAGCCGATAACACCGGCAACGTTCGGACCCATTGCGTGCATAAGAAGGAAGTTTGAGGGGTTTTCTTCCTGACCGACCTTCTGCGAAACTCTTGCAGCCATAGGAACTGCGGAAACACCGGCAGAACCGATAAGCGGATTTACCTTGTTCTTTGAGAAAAGGTTCATAAACTTTGCAAGCAAAACGCCGCCGGCTGTGCCGATTGCGAATGCAACGATACCCATTGCAAGAATTTTAAGGGTTTGAAGATTAAGGAATGTCTTTGCGGTAGCGGTTGCGCCAACTGAAACACCGAGGAAGATAGTAACGATATTCATAAGCTCATTCTGCGCAGTTTTGCAAAGACGCTCTGCAACGCCGGACTCTTTCCAAAGGTTACCGAGCATAAGGCAGCCGATAAGCGGAGTAGCCGAGGGAACAAGCAGAGAAACAAAGATTGTAACGGCGATCGGGAAAATGATCTTTTCGGTTTTTGAAACCTGTCTTAAAGGCTTCATAACGATAGAGCGCTCTTTCTTTGTTGTGAGCAATTTCATAATAGGCGGCTGAATAACCGGAACAAGCGCCATATAAGAGTATGCCGCAACGGCGATCGGACCTAAAAGATCGGGGAACAACTTACTTGTTGTATAAATAGCGGTCGGGCCGTCTGCACCGCCGATGATACCGATAGAACCTGCGGCCTGCTGACCGAAGCCCAATGCGATACAACCGATAAATGTAACGAATATACCGATCTGTGCCGCAGCGCCCAAAAGAAGCGACTTCGGATTGGAAATAAGCGGACCAAAGTCGGTCATAGCGCCGATACCAACGAAGATAAGGCAGGGATAAAGGCAGGTTTTAACGCCGATATAAAGGATATCAAGAAGTCCGCCTTCGTGAAGAACTTCACCGTAGCCGATTTTTCCTGCCATAAACTGTGACCATATTTCAGGATGATACATCGCGTCGCCGGGGAGCATACCCGTAAGGTTTGAAAGCAACATACCAAAAGCAATACCGATAAGAAGAAGCGGTTCAAACTGCTTCTTGATTGCAAGCCATAAAAGCAAAAGCGAAACGGCAATCATAACAAGATAGCCCCAGTTCTGAGAAATAAGGCCGAAGATGTTATAAAATCCGGTGCTCTTGCCGAATTCAATAAGTCTATCCATTATATATTACCTCTTATCCGATAACGCAAAGTGCCTTGCCGGTATCAACAGCATCGCCCTTGTTAACATTAACAGCGGAAACTGTTCCGTCAGCGGGAGCAACGATTTCGTTTTCCATTTTCATAGCTTCAAGAATGAAGAGAACGTCACCCTTCTTAACTGCCTGACCTGCCGATACCTTAACATCAAGAATGTTGCCGGGCATCGGAGCTGTAATGCTCTGACCGCCTGCGGGTGCTGCTGCGGGTGCAGGAGCTGCAGCGGGAGCGGCCGGCTTTGCTGCGGGTGCAGATGCTGCGGCACCGGTAATCTCCTCAAGTTCGATTTCATAAGCTGTTCCGTTTACTGTTACTTTATACTTTTTCATAATTTTTATTCTCCTTATATTTTTTTAAAAGATACAACACGCAGGGATTTGATATCTTTTCCCATTTCCTCTGCGCAAACCGCAGTTACGGCGGCAATAATCTTTTGCTTGTCGGGGATTTGGGCTGTGACCTCCGCTTTCGGCTCGGGTGCTTTTGCGCCCTTGCAGAAAAGACCGATTATCTTGCAAAGAATTACAAGACAGACAAGTCCCACGAAAACCGTACCGACGCCCATAACTACTACAAACCAGTTTGGCATATATCTATCTTCCTTTCTGAGTAAAATACAAGCGTATTATACTACCATAATTTCTCAATTTCAATAGTTATTTTCTAATTATTCATATAGTTTTTGAGTTATATTGACAATTTAATTGTAAATCAAACTATACTTGACATTTAATTCTAATTGTGCTATTATTGTTTCGAAAAGGGAGCTGGATGAAACTCCGGCTGAGAAGGTGCCCGATCTTTCTATGGTGCCGACCTATAACCTGATGCGGATAATGCCGCCGTAGGAGAATATATGTCCTTTTACGGCGCATTTCGTTTATCGAAATGCGTTTTTTGTCTTTAATCAGGAAAAAAAGGAGAAAAAAATTATGAAAAAATCAAACACCTACAAACTTTGCGTATCTGCGGTTCTTATCGCGCTTTCAACAGTTTTAAGTATGTTGAAAATCGTTCAAATGCCGCTCGGCGGATCGGTAACACTTCTTTCAATGCTGCCGGTAGCCCTCATCCCGTTGCTCTGCGGTTTCCCGTTCGGCATCGTCTCTGCCCTTGTTTATGCCGGAATTCAGATCTTTGTTGATAACCCGTTTGCCTGGGGCCTTACTCCCGCAATACTTATCGGAAGCATCGTTTTCGATTATATCGTTGCTTTCGGCGTTCTTTCTCTTTCGGGACTTTTCGCCAAAAAAGGCGATATGGGCGTTGTTCTCGGTATAGTATTTGCAATCGCTCTCCGTTTTATAAGCCATTTCATTTCGGGATTTATTTTCTTTGCAAATCTCGAACAGTTCTATGTTTTCGGCAACGCGTTTTCCGGCCAACCTGTTCTTTATTCCCTTTGCTACAACGCGTTCTATATGGTTCCCGAAATGGTGTTCACCGCTATCGGAACCCTCATTTTTGTTAAAACCGGCGGCTTTAAGCAGGTTAAAAAGATGATAAACAGATAATTATGAAGCGTTGTATAATTTTCGGCGCACTGCCGGTAACAAGCCTGCCTTTTTCCGTTTGTTCCGATGATTTTATCATCGCGTGTGATAAAGGTATTTTGTGGACCGAAAAGTTAAATATTAAACCCGATCTTATTATAGGGGATTTCGACTCACTCGGTACTATTCCCGCAGGGGATAACGTTTTGCGACTCCCCGTTATGAAAGATGATACCGATACGGGATTTGCCATTAAAACCGCTATCGAAAAAGGATTTCGCGAAATTTTGGTTTTGGGTTGCGTCGGCGGCAAGCTCGATCACTCTTTTGCCAATATTTCCCTTTCGGGATATTGCGCTCAAAGAGGCGTCCGCGCAATATTTTTCGGCGAGGATATGCGATTTTGCGCTGTTAAAGACGGCAGTATTACCCTGCCCCCCGCCAAAAGCAGATTTTCCCTTTTCGCGCTGAGCGAATGTTCGGGCGTGTGCATAAACGGCGGACTTTATCCGCTTAAAAACACCGAGTTATCCCCCATGTTTCCGCTTGGCGTCAGCAATAGCCAAACGGGCGAAAACCTTAACGTTTCGGTTGAAAACGGCACCGCCGTTTTGATGTGGTACGCCGATACAATGCCGATTGATTAAAGCATAAATTTAAGGAGGGCAAAACGCCCTCCTTTTTTTATTATTATCGTCCTTTTGCGTGCTTTATCATTGCCTCAAAGGTTTTGTCGCTGATCACGTGTTCGATCCGGCAGGCATCGGCAGATGCTGTTTCTTCATCGACGCCGAGCCGCATAATAAATTCCGTAAGAAGAACATGCTTGTGATACACTTTTTCGGCAAGCGAGCGTCCGTTCTCCGTGAACGCAATGTACCCGTCCCTGTCGGTGATGATCAGTTTATCCTCCCGAAGCTTCCCAAGGGCACGGCTGACAGCCGGCTTGGAATATCCCATATACTCGGCAATATCAATCGCCCGAACAACGTTGGTTTTTTTAGAAAGGATCAGTATCGTTTCAAGATACATTTCGCCGGATTCCTGAAGAGACATCGTTTTCACCACCATTTTATGATAAAGTATTATACCATATTATGAACGATAAATCAAGGGTAACCGAAATATGTGCTAAATATTCTTGAAAAAATTTCAAAAAGCGCTTGACAAGTTACCCAAAGGTAACTATAATATACGCGTAGGTTAGCAGAGGGTAACTGCTAACCCTGATTCAAGGCAGCGAGTTAGCCGACGCTAACTGCTCGGAGGTGGATATATGATGCCGTTAGCACTTGCCGGTATAGGCGAAGAGAATACGGTCAAAAAAATCGGCGGCAGTCCGGAGGTTAAGAAGCACTTGAAAAATCTCGGATTTGTCGTCGGCGGAAACGTTACCGTAATTACATCGCTCGGCGGAAATGTAATCGTAAACGTAAAAGAAGCGAGAGTCGCCATCAGCGAAGAGATGGCAAGAAATATCATGGTATAACATCGCTTTTGCGGTTGGGTACAGTATCAGGAAAGGAAGAAACAGTATGAAAACTCTGAAAGAGGCAAAAATCGGTGATACCGTCTACGTCATGAAACTTCACGGTGAAGGAGCGGTAAAACGGCGCATTATGGATATGGGCAT
>JAZUJA010000090.1:0-14717 GCA_045642495.1 Acutalibacteraceae bacterium
GAATACGAGGAAGAAGTACCTAAGCATAGCGGACTTCGTATCGCTTTGCGCCTTGTTCTCATTCTTGTTATCTCTTTAAGCGTAGCATTCGGGATAATCTTCGCCGGTGCAGACTATCTGGGTGTCGGTTTCGGCAGGGGAGGAAATTGTGTTGTTGATATTCCTTCCGGTGCTTCAACATCGGTTATTGCCGAAAAACTTCACGAAGCAGGCGCCGTTAAACTGCCGTTTCTTTTCAAACTTTACTCAAAAATCAAGCATTATGATGTGAATTATAAATACGGTGTTTATACATTTAACTCTGAACTTGGCTATCAGGGTCTTGCCGATATGCTTGTAACTGAAGGTGCGGTTGCCGAAACAAAGTCCGTAACAGTTCCCGAAAGCTCGGTTGATGATATTGCAAAGGTTCTTGAAAAGGAAGGCGTTTGCAAAGCCGCCGACTTTATTGATGCGGTTGAGCATGGCGAATATGATTATGATTTTATTGAAAAGATACCGGCTCAGTCGGTTTATTATCGTCTTGAAGGTTATCTTTTCCCCGATACTTACAGTTTCTATTGCGGTGAAGATTCTAAAAAATGCGCGTATCTTGCAGTAAACGAGATGCTTAAAAATCTTCAAAAGAAAATCGAACCGCTAAAATCCGAAATCGAGCAAAACAAATATTCATTTCATGAAATATTAACTCTCGCTTCAATAGTTCAGCTTGAAGCCGGAAACACTCGTTCTGTTTCGGATGAGGATAGGGCAAAGGTTGCGCAAATATTCATAAACCGTCTTAACAGTTCCGAATTTTCAACCCTCGGTTCTTCTCCAACAAGAAAATATCCTCACGGTGACGGCAGGTATAATACTTATGAGATTAAAGGCCTTCCGCCCGGACCGCTTTGCTCTTGCAACCTTGCTTGTATTAAGGCGGTGCTTAATCCCGATTCTTCTATGGGCGGATATTTCTATTTTGTAACCGATCTCGGCAAAACAAACGGCGGCATTCCCGTTTTCCATTATAACAAAACATTAAATGAGCATAACAAACTTATAAGCAAGCTTAAAGCGGAGGGTAACTGGTTCTATGAAGACTGATGTTAAAGTGCCCGAGCTTTTGTGTCCGGCTGGTGATCTTGTTCGCCTTAAAACTGCCGTTGCGTTCGGCGCGGATGCTGTTTATCTTGCAGGAAAAGAGTTTGGGATGAGAACCGCCTCGGCAAACTTTACCGATGAAGAGCTCGAAGAGGGTATCCGTTATGCTCATGAACACGGCGTTCGGATTCATATAACCTGCAATACCGTTCCTCATGAGGATGAAATCGCCCGTTTGCCCCAATATCTTTCTTATCTTAACTCGCTTAAAGCCGATGCGATAATTGCCTCGGATTTAGGCACTATGGAAATGATAAAAAAATATGCTCCCGATGTTGATATTCATGTTTCGGTCCAGTCGGGCATAACAAACAGCGCAACCGCAAACGCCTTTTATAATATGGGCGCTAAAAGGGTGGTGCTTGCGCGCGAATTATCCCTTGCCGAAATAAAGCAAATAAGGGCAAACACGCCGAAAGATCTTGAAATAGAAGCGTTTGTTCACGGCGCTATGTGCGTATCATTTTCCGCAAGATGTCTGCTTTCAAGCTATATGACCGGCAGAGATGCTAACAGAGGCGACTGCGCTCAGCCCTGCCGCTGGAGTTATTCTTTGATGGAGGAAAAGCGTCCCGGTCAGTATTTTGATATAACCGAGACCGAAAAGGGCACATATATCCTTAACGCAAACGATATGCGTATGGCAGAGCATCTTGATAAAATGGCTGATGCAGGGATTGACAGTATTAAGATAGAGGGCAGGGCAAAATCGGAATATTATGTTGCCGTTGCCGCTAATGCCTATCGCGGCGCGCTTGATAGTTTAAGGGATGCGCAGGGCGATTGGGAGTGTCCTCGTTGGGTGCTTGAAGAGCTTAACAAAATGAGCCATCGCACATATTCAACAGGATTTTATTTCGGCAGACCGCAAAATGCGCAGACCTATGAAAATGCAGGCTATATGCGCGATTATTCAGTTGCCGCCGTTGTTGAAGGATATGAAAACGGCTTTATCGTAGCAACCCTTAAAAATAAATTTGAGCGTGGCAGGGTTCTCGATTGCCTTGAAGCGGGAAGTAAACCGTTTGAGGTATCAACGGATGAATTAAAGGACGGTAACGAAGTCGATATCGAAAGCGCTTTCCGTCCTATGATGAAAATAAAAATCCCTTATCCGCGAGAAATAAAAACCGGATCAATGCTCAGAATGAAAATTTAATTTTGTGCGATGAATAATAATTGATAAATATTGTAAGGGAGGGCTTCCACGCCCTCCTTTTTTGTTGAAATATTATTGAATAAAATTGTAGGGGCGTGCGCAAAAAGCGTTGCTTTTTGAAAGTAATAATTAAAAGGTAATAAGTAATAATTTCGGTGTGCCTTCGGCACGAATTAAATTATATTTTGTAGAAATATAATAATATAATTTGTAGGGGATGGCATCCTTGACATCCCGTTCATTCCACGCACAAAACCATATCGCCTTCCCGGTGCGTCAAAAATTGCCGCACACTACAACGGTTTTATTTTATATTATGCTTTACAATAACAAGCAAAGGTATCACTTCGCGATGTGATATTAAATAAATCCTTTTTTCACTCTGCAATGGCGGTTTTTTGTTTCTTGACAAATACCCCGATGGGGTATATAATAAAAATACCCCCTCGGGGTATCGTTATAACGGAGGTCGTTTGTATGGCTTTGGATAAAAAATGCGAATGTTCAAAAAAAACAACGGTCAGAAGTGAAGAAGAAAAGAAAAAACTTCTAAACCGCCTCAGCCGAATAGAAGGTCAAATAAGGGGAATAAAAGGAATGGTTGAAAAAGACAGTTATTGTGCTGATATTTTAACCCAGTCTGCCGCCGCTTCTTCGGCGCTTGATTCTTTTAACAGCGATCTTTTAGCCCGTCATTTGCGCACCTGTGTTGCAAATGAGCTTAAAAGCGGCGATGATTCTTCGGTTGATGAATTGGTTAAACTTATATCCAAAATGATTTAGGTGATATTATGAATAAATTTAAGGTAACGGGTATGAGCTGCGCCGCCTGCAGTGCCAGAGTTGACAAGGCGGTCAGAGGTGTTAAAGGTGTTGAGGGTTGCACGGTCAACCTTTTAACCGGTGATTTAACCGTGATAGGTGATGTTTCGGCAAAAGAAATTGAAAATGCGGTTATAAATGCAGGATATGGCATTGCATCCGAGACGCAACAGAGCGAAAAGGCAAAATCCGATTTTTCACTTCTTAAACGCCGCCTTATTTCATCGGTTATTATTTTGCTTTTTTTGATGTATATATCAATGTTTCATCACATGTTTTCAGCTCCTCTTCCAAAGTTTTTGGCTCATAATTCTTTTCTTTCGGGAGTTTTGCAATTTTTACTTTCGGGTGCGATAATCATTATCAACCGAAAATTCTTTATTAACGGCACAAAAGGTGTTATAAATAAAGCACCGAATATGGATACGCTTGTTGCCCTCGGCTCCGGTGTTTCGTTTGTTTACAGTTCGGTTTTGCTTTTCGCATCTTTGGGCGGCTCGCTTTATTTTGAATCCGCCGCTATGATTTTAACGCTTGTAACGGTCGGCAAAATGCTTGAGGGCAGGGCAAAGGATAAAACCGCCGATGCCGTAAATGCCCTTAAAAGTCTTGCTCCCGAAAGGGCAACCGTTATTGAAAACGAAACAGAAAAAATAATCCCTATCGAAAATCTTAAAGTCGGCGATGTGTTTGTTGTTCGTCCGGGCGAGTGTGTCCCTGCGGATGCCGTTGTTATAAACGGAAGCAGTGCCGTTGATGAATCGGCGCTTACGGGCGAGAGCATTCCGATTGATAAAACCGTAGGTGATACGGTTATCGGAGCTACGCTTAACAAAAACGGTGTTCTTTATTGCAAAACCGAGCGTGTCGGCAAAGAAACAACATTTTCTTCCATAATCGAAACTGTTTTGAACACCGCTTCGGGCAAGGCGCCGGTCGCCCGGCTTGCCGATAAGGTTGCAGGTGTTTTCGTGCCAATAGTTTTGGCTATCGCCTTTGTTTGTTTTTGTGTTTGGATGCTCTGCGGAAGGTCCCTTGATTTTTCGCTTTCAAGGGCAATTTCCGTGCTTGTTATAAGTTGCCCGTGTGCATTGGGGCTTGCAACACCCGTTGCCATAATGGTCGGCAGCGGCGTGGGTGCAAAATACGGTGTTTTGTTTAAGAATGCCGCCGCCCTTGAAACGGCAGGCAAGGTTAAAATTGTTATTTTCGATAAAACGGGAACGGTTACAACCGGCGTTCCGCAGGTAACGGATGTTTTTTCGGATGATACTGAAAATTTGCTTTTGTATGCGGCTTCGCTTGAATCACCAAGCTCACATCCGCTTTCAAATGCCGTTTGCGAATATGCTGAAAAAAACGGAGTAAAACCGTTAGAGACAAAGGATTTTTCCGAAATATCGGGAAGCGGAGTTAAAGCAATTATTAACGGCAAAGATTGTTTTGCCGGCAATTTGAAATCTGCCGCAGAGAAAGCCTTAATTGATGATAAAACAACTAAATTTGCCGAAAACGCGGCGATACAGGGTAAAACGCCCATTGTTTTTGTTGCTCAAAATAGTGTTATCGGTGTTATTGCCGTTGCGGATGCCGTAAAAACTGACAGTAAAAAGGCGGTTTCAGAGCTTAAAAAAATGGGAATTGAAGTGGTTATGCTTTCGGGCGATAACGAAAAAACCGCACTGAAAATAGCATCTGATGTTGAAATTGAAACGGTTATTGCCGGGGTAAGTCCCGAAAAAAAGGCGCAGATTGTAAGCGAATATATGAAAAAAGGTATAACCGCTATGGTAGGCGACGGCATTAACGATGCCGTTGCACTCACCGCCGCAGATATCGGCATATCTATGGGCGGCGGCCGTGATGTTGCAGTTAAAAGCGCGGACGTTGTTATAATGAACAACTCTCTTATGTCGGTTGTAACGGCTCTTAAACTCGGCAAAAAAACGCTGATAAATATAAAAGAAAATCTGTTTTGGGCTTTTATTTATAATGTTATCGGTATTCCGATTGCCGCCGGTGCGCTTATTCCGCTTTTCGGAATAACGCTTAGTCCCATGTTTGGCGCCGCGGCTATGAGTATTTCAAGCTTTTGCGTTGTTTCAAACGCGTTAAGACTTAATTTCTTTAAGATAAAAAAGGAGAAGAAAATTATGAAAAAAATTGTTATTGAAGGTATGATGTGTCCGCATTGCGAGGCGCATGTAAAAAACGCGCTTCTCGGTATTAAAGAAGTGTCCGAGGCGGCAGTTTCTCACGAAAAGGGAACAGCCGAGGTAACTCTTTCTGCTGAGGTTGATAACGGTATATTAAAAGCCGCCGTTGAAGCGGCAGGTTATAAGGTTATCGGTATAGAATAATTGCCGCACTTGAAAAATCGGTTGGTCTGTAATATAATAACCTTGTTAAATTTTTGAAAGGAGAGGGTATATTGGGCAGATTGTTTTCTAAAATTGCCGATTTTTTCAGAGAATCGGATAAAATGTTTTTCTTTTTGTGCGTTGCCGCAACCTTTTTCGGTTGTATGGCGGTTTACAGTTCAACTCATTATATCGGTTCCTCCCGTCCGTTTATTGTTCAGGCGGGCTCAATGGTTTTGGGCCTTATCGCGGCGGTTATTATATCCGCGGTCGATTTTGAATGGTTCTGTAAACGATGGTACTTTATGGCGATCGTCGGACTGGTTCCCGTTATTCTTACATTTTTTATCGGTTTTGCTCCTGAGGGAACGGATGATAAGGCGTGGCTTAACCTTGGTATAACAACATTTCAGCCGGCAGAACTTATGAAAATATGCTTTATTATAACCTTTGCGGCGCATCTTGCGGCGGTTAAATCTAAAAATATAAATAAATTAAAGGTTCTTATTCCCGTTTGCCTTCACGCCGGATTTTGCGTTGCCCTCATTCACTTTCAGGGTGACGACGGAACGGCACTTGTTTTCTTCATAATGGCTCTTTGTATGATGTGGGCGGCGGGTGTTTCGTTTAAGTATTTTTTAACGCTTTTCGGTCTTGTTCTTGTTGGTTCCCCGATTATTTACTTTGTTATTATGAATGATGATCAGCGCTCGCGTATCATAAGCGTTTTCAATATCGAAAGTGATATTCAAGGCGCTACATATCAGCAATATCGCGGCAGAATGGCTCTTGCAAACGGTGGTTTTTTCGGTCAGGGCTTTTTGAAGGGTGACCTTACGCAAATTGGCGGTGTTCCTGAGGGACAAAACGACTTTATTTTCGTAAGTATCGGCGAAGAACTCGGATTTATCGGATGCTTGCTTGTTCTGCTTCTGCTCGGCGCTTTGTGCATAAGGTGTTTGCAAATCGCGAAAAAATGCCGAAAGGATAACGGCAAATATATTGCGATTGGCTTTTTCGGTATGATGTTTGCGCAAATTCTTATAAATGTCGGAATGTGCATTGCAATTTTCCCCGTTATCGGTGTAACGCTTCCGTTTTTCAGCGCCGGCGGAACATCGCTTCTTTGTATGTATTTAGGTGTCGGGCTTGTTATGAGTGTTTATAAACACCGAAATTATCGAACGATTTATTTGCATGACTAAATAAAAAAGGTGAGTTGATTAAAACTCACCTTTTGCTTTTTTATTTCTTTGTTATTTCCTCAATGCTTCTTGCCGCGTTATGCGGTATCGGTTTCCATTCAACCTTCTTGAAAAGGGCGATAATAAGCGAAATTTTGCCGATAAGATCAAACATCGGAAATGTTATGCAATACCATATTTTTTTATACCATTTTATTTTTGCTATTCTGCGGTATTCGATTATGTAAATATAAACCGCGGTGAATATTGCCTCAATGTAACTGCTCAGTGTGTAAAGCAATGTGAAAAGAGCAAGCATTATCGCCGATTTTCCATAAGAACTGAAAAAGTCTGGGAATAATGGGCGGAACATTCCGGGAGAATAGTAAACGGTATAAACTTTAAGTGCCGCGCCGTAAATCAAAATAATTCTTAAAATACATACGATCCACTTTCTGAAAAAAGTGAAAAGCGAACGCGGATAAATCGTTGTAAGCATATCAAAGCTCATAAATCTGTAACGAAGCGCCAAAACAAATTTTTGCCCAGATGTTTCGTCGCCTTTAAGGTATCGGTCGGCGCCTTTGCCTTTTTTGAAGATGTGAATAAAAAGCTTTGGGCCCGATTCAAAGAACGCCTGAATGTGTCCCTTTGCCCAGCGTATTCTTTGCCGCATAGCAATTTTGATATCAACCGGTTGCTCATCATAAAACACGGCATCATTGTTATAGGAAATTGTGTATCCGTTAACAACTGCGTCTGCGCAGAAAGCGCGGTCTTCGGTAAGCGAAGTATAATTCCATCCGTTTTCTATTATTTCACTTGCAAACATAAATCCTGTTCCCTGAATTCTCGTCGCAAGGCGGAAAAGGGAACGCGCTCTATGCTCGTTTCTGACCGTCCTCAGCCAGTGAACGCCGTAAGAAGCGGCAATCCAGTTATCGTTGAAATTTTTTGTGTTTCGGTAAGATGTAACTATTTTTTCGCCGGCGTCAAAAGAATCGTTCATTCGGCTTATGTAATCGGTGTTAAGAAGATTGTCTGCATCAAAGATAAAATATGCTTCAAAGGCGTTTATGCCGTAATCACGCCGTATTTGCTCAACTAAAAACTGCAAAGCAAAACCTTTTGTTTTATGCTCGTTGTCAAACCGTTCATAACAGACGGCTCCGGCGTTTCTTGCCGTCTTTGCGGTAGAGTCGGTACAGTTATCCGCAACAACAAAGGTCGTTATAAGCTCTGCCGGATAATCTTGAAGCTTTATGCTTTCAAGCAGTTTTCCTATAACCTTTTCTTCGTTTCTTGCCGCAACAAGAATTGCGTATTTATGATTATTTTTGGCTTTTTTGAATTTTCTTGTCAGAAAAATTCCGGTTATTTTATATATCCACTTATAATCTAAAAGATGCCCGATGTAAAAGGATATCCTTGATAAAATAGTGGCTATTGCTTTTATTATATGCGTAAAAAATCACTCCTTGCCATTTTCATTATTTTAACACAGATATAAAAAAATTCAACCTGAACTTTTTTCTTGTAATTTTTATATTTTAGATATATAATATATTTGATTAGATTGGAGTGGTATGCGTGCTTTTCAGTTTGCTAAAGGGCGGATTGTCCTTTCAGGCGGCGATAGCTTATCTTTTATCGTCACTTGTTGTTATCTTTTTAACCTTGCCTGTTCATGAATGGGCGCATGGTTTTGTTGCTTATAAACTTGGCGATAATACGGCAAAATATCAGGGCAGACTAACCGTAAATCCGTTTGCACATATTGATTATTTCGGTGCTTTGTGTATTTTGCTTTTTGGCTTTGGCTGGGCAAAACCTGTTCAGATAAATGCCCGCAATTTCAAAAATCCAAAGCTCGGTATGGCAATAAGCGCGCTTGCGGGACCTGTTGCGAACATTTTACTTGCCATTGTTTCGTTTATGATTCTTAACACCGTTGATTTGTTCGCTGGTGCTGCGTTTATTTCAAACGATATTCTTTATGTTTTATGGTATTTCTTAATTTATGTTGCAAAAATCAACATTTATCTTGCGGTGTTTAACCTCATTCCTATTCCGCCGCTTGACGGTTCTCGTTTGTTGTTTGCGTTTTTGCCGACAAAGTATTATTTTGCATTTATGAAATACGAAAGATATATTTTCATCGGTCTTATCGCGCTTATCTGGTTCGGAATTCTTGATTATCCGATAAACTTCTTATCCGGCGCAGTTGAAAAATTTGCGGTGTTTATTGCAAATTTGCCGTTTGGCTACTAATAATATAAAAAGAAAGGTGCAAAAAGTTGGAAACGGTTTTATCTTATAAAATTGAAGACTTTGAAGGGCCGCTTGACCTGCTTTTGCAGCTTATCGCCCGAAATAAACTAAACATTTATGATATAAAAATATCCGTTCTCATTGATCAGTATTTGGAGCAGATGGAAATTTTCCGCCGCGAAAATATGGATATTGAAAGCGATTTTCTGCAAATGGCCTCAAGATTGCTTCACATGAAAACGGTCAGCCTTCTTCCGAAACATGAGGAAATCGAAAAATTAACGGAAGAGCTTAAGGGCGAATTGCTTGAATATCAGGTATGCCGCGAAATGGCGCAAAAGTTATCTCTTATGACTGACGGATTTGATACCTTTGTCCGTTCACCCGAACAATATGATTATCCAAAAGAATATGCGCTTGTTCATCCAAGCGATGTGCTTTTAACATCATATCTTGCCGCGGTCGGCAGGGGACAAAGAAGACTTCCGCCTTCAACGGCGCCTTTCACAAAAATCGTTGCGAAAAAAATAGTTGCCGTTTCAACAAAAATCGTTTTTGTTATGCGCAAACTTATATCGGGCGGCAATAAAAAGCTTATGGGACTTTATAAGCAGGCGAAAACCCGTTCCGAGCTTGTTGCAACATTCCTGGCAGTTCTTGAACTTTGCAAGGCAAACCGAATTGAAATTCAGGGTGACGACCCGGAAAATGCTGAAATAAAACTGATCGGAGGGCATAAACGAAATGAATAATAAACAACTTGTTTCGGCAATGGAAGCTGTGTTGTTCGCTTCGGGTGAGCCCGTCAGCGTTGACAGACTAAGTAATATCTTTGAACTTTCCGTGGATGAAACCGAAACGGTTTTAACTTCCCTTAAAGAAAAACTTGATGCAAACGCCAGCGGTGTAGCGCTTATAAAACTTGAAAACACCTATCAGCTTGCAAGTCGTAAGGATTATGGCGAGTATGTTAAAAAAGCGTTTGAAATAAAAAGAAAAACTCCGCTTTCTCCTGCGGCACTTGAAGTGCTTGCCGTTGTTGCTTATAATCAGCCGGTAACCCGTTCATTCGTTGAGCAGGTGAGGGGTGTTGACTGTTCGGGAGTTATAACAACGCTTCTTGAAAAAGATCTTGTTGAGGAGCGCGGTCGCCTTGAACTTCCCGGTCGTCCGCTTTTGTATGGAACAACGAAAAACTTTCTGCGTTGTTTCAGTTTAAGCGATCTTTCCGGTCTTCCCGAACTGCCGAAAGATCAGCCTCGTTCAAATGATATGGGTGAGCAGCTTTCTATCGAAGAAGCGCAAACAGAGGATAATAAAAATTGACGGCACTAATAATAATTTTATCAATAATCGTTTTTTTTGCATTGTTGCTTTTTTTGCCGATTTCGCTCTTTTTATCTTATGAACAAAAGTTTTTTTTAAGGGTTCGCTTTTCGGGTATTACGGTTTATAAACTAAAAGATAAGCCGGAAGAAGAGCCGCCTGCTGAAGAACAAGAAGTCGAAAAGGTTTCAAAAGAAGATGAAACACCAAAAAAACAAAACTTTTTTGTTAATGATTATAAAAAACGCGGATTTTCCGATTTCGTTTCTTATTATGCCGCGGTTTTGAAGGAACTTATTCAAAAGGTTTTGTGGTTGCTTCGAAAAATGCATTTTAAGTTGTTTTGCTTTTCTCTTTCGGTCGCAAGCGATGATGCGGCACAAACTGCCGTTCGTTACGGTGCCGTTTGCTCGGCGCTTTATCCGCTTTTTTCAATAATAATGGCAAATACCGATGTTAAGGTAAAGAGAATTGAAATAAACGCGGATTTTGTTAATCAAAGTTCAAGTGTTGCGGCAAAACTTAATGTTAGAACAAATTTGTTTGTTCTTCTTATCTTCGCCGTTTATTTACTCAAAAAATATAGGTCAGTTAAAAAGGATAGTGAAAATTATGAGCGAAAACAGTAAAGAAAATATTCAAGCTATAATGGATGTCACAATGGAAAAACTTCGGGCTATGGTCGATGCAAACACCATTATCGGAACACCAATTCAAGTTGATAATGTAACGCTTATTCCGGTTTCCCGTGCGTCTTTCGGTCTTGCAACCGGCGGTAGTGATTTTCCAACCAAAAAGGAAGGAGACCTTTTCGGCGGCGGTGGCGGTGCCGGTGTATCGCTTACTCCCGTTGCTTTTATTTCGGTTTGCGGCGAAACGGTTAAAATGCTTCCTGTATATAATAATATGAACTCGGTCGATAAGGCTCTTAGTATGACACCCGACCTAATTGAAAAAATAAAGGGACTTTTCAAAAAACATCCCGTTCCACCAATAGACAGATAGGAATTTATTATGAAGGATAATAAAATAAGATTGCAAAAACATCTTTCTGTTTGCGGCGTTGCTTCACGCCGAAAGGCAGAAGAGCTTATAGCCGCCGGCAAGGTTAAGGTTAACGGCAGGGTGGCACAGATAGGGGATAAGGTTGACCCTAAAAGAGATAAAGTTTCGGTTCGCGGCAAAACCGTTGTTGCCGTTAACGAAAAGGTTTATATTATGCTTAATAAACCGCGCGGCTATGTCACCACTATGTCGGATGAATTTGACCGCAAAACCGTTGCCGATTTAACGCGTGAGGTCGGAACAAAAATATTCCCGGTCGGTCGGCTTGACCGCGATTCTGAGGGACTTCTTATCATGACTAATGACGGCGAACTTGCAAATGTTATAACCCATCCGTCAAGTCTTGTGAATAAAACATATCGCGTAAGCGTTGCGGGTGCTGTTGATGAAGAACAGATTGAAAAAATGGCATCCGGCATACTTATCGAAGGCAGAAAAACAAAGCCATGCGATGTTTTCGTTGTTGAACGCCGTGAGGACAGAACATTGCTTAACTTTATAATCCATGAGGGCAGAAACCGCCAGATCCGCAAAATGTGTGAAGCGGTGGGACTCAAAGTTCTTCGCCTTAAACGGCTTGAAATCGCCGGCGTTAAGCTGGGCGGCCTTAAAACCGGCGCTTGGCGAAATCTTAACGAGCGTGAGCTTACAAGACTTCAAAATATTTCGAAAGAAGGCGTCGAAAATTGATCAGCGTTAAACCCTTGGAAGATGAAAACAAAGTAAAGCAGTTGTTTGACGAAAACAATGTTTCATACGGTGAAAATTGCGGTTGTGTTACCGCAATGGACGGCGATGAGGTTTTGGGTTTTTGCCTTTATACTTTTTCTGATGATGCCGTAACAGTTCACTCGGTAGAACCCGCGGCTATGCTTCCGCTGGCAGACGGTATTTTAAGAAGCGCGCTTCATGTGGCTTCAAATCGTTTCAAATTCAAGGCATTTTATGATAATACAGATTATGAGCCGCTTTATGAAAAGCTGGACTTTATCAAGGATAAAAACGAACATCTTCTTGATATTGATAAGCTCTTTAGAGGCTGTGCGTGTCATAAAAATTAAAAAAACTGTTGCAAATTGCGTTTGTTTATGTTATCATAACCTTACTGTATTTTTGAATTATTCTATGGAGGTATTATAGATGAGTGCTTGGCAGATTATTTTGGGCATACTCGTTATCATTGTATCCCTTATAATTATCGGTATTATTTTGCTTCAGCAGGGCCACAGAGCAGGTATCAGCGGTGCCATTTCCGGCGGTGCAGATACATTCCTTTCTAAAAATAAGGCTCGTACATTTGATGCAACACTTGCAAGAGTTACAAAGTATATCGCAATCGTTTTCTTCATCCTCGCTCTAGTTGCAAATGTTATAGCAATTAAAGGTTAATTCAAAAAATCCACCCGATCGGGTGGATTTTTTTATGCCAATTAAAACCGGGATAACATTGATGTTATCCCGGTTGTTTTTATTTATTTCTTTTCATTATAGAAAACGGAAATAACCGTTTCAAGTGTTGATGTATCATCTGCATAGAATTCTCTGAAATCGCCGGCTTTCATCGTGCCGTCAATCTTATAATATTCCATTGCATTTCCCATATTTGATGAAACACATTCGGTTGCAAGATAGGTAAGCTGAGAAAGCGAAACATCGGTTATCGTGTCCTTGCTCATTGCGTTATAGTAACTGCTGATAAGCGAAAAATCGTTTAACACTTTATTTCCCGCCTTATTGACAAGCTCGGTTAAAAATTGCTTTTGGCGAGCCATTCTGCGGTTGTTGGCTTCAAGATCATCACCGCGCAAACGAATATAAGCAAGGGCTTTATCGCCTTTAAGGGTGGTTGTTTCTCCTTCCTTGAACGAAATATCGCCATCGGAGATTGTTTCAAGCGAGTTTACATCAAGTCCGCCAACCAATCCGGTCAGCTTTTTAAGTCCGTTAAAATCAATCGCAACATAGGAGCTGATGTTTATTCCGTATAACAGTCGGCTTACCGAATTTTGAACATTTTTACAGCCGAGCTTTGCATCATCACAATAAGCATACGCCAAACAAAGCTGTTCATTCTGCATTCCGGTGAAATCGCCTTTTTTGGTATAAAGATTAACATCAACCATCGTTTCTCTTGAAATGGGGATAATCTTTATTTTTTTGGTTTGTGTGTCAATAGCGGCAACAAAAATGCAGTCCGCCTGACCGTTTGAACCATTGATTTTTGTTTCCTCTAAAGAGTTTTTATCAATTCCCATAACCAGAACGCTGACAATGTTTTTGTTAAGCGTATATTTTTTGCCGTTATATGTTAGCGTGTCGTTATCTTCCACCACAACGGCCTTGTTTTCAATGTTTTTGTCCTTTTCATGAAATTGTTTTTTACCGATGTATTTCATAATGAAAAAAGCAGAAGTGAAAATTATTACAAGGCTTAAAAATACACACAGTATAATAAGCCATATTTTTTTTGATTTTTTCAAAAACACAGCACCTCTCAATCTATATCAACATTATATTATTGTGAATAATAAAAGTCAATCGCAAAAATAGTAGTGGAAAAATAATAAATGTTGTAGTATAATTATTAAATAATGTATATAAACTTCTGCTTTGGAGGTAAAGTATGAAAGTTGTTATAGTTGGATGCGGAAAAATAGGAAACAGCATAATTGAAAGGCTTACATCTGAGGGACATGATGTTGTTGCCGTTGACACAAACCCTGTCGTTACAACATCTATTTCTAATATATTTGATGTTATGTGCGTCAGCGGAAACGGCGCAGGTTATGATGCACTTGTTGAAGCCGGCGTTTCGGAAGCGGAAATGTTTGTTGCGGTTACCGGCTCTGATGAACTTAATATGTTAAGTTGTTTTTTGGCACGAAGAATGGGTGCCAAGCATACTGTTGCAAGAATAAGAAACCCCGAATTTAATGATAAGAATTTAGGCTTTATTAAACAGCAGCTCGGTATTTCGCTTGTTATCAATCCGGAGCTTTTGTCCGCGCAGGAAATGTTTAACGTTTTGAAATTGCCCACCGCGGTCAATATTGAAACATTTTCAAGAAGAAATTTCGAAATGGTTGAGCTTATCGTAAGGGATAACTTTAAGTTTGACGGTATGACACTCCAGGAAATAAGAAAAGAATTTTCTGCAAAATTCCTTGTTTGCGCCGTAAGAAGGGGAGATCAAACCATAATCCCCGGTGGTGACTTTGTGCTGAGAAACGGTGATAAAATCGGTATAACAGCCGAGAAAACCGAAATTACAAAGCTGTTAAAAGAAATGAAGATGGTGCAGAAAAAAGCGCGAAATGTTATGATTTTGGGCGCCAGCAAAACTTCTTTCTATCTTGCAAAGATGTTGCTTGAAAACGGTAACGAGGT
>JAZUJA010000091.1:0-3440 GCA_045642495.1 Acutalibacteraceae bacterium
TAACATATATTTGAATAAAAGAAAAGTCGACATATTCGATTCACTCGAATATGTCGACTTTTCTATCTTGGTGCCGCTGACCGGACTTGAACCGGTACGGTGTTGCCACCGAGGGATTTTAAGTCCCTTGCGTCTGCCAATTCCGCCACAGCGGCGTACCTAACTTATTATATTATATATATTAAATTTGTCAAGCAATTTTTGCGTATTTTCAGTATTTTTCGAGGAAAGTATGTTTATCCTCACTATCTGCTTCACGCCAACCGGGAATAGTTGCCATATTTACATTATGGGCGCTTCTGAAAAGGTTTTCGTCAACTTCGGGATTAACAAGGCGAAGCGACTTAATAAGATCTTTTATCTCCTTACGCTTTGATAAATGCTCATCAGTGGCGCTATCCGCGGTAAATTTGCAGGCGCACCTTAAAAATTCGAGTTCATTATATTTCACCCAAGAAATAATATCCCGTTCTTTTACCTTATATAATGGCCTTATTAGCTCCATTCCCTCAAAATTAGTACTGTGAAGTTTAGGAAGCATTGTTTTAATTTCCGAAGAATACATCATACTCATAAGCAAAGTTTCGATAACATCATCAAAATGATGACCGAGAGCGATTTTATTGCAGCCAAGTTCTTTTCCCTTTGCATAAAGCGCACCGCGGCGCATTCGTGCACAAAGATAGCACGGCGAACCACCGGAAGTATATGCAACATCAAAAATATCACTTTTGAAAATATGTGCATCAATATTCAATGTTTTTAGATTTTCGTGAATTTTAGCAAGGTTAGAATCGGCATAACCAGGATCCATAACAATATATTTAAGTGAAAAAGGCACCTCACTGTGACGGCACAGCTGTTCTAAACATTTAGCAAGAAGGGCCGAATCTTTTCCGCCGGAAATACAAACTGCGATTTTATCGTTTTCCTTTATGAGTTCATAATCTTTTACAGCTGCTATAAAAGGGTTCCATATTCCCTTTCGGTATTTCTTAATAATGCTTCTCTCTATAAGAGTATGCTTTTCGAGTTCTCTTTTCATAAACCCTCCAAAATAAAAAAAGGTTACCGCCATTTATTATAGCGGTAACCCCCTATTATTTCAAGAATTAAATTGCTTTTTTACCGTTTTTAACCTTGATTACCAAAAGTGTTCCGATCATAAGAGCAATACCTATCGGCAAACTGATTATTCTTGCGCTTTCGGGAAGAACACCTGCAAGAATATAAGTTACAAAAGAAACACCTGCGCAGGTAAGTGCATAGGGCAACTGGGTTGAAACGTGGTTAATATGGTTGCACTGTGCACCGGCAGAAGCCATGATCGTTGTATCGGAAATCGGAGAGCAATGGTCGCCGCAAACAGCACCTGCCATACAAGCTGAAATTGAAACGATTGTTATATTTCCGCTTGTAGCACCGAAAACGCTTAATACGATCGGGATAAGGATACCGAATGTACCCCAAGAAGTACCGGTTGCGAAAGAAAGACCAACGGCAATAAGGAAGATGATTGCCGGAAGGAACATCTGGAAAGAACCTGCCGAGTTTTCAACGATGCGAGAAATAAAGATCTTAGCACCGAGAGAATCGGTCATGGTCTTAAGAGTCCAAGCACAGCAAAGAATCATAATAGCCGGAACCATTGCCTTGAAGCCTTCGGGAATAGAATCCATACAATCCTTGAAGGAAAGAACGCGACGGATAAGATAGAATACAACGGTAAAGATAATAGCCGCGAAAGAACCGATAACAAGACCAACGGAAGCATCAGAATTTGAGAATGCCTCGATAAATCCAACCTTATCTTCGCCGCTTGCAAAGAATCCGCCTGAATAAATCATACCCAAAACACAAGCGATGATAAGAACAACAACCGGGATAATAAGGTCACAAACCTTACCCTTAGCGTTAACATTCATTTCATCAACTACCATTTGAACTTCATCAGAAGTGAAAATATCGCCGTTTTTAGCATTGTCCTCATGCTTCTTCATGGGTCCGAAATCAATATTTGTTATTGCAAGGAACAACATCATAACAATTGTTAAAAGCGCATAGAAGTTATAAGGAATAGCGCTTATAAAGAGAGACATACCGTTTGTTGCACCTGAGCCCTTTGCAAATCCTGCAACCGCAGCTGCCCAGGAAGAAACCGGAGCAATGATGCAAACGGGAGCAGCAGTAGCATCGATAAGATAAGCAAGCTTTGCGCGTGAAACTTTATGCTGATCGGTAACAGGACGCATAACTGAACCTACTGTAAGGCAATTGAAATAGTCATCAACAAAGATAAGAACACCGAGAACGATCGTTGCAAGCTGAGCGCCTATTCTTCTTTTGATATGCTTTGTTGTCCATTTTCCGAATGCATGAGAACCACCTGCTTTATTCATCATAGCAACAAGAGCGCCGAGCATTACAAGGAAAATAAGGATACCGATATTATAACTATCGGAAATGCTGGCAATAAAGCCGTCAACAAGCGTATGGTTCATTGTTCCTTCAAAGCTGAAGTTTGAATAAATAAGACCGCCGCAAAGAATACCGAGGAAAAGTGAAGAATAAACTTCCTTTGTGATAAGCGCTAAAACGATAGCGATGATCGGCGGAACCAACGACCAGAATGATGCATAATTTTTAACCGATTCACGCACTGTATCAATAGCGGAATCAATATTCTGCTTAACATCCTTATCATACTGAAGGTTATCAGCATAATTGTCAACATACTCTTGTGCTGAGTCGCCATCGGAGAGATCATATTCAACCTCTTCACCATCAACATCAACAACAACAGCATTTCCTGGCGCCGCTGTGGCGGTTTCCTGATTTTCGCTTTCGCCTAATGCTGTGAAAGTTCCGATGAAGGTAACTATTGCAACAATAAGACCCAGCAAAATCAGACGAGCAAATCTGTTTCTGTCTTTTCTCATTTTTAAGATCCCCTTTTTTATTTTATAAAGATAAAAGCCGCCTTGCAAAGCAAAGCGGCAAATTCTAAAAACAGAATATCAATAGCACTCCACTCTACAGTGACAGTTCGCAGCATATTATGCAACGACCCAACGGAAAGGCATCGGTAAATACACAGACCATTTCGGCGATGTTCCCTTTCATACCTGCCTTACCGGGCAAATATCAGCACTACTGATGAGCATCGCGCCTCTATCAAATATAGTGTGATTTTAACACTCTATTCACAATTTGTCAAGATAAAAATTAAAAAAATTCCCTCGACAAAAAGTCGAGGGAAAAATTTATCAATCGTTAGAATAAGGAAGAAGAGCGATCTGACGAGCACGCTTGATAGCGGTTGTAAGAGCTCTTTGATGTTCAGCGCAGGTACCTGTTGCTCTGCGGGGAAGAATCTTTGCGCGTTCGGAAACGAACTTGCGAAGTCTTGCTACATCCTTATAATCAATTTCTTCAACTCT
>JAZUJA010000092.1:0-2496 GCA_045642495.1 Acutalibacteraceae bacterium
GCTTCATATATAAAGTATGCGGCCTTTTCCCCGACACCGGAAAGGGAGCCGAACGGAAGCCGCATCTTGCCGTTTTCGGGCAAATATTTAACCGCGTGGGAATTTTTAATATCTATCGGCAAAACCTCGATACCCCTTGACATCATTTCGTTAAAGAGCAAAAGGTTTGTTAAAACTTCCTTTTCCTTGTTTCCGATTTCGTTTCCCATTGCGGTGTATCTTCTGATCTCCGCCCTAACCTTATCAACGCCGCCCAAAATAACGGGAACATCAACATCCTCCGGTCTTGCCGTGAAATATGCGCAATAAAATTCAAGCGGATAATGCACCTTATACCATGCAAGGCGCAAAGCCGAAATAACATAAGCCGCCGCGTGAGCCTTCGGGAACATATACTCGATTTTTTGACAGCTTGTGATATACCATTCGGGAACGCCTACCGCGCGCATATCATCGGCAATACCCTTCCATTCCTCTTCCGAAATTTCGCCCTTGGCATATTTGCCTTTACGGACGGTTTCGGTTATCTTAAACGCTCTGCCCGATTCCATACCCTTATGAATAAGGTAAACCATTATGTTATCACGCGTTCCGATAACCTCGGAAATGGTGCAGGTGCCGTTATCAATAAGGTCTTTCGCATTTCCGTGCCATACGTTTGTTCCGTGAGAAAGACCTGAAATCTGCAAAAGGTCGGCAAAGTTTTTTGGCTTTGCTTCAAGCAGCATATCTCGGGTGTTTCGTGTTCCGAATTCGGGTATGCCCATAGTGCCCGTTTTTGCGAAAATTTCATCGGGGGTAACGCCCAGCGCATCTGTGCACAAAAACAAGCTATACACCTTTTCATCACTCATTGAAACATCGTTTACGGGTATTCCCGAATACTCTTCGAGATACTTATAGGTGGTTGGAACAACGTGACCGAGTTCGTCAAGCTTTAAAAGCGTATCGTGGATATACTTAAACTGAAAATGTGTGCTTATTATATCACTTTTTGTATCATCCGCAGGATGCTGAATGGGAGTGAAATCATAAATCGATTCGCCGTTAGGAACAACGATCATTCCGGCAGGATGCTGACCGGTGGTGGACTTAACCTCCGCCGCGGCAACAAGCCCTGCAAGGCGGTTCATCTCAACGCGGTTTATAACTTTATTCGTTTTTTCGGCGTAAGCCTTAACAAAACCGAAGGCGGTTTTTTCCGCAATGGCAGAAACCGTTCCTGCCTTGAAAACGTTTTCTTCGCCGAATAGAGTTTTTGTGTATTCCTGAACCCTATTTTGAACTTCATCGGAGAAGTTTAGGTCTATATCAGGTACCTTATCGCCCTTAAAGCCTAAGAATGTTTCAAACGGTATATCATGGCCGTTACGGTCAAGCACTTCGCCGCAAACGGGACATTTTTTCTCGGGCAGATCAAAGCCGGAGCCCACCGAGCCATCATCAAAAAACTCACTGTAACGGCATTTTTTGCAAACATAGTGTGGAGCAAGCGGATTTACCTCGGATATACCTGCCATGGTTGCAACAAAAGACGAGCCGACCGATCCACGGGATCCTACCAAATAGCCCTGACTTTCGCTATATTCAACCAGCTTTTGCGCCGACATATACATGATGGAAAATCCGTTATTGATAATGGCGTTCAATTCCTTATTAAGTCGCTTTTCAACGATTTCAGGCAAAGGATCGCCGTACATATTGTGGGCATTTTCAAGACAAATTCTTCTAAGCTCATCATCCGAGCCCTCGATAACCGGCGGATGGCTTTCGGTTGGAACAGGCACAATATCGGGTGATATCATATCGGCAATTTTATTCGGGTTATCAATAACAAATTCCTTTGCCCTATCGCCGAAATATGAAAAATCTTCAAGCATTTCATCGGTTGTTTTAAGATACAGCGGTGCTTGATTTTCGATATCCTCAAAGCCTTGTCCCGCAAGAACTATCTTGCGGATAATGCCGTCCTTTTTATCAAGGAAATGCACGTCACCCGTTGCAACAACAGGTTTACCGAGTTTATCGGCTATCTCGACGACTTTGCGGTTAAAGTCCTTAATTACATCAATGTTTCTGACATGCTTAAAGCGATTTTTAGTTACATTTCCCTTTTTATCAATCTTATCGGGACGCATAGAGTCGCGTACCATAAATTCGTTATTTCCGAGCGGCTGAATTTCAAGGTAATCATAATAATCGGCGATTTCATATAAAACTTCATCGGGTTCGCCGTCAACAATCGCCTTATAAAGCTCGCCTGCTTCACAAGCGGAGCCGACGATAAGACCTTCCCTATGCTTATCAAGATTGGAGCGCAGGGTTACGGGGCGACCGTAAAAATCGTTAAGATGCGCATAGGACACAAGCTTATAAAGATTTTTAAGGCCAACCATATCTTTAACGAGGATAATTTGGTGGTTGCGCATTTTGGCAAGTTGTTTTGGCTCAAGATTTGAAATATCATGGCGAATATCATCAATAAAATAACTTTCA
>JAZUJA010000093.1:0-13859 GCA_045642495.1 Acutalibacteraceae bacterium
ATCCGACTTAAAACTTGTCAAAAGATGTCAATGTTATCAGAAACGGGTCGCCCTCGCGGATGCGCATTGTGCGGCGTATCTCCTTTGGTATCACAACCCGCCCCAAATCGTCTATTCTTCGAACTATTCCCGTTGCTCTCATACTCATATATAAAACCCTTGCAAAAAATTTATGTTTCTATTATCTGCCGAAATAAGGGATTTATACACAGTTTTGATAATCTTCTGATATTGCAATTATTTTTATATTCGGATATAATATTATCGGATTATATTTTCAAAGGCTGTTTTGAGAAAGAAAGAATGGGGGCTTTGGCAAATGGTATCCTATATGAGTCTTAGATTTTACTTAAACGCCGCTTTTGAAGCGATTTCGATTTTGCTGTTGGTTTGCATTGTTTTCGCCTGTATGTTCAAGAAGACAAAAAACAACACCGAAAAGGATTTCAGCTTGCTTGTTTTTACAATTATTTGTCTTTTAACAGAAAATGCCGTGACTTGGGTACTTAGCGGAATGCTTGTTTCTAAGACGCTTAATACGGTGCTTTTTAATATAGGAATTTTGCTGACCGTTGTTGACTTTTTCCTTAACAGTTTTACCTGCGTTATGTTTTTGAACTATATTTTGGCGATCACCGGCCTTAAAAATCAATATAAAAAGAAATGCCAAAAGCAGATCCGCTGGCTTACCGTATATTGCTTTATAACAACGGCTGTTTTTTCAACATCGTTGCCAAGCGGTTGGCTTCTCAGCATCTCCGACGCAGGATACATTCATTATTCGCCCATATATTCATTCTTTTTAGTTCTTTCGATACCGGCGCTATGGCTTTCCTACATCATTGTTTTCAAGAAAAAAGATATGCTTAAAAAAGAAACATTTTTGTTGCTTGCATATTTGTTTATACCCCTGCTTCTTACGGTTGTTGACCAAATATTTAACCTTTCTACCGGTTATATCAGCCTGGCATTTATTATTTTGAGTATCTATATAAGCGTTGACATCAAGCAAGACCGCAACCTGCTTATAAAAGAAACCGAAATTGAAAGACGCAGAACCGAAAACACCGAAATGAACGTTAAGCTCATGGTTTCGCAAATTCAACCGCATTTTCTTTATAACACGCTCGGCACGATTTATCAGCTTTGCGGCAAGGATGCGAAAATTGCCCGAAAAACAATAAAAAATTTCACAAAATATTTAAGGGCGAATATGGAAAGCCTTAACAAAACCGCACCCATTTCCTTTGAAAAGGAGCTTGAGCACACAAAAGCGTATCTTTCCATTGAGCTTTTGCGCTTTTCCGAAAAGCTTAATGTTGAATACGCGATCGAATGCTCCGATTTCGCTATTCCCGCGCTTTCCTTGCAACCGCTTGTTGAAAACGCAGTTAACCACGGAATCCGCAGCCGCGCGGAGGGCGGCACGGTTAAAATTACCACCAAACGCGAAAACGGAAAAATCTATATTTCGGTTCAGGATGACGGCCTGGGTTTTGATACCACGCGTTTACCCCGGGACGGCAAAGCGCATATCGGCATCAGCAATGTTAGAAAGCGCCTTGAATATATGGTTGGCGGCAGTCTTCAAATCGAAAGCAAAAAAAATATCGGCACAACTGCAACAATTATTTTGGAGGATACGAAAAATGAACTTGCTGCTTATTGATGACGAAAAAGCGATGCTTGAAATGTTAAGCGAAGCCGTAGCGGAGGTTTTGCCTTCCGCAAACTGCGCTTGCTTCACCTCAGGCGGCGAGGGACTCGCCTATGCAAAGGAAAATCCGATTGATATTGCTTTTCTTGATATAAACCTTATGGGAAACAGCGGACTTGAGGTTGCAGAAAAACTGATGAAAATGTATCCTAAGGTTAATATCATATTCTGCACGAGCCACGGGGAATATGCGATTGAGGCATTCAATATGTATGCCAGCGCTTTTCTTCAAAAGCCGATTTGGGCCGAGGATATCAAGGATGCCGTTGAGCATTTGCGCTATCCGATAGAACAGCCGAAGCGACTTTATTTTCACTGTTTCGGCAATTTTGAGGCATATTGCGATAACAAACCCATTGTTTTTGAGCGAAAGCGAACACTTGAACTGCTTGCATACCTTGTTGACCGAGGCGGAGTTGAATGCTCTGCGCAGGAAATTATGGCGGCGCTTTTTGAGGATGACGATAAGCGCCGATATTATAACTATTTGCGAAACGACCTTATAACAAGGTTCCGGCAGTTGGGGCTTTCCGATTGCCTGCTGATGAACCGAGGGGGAATCGGCATTGTTAAAGATAATGTTGACTGCGATTATTATAATTATCTTGACGGAAAAACAACCCAACCGCCAACGGAATATATGACGCAGTTCAGCTTTGCCGAGGAAACTTTGGGCAAGCTTTTATCATAAAAAATCAAATGCTTAGGGATTTTGAGAAAAATTGTTAAAAATTTTTCTTAAAATCTCTTTTTTTGTTCCTATTTTGTTCCTCTTGATAAAGTAAAATAGTATGATAGGATAGTAATATCTTATATATTATATATATAGCATTTATAATGCCGTTAAGGGAGGGATAGACTTGAACAATAAAACAACACTTAAAAAGGACAGGTCTGCCCTCAGATTTTTATGCTCTCTGCTTATATTTACCGCGATTTTTGCGGCATTTACGGGGGGCGTTAGCCTTACGAATTTTTACGCTAAGGCTACCGAGCTTGCCGAGCCGGAATCAGGCGTTAACGGTTCGGGCAGTTATCAGCTCAACTCCACCGCCGGTGACTCCCGATTTTATTCGGAATATTTTATAAACTGCAACAACAACCCCTATTTCAGCGAAAAGGTTTACGGCTATCAAACCGCAGGTATCGACCGCCAAAACCATATTCAGGTTTACCTCAAAAAAGGTGAAACCGCATATTTCGGAAGCAGCGTTTACGCAAGCTGCATTACGGTTGATGATGAGCCCAACATCACAAATATTCCCGACAGCACGGCGGTTGTGCAGGGTGCGAAAACATTTTATACCACGGGCGCAGACATTGTGCTTATAAAACCCGATAAAACAAAGGTTCCGTTTGATGTTACCAGAAACGGTGCAGGCTACATCGCAAGCACCGAGCAGGAGAAGAACGGCCCGATTATAAACTCTGCCGACGCGGCGGCAAACACCAATACGGGTGACAACTATTCCCAAAACGCAAGATATACTCCGCTTTCATACACCGCGGAGGAAGACGGCGTTTACACACTTCTTTTCCATTCAACAACCGGTTGGAACAACGGTACTAACCCGACGATCGTGGGAGTTGCCAATAATTCAAACTGGGATAACGCGCAAATAGGAAAAAGCGCGCAGGGTTATAACTATGTTTCGGCATGGGATATAACCGTTGTTGGCGCAAACGAGGATAATACGGCGCTTGAGGTTAAGCCCGGCAGATCATGGGCAAACTATTTGGCGCTTAACAGCGGTACCGCAGATTATAGATACAAATCCTCCCTGCATGTTAACGTTCTCACGGCGGACGGCTATATATACAAGGTGGATTTTGAAGAGTTTGTTCCTTGGGGCTTTATGTTCTTTGCCAACAACGCAGGCTTCACCACAACGGACGATTATCCTCTTTCGATCTACCACTCTTTCTATGATAACGATAACTCGCTTGACAATATGAATAAGGCAACCGAGGAAAATGTTACCATTCACCTGCCTTATGCCGAGGATACCGAAACCCAGAAAACCTTTAAGGTGTTTTTCAACACGCCGAGTGATGAGCTTCCCGAAACGATAAAGCCGGCACTTCAAGTTCCTAATAAAATCAGCAACCTTCGCCTTACAAACGGCAGTGATATAGGCGTTTCTCACCACGGTCAAGGCGGTTACTTCACCTTTGACGCAGACGGCGCGTCCTCTGTTTCGATTGAGCTTAACCTTCGTGAATGCCTTGAAAAATTGATTGCGGAAAACCCCGATAATGAGGAGCTTCAGAATTATAAAGAGCACGGAAGCGGTATCATTCAGCTCAGCGGCCCTGTTACCCACGGCAAAAACGCCTTTAACTGGGACGGAACAGACACCCACGGTGTTGTAATTCCGATGGGTCTTTATAAAAACAGTGAATTTAAGATTTACACCGAGGAAAAAACAGGTGAAATCCACTTCCCGCTTATCGACGCCGAAGGTCTTTACGGCGGTATGACCGTTGAGAGAATAAACGGTGAGGACAGTGCAAGCGGCCATTCCCGTTACGATTTGTATTATAACAACAACCCCCTCGTTTACGGCACTATTGAAGGCGCCGGCGAGACCCCTGATAAAACCGGATCTTACTTTAATCTTTCCGACAACACGAGATCTTATGATGCCACAATCGGCAACGTTGGCGGTGTTGAATACTTCAAAGTAAACAGTTCGGGCAAGCCGGCATACAGCGGCAGAGTTAATATGCTCGACTCCGAACGAATTTCAACCCTTAAAAAAGATGATAAAGATTATATCTCGCAACTGACGTATGGAAAGCCTTACTCTGCGCTAACGCCGGAGGAAATGGAATTTATCGATACGTCATTTGCCGATTTCACCGATTCATATCACCATGAGCCGGTTGATTCAAGTTCGGTTTCAATGCAGTTCAGTAACGGCTCCAACAGCGGCGGCGGTAACCAGGCAGGTATCGACCTTTGGACCTATTATTCCACCGGCAACCGTGAATACACGGCTACTGCCGACTTTGCTATCATCGAATCCGAAAACACGGGCGTTATAACGGGCGAAATCTTTTATGATGAAAACCTCGATGCAACATATCAAAAGAACGTTGGCGGAAACGGCGACCAGCCGCTGAAAGATGTTATGGTAACCCTTGTTGACGCAAGCGGCAATCAGATAATGCATACCGTAACCCTGCCCGTGTTTAACGAAAACGGTATGTTTGTTTATGATGATGACGGCAATGTTCTTTATGAAACACGCGAATCTCCCTTTGTTGCAACAACCGATGCAAACGGAATTTATACCTTTATGGGCGTTCCCTACCCGCAGGTGGGATCAACAACATATTATCTTAAAGTTCTGCTTTCCGATATTCAAACCGATGTTCTTAAATACCTGCCCACAACAAGCAAAAAAGCGGTTGATGCAGGTTATTTGGCAAACGGCACGGGAACGGTTATTCCAACAACCAGCGGCCCTGACGGCACAAAATACACAATCCGGCAGGATACTATCGGCGGAGATATTGTTTTCAGCGCAGATTATGTTCGTGACAGCGACGGCAACATAGTTTTTGATACAACAAGTGTTATGAAGCAGTCGGTTTCGCTGTCATCAAGCGTTCAAAAGGCAAAATTCAAAAATGTTGGTTATTCCATCGGTGTTCCGCTTGAATATCAGCGCAACTACGAAGTTGTTAAAAAATGGGCGAACGGTACCGAGCCGCTTGACAGTATTACCGTTGAGCTTTATTACTGGAACCCCGAAGTTGCTAACGGCGGCGGTAACGGTCAAGGTCTTAACCGCAGAACAGGTACATTGGTTGATAAGGTTAAGCTTGACAGTAAAAACGATTGGAAATACGTCTGGCCTCAGCTTGACAGCCGCCATCAGTATTATTTCATAGAGTATTACACTAAAAAGCGTGCCGACGGCTCGGCTTATTATACCGATACCGGCGAGGAACGCCTTGTTCTCGTTGGCGGAACTATGCCGATTTATGCTTCAAGACCGCCTTCGGACGAGCTTTATTATGATCTTGATGTAAACGAAGGCGAAACTTATAACGGCCATATAATAACCGAAGAGCCTAAGCATTATTTCGGTGACAACATTACTCACCCCGACGCAACGACCGAGTTTGAAAAGCAGACAACTATCGACGGCGATGCTATGCTTTACGATGTTAATTACAATCTGACCGTTGCCGACACAACTTATATCACAACCCTTACAAACGCGCAGGATTATGATGAGCGTGAATATTACGTTTGGCTTGATCATGAGCGCGAACTGCCGAATTTCATAAGCAAAACGGTATTTAACCCCGACGGAACAAAGGCAAGCATTCCGGTAAGTCTTGTTGAATGCACCGAAGACCATGAGGGACACAGAAGCGAGCAGCATATAAAGGGCCTTACGGTTACAAGTCTTGACGCGTCCTATTCCGAAAACGAAGAGGGAAACGCATCGGATACCTTCCGTTTTGATCCCTTTAACAACACCTCGGTTTACTTCACCGCAAACGATAACATTTATAAAACGGGTACGGGAAGCCGAACCTATAAATGCGAATACACGGTTGACAGCGAGGGAAATCCCGTGGCGGTTTATGTTGATAACGGTGTTCCCGTTCCGGCAGATCCTTCAATAACTGAGTACACAACATATTCCTGGACCCTTACTATTCATGTTTATGATGTTGAACCCGATAAAACCTTCTATTATGATCCGTTTGAACCGAGCGTGACCCTTCAAAAGGCGCTTTCAACCTCAGCCAAGCTTGATTGGCAATGGTCGGGCGTTGACTATATCAACAACGACACCAGAACCCGAATTTCAGACGACGGTGCTTTATCCGGCACGGGTGCGATATTCGACAACGATGTTTACCGCGTTCCGCGTTACAAGGGCGCCGTTGATGACCTTATGGATTCCTGTGCAGATATAGTGGGAATTGCTTATTCGCCGAACGGAATTTACGCCGACGATAAGGATGCCGAGCAGCTTACTTATTGGGATGATAAGAGCGGCAGTATCGGCACGGTGATAACTCCGCTTGCTTATGATAGCTACGGCAATCCCTACGGTAAAGAGGGTTCGGGCAAGGCAGAGGCTTATGGCAAGGGCGGAACCTTGAATGTTAACCTCGCCACGCCGAGAACAACAAACACCGCCAAGGGTCAAGATCACTTAAACTATGCCGATATAACCTTTACGCCGAACGAAACCTTCAACGGTTATGAGGGCGATGTTTTCTACTATAAAACCGTTGTTTACAGCGAAGATTATTCATTAAAGAATACGCCTTATGATGAGCTTGATGCCACTCAGGGTGTTGTTATGTACACCTATATTAAGCTTATACCCGAGCATGTTACGGGACAGCTTAATATCACCAAGAAATTAAGGGGTAATATGTATGACCTGAATGAATACTTCAAGATGACCGTTACATTCACGGTTCCCGAATACAGAACCGTTCACACCCCCATAACCTATAACGGCGGCTACAAATATACCTTAGGCGCATATACGGATATTGAAAACGGCACCATTGATGCCGAATGGACGGGAACGAAAACGGTTAACTTCTATTTAAGAAACAACGATACAATCACATTCCAAAATCTTGAAGCGGGAATTTCATACACGATAAACGAGCTGAGTTATGCTTCTTACGGTTACGATCCCCCCGCTTTCGAGTTTGATAATAACACCGAGCCCGGCGACACCGTTTTAACCGGCTCATTGTGGGATCAAAACTATGCAAACGGTGTTATCACCGATGAAAGCGACACCGTTACGGTAACGAACACAAAAGATGTTAACATCGATGTTGGAACAACAATCGAGGATTATATGCTCGCGATCGCCATTGCGGTCATTGTGTTTTTTGCTATGTATATTTTCTTCATCATCAGCAAAAGAAGGAGAAATATTTAATGAAAAAAAATAAAACGGAAAACTTGCCCGAAATAGCCGCTTCACAGCTTGAAATCTATGAGTGGCTTAAAACGGTGAAATTCAAGAAAAAATTATTCGGCGGTGTGGATGAGGTTGATGTTTGGAAAAAAATTGCCGAACTAAACGCCCTTTATGAAAAGCTTATCCTCGCCAAACGGGAGAAAAACGATGGAGAATAATGAGTTTTTATCTCCCCTCGATCCGCTTTCAAAGCAGATCGAAGCGCGCCGAAAACGAGCCGTTTTGGAGCGTGAAAACAGGCGAATAATCCTCGATTCGCTGAATATTGTTTTGATTATTGCCGTTATAGTCGGTCTGTTCGGGGTTTTCTTTTCATTGCGCATTGTTGACGGTGAAGATATGTACCCCGCTTTGAAGGACGGCGACCTGACCCTTGCCTTCAAGCACCCCGGAAACTTAAAGAAAAACGATGTTGTTTTTTATAATGTTGACGGCAAGGAATATATCGGAAGGGTTGTCGCCAAAGCCGGTGACTATATAAACTTCTCTGAAGACGGAGATTTTTATGTTAACGGTACCAAGCAGACAACCGAGGTTGTTTTTCCGACCTATCCGCCGGAGGGTTGGAAAGGGGGAGTATCGCTCCCCGAAAACACGGTTTACATTTTGGGCGACCGGCGCACCCAATCCACGGATAGCCGAAATTTCGGTTTTATCCGCATTGACGATGTTTCGATGAAAGTCATAGCTTTCATTAGACATAAAATAATCTAACAGAAAAGAAGGTAAAAAAAATGAAGAAACTCGCATCAATTTTGCTCGTTGTTGCTTTAATGGCTACAATGACGATCTCTGCGTTTGCTGCAACCCCCGCCGGTTACAACAACACCGATGTTGTAGCAGACCTTGCAGATACTCCTTCCTTCACCTTCACCAAGCATTATGAAATTGCCGGTGATACTGACGGTTTGAGCCCTGCAGAAACATTCAAGGTAACTTTCACCAACTATCAGGTAAACAATGTTTACGGTGCAAGTCCTGCAATCACTGTTTCAACCATGCCGAAGATCAACGGCGGCGCTGCTCTTTCTCTTACAGAAGCTACTGTGGGAACCGCTGCTGCTGACGGTACCGTAACAGGTACAGTAACTCTTCCCGCGTACCCCCACGTTGGTGACTATTGGTACACCGTTACTGAAACCACCGGTACTACCGCAGGTGTAACCTATGATGATAATACATATTATCTTCATGTTCAGGTTATCAACGACGGCGCAGGCGACTTCCTCCGTCTTGTAACCCTTCACACCAATGCTCCCGACGCTGACGGCAACCCCGTTGAACTTAATGATACCAAAAATGACGGTATCCTTAACACTTACAGCAACGGTAACCTCGCTATCACTAAGGAAGTAACAGGTAACATGGGTGACCTTGACAGACAGTTTGAAGCTACCGTAACCTTCAAGTATGAGAGCGCTGTTAACACAATTAAGAGCACTATCACTTATGATGACGGTACAGCAAGCTCCATCGCTCCTGCTGATTGGGCTAAGGACGGCAACGTTTACACCGCTACCGCTGTTATCAATGTTAAGAACGGCGAAACCGTTACTTTCAAGAACATTCCTTACGGCGTAACCTACACCGTTGTTGAAACCGACTACTCTGCTGACGGTTATACTCACTCTTTCGCATTCGCTGCAAGTGATGATGATACCGATACCGTTGTAGCTGAAGCCGCCGTAGGCACAGCTGCCGAGAAGTGGGCTGCTGCTAAGGCAACCGGTTCTATCTCAGACGCTACCGATGAACTCACCCTCACCAACAATAAGGCAACAAACATCGATATCGGCGTTATCGTTGAAAACGCTCCCTATATCGCACTTATCCTTGTTGTTCTCGCAGGTGGAGTTGCACTTATTATAAGCAGACGCAAGAAGGCTCTTGGTGAATAACAAATATGTCCATACTGAAAGCCGTTAACCGTGTTATGCACTGTGTTACCGTGCTTTTGATGGTATTTGTATTAGTTTTTTTCGGGTATGGTCTGTGGTCTAACCACAGAACATACACCGAGGCTGAAGATGTCTATAATGAAATACTCACGCTAAAGCCCATTGAAAGTGCTGACGGCACAGTGGATTTTTCTCGGCTTAAAGCAATAAATCCCGATGTTTGCGCTTGGGTTACGCTCGATGGCACCAAGATCGATTATCCTATCGTTCAGGGAAAGAGCAACCTTGCTTATATGAACCGTGATTTCTACGGAAATTACTCTCTTGCAGGCAGCATCTTCCTTGACACCCGAAACGGCAACGATATGAAAGATTCATATTCCCTCGTTTACGGGCATCACATGGATAACAGCCTTATGTTTGGCGATCTTGATTTGTATAAGGATCAGGAATTCTTCAAAACCAACCACAGCGCCACTGTTATGACCGAAAAAGATGTCATGAAAATGCAGGTGCTTGCGGCTCTTGAAATTCCTGACAGTTCAGAAGAAATCTTCAACCCGAGTTTGTGGGGTAGCGACCTTACGGGGCTTGCACATTATCTTAAAAACAATGCTCTGTATGTTTGGGACTCAGCTATGAATGAGCTCCTGCTAAACCCCACTACAACTCAGGCTGTCGCCTTGGCAACCTGCTCAACAGGTGCTACGGGCACTCGAACTGTTGTTGTGCTTATCGCTCCGCGCGATGATGTTAATCCAAACTCACCCGGCGGTAATGCTACCGATGATTCCGGCTTACCGATCAATCCTCCGCCGCGAACAGGCGACTCTGTTTTCAATTCTCCTGTTGCGTGGATTATGCTTTTGATCGCAAGCGCTATCATGCTTGTTCTTACCGTGGTTGTTGCTTTTACTAAGAAAAAAGATGATTATTAAAAGGACGGAAAGTCAACTAACTTTTCCGTCCTTTTTTTGTTTTTTATGAAATTTTCTTTGCAACAACAACAAGCCGCCCGTGATCAAGCGTATATTCGCAGGTTGATAAGGTTATCAGCTTTGTGCCCTGCTCTATCGGCGTTTCGTCAAAGTTTATCGCATAATACTTTGTTCTTGCGATATAGTCCGCCGCGCTGAAGTTTTCAAAGCGGGTTGCCTTGTGGTAAGGGAAAACCTGCGTATCTTTTTCCGATATTCTGAACACCGAAACCGCCTGCCATACGCTGTGCTCTGCGGGAGTATCAAAATATATAAGATGATTTTCGCCGAAAAACTTTGCATCGGCAAACTGCTCCAGCGCGCCGAACATGGTTTTATCGCGCATATTGTGTCCGTAAATTATAAGATTATCGCAGTTTTCCGTGTCACACTCGGGTTCAACAAACGGCACGCCGTGTGAATCCGATTCCTTATAAAATCCGTGATTCAAATAATAATCGGAATCGGTTTTGCTTTGAACAACCGGATAGTTGATTTTAGTATCATCAACCTTGAGCCACCCAACAAAATCACCGTTTATCTTTATAAGCTCTTCAAAGTCCCTGCCCGATTTATCAGAACCCGATGCCGCTTCCGATTCGGATTTAATCGCCGATTCAAGCAGATCAAACTTCTTATCGGTTTCGGCTTTTTTGTTATTTATTTGTATCAGCCGTACTATCGCCGTTATCATCAGGCATAGCAATATGCTTATTATTATCACTGCAGTTTTGCGGTTCATATTCCCTCCGTAACATAAATGGTAATCCGAAAATTTATTATCACACCGCTTTATTTACAGCATACTATAACGTAATCCGAAAAAAGCGATCTTTTAGAGTAAATAATACAATCAAAGCCCTTATTTTCAAAGCGGCTGATATCAAGCTTATCGGAATGATGAATTTCCGATACAGTGTAGGTAAAATTCGCACCGCGCATATCGGTAACCGAAACGGGACAGATCGGAAGACTCAAAGTCTCCGTAATACTCATCGGTTTTGGTAATGCCCGGCATTATAAGCAGATATATGGTAAGGAATACCGTAATGCAGGAAAGGACCGCTAACAAACGGTACCATTTTATGCGTTTGTGGTATTCACGGTCAAGCTTTAACACGTATGACTGAATATCGTATTTCACAGTCCTTTCCCTCCTTTTTTTATAATTTTTCGTGTGCCCAAAAAGGGCACACTTATCCACAAAACATCATACCACATAAAAAAAAATAATCAAGTATGTTTCTCTTAAAAACAAGAAATTTCGCCCCATTTTCGCAAAAATAATAAGCCGCCACATAAGTGACGGCTTAAAATAACAGTTGTTAGAACTCATTTTATGGGATTGGCTTCGTAATCAAAACGATAAGAAGGGAATTATCAGCCGAATTTATTTTGAAATCTAAAATGTTACGGTTTCGGGGGCACAGGTGAAAGAGGAGAATGTTGCGGTGGCGTTTTTGAAATAAAGCACCTGGGTGTTACCGTCGTTTTCATCATACATTGAGCGAAGCTCGGGATAAGCGTCAAGCATTGATTTGCGGGCCTCAACGCGGTCATCCTCAACAAGCTCACCGCAGATGCGAAGCCATTTACCGTCCTTAAAAGCGCAAACCTCAACCTTGGGATTTGCGGCAATCTGCTTTGAAACGGGCTTTGCTTTACCGGTTTGGATATAAAGCTTACCCTCAAAAAGATGCGCCGTGCCGAAGGGACGAACTCTCGGCTGGTCGCCCTCTGCCGTTGCAAGATAATAAGTTCCCGCACTTTTCAAAAAATCAACTACTCTTTGCATATTTTTATCTCCTTTTATTAAATTAAAATTCCGTTAAGATGATCAATTTCGTGTTGGATTATCTGCGCCGTAAAGCCCGAAAAGGTTTTTATTCTGACCGCAAAATCGGCATTTTGCCATTTAACCTTTACCGTTTTATATCGCTTGCAAGCTCTCGGCTCGCCGATAAGCGAAAGGCAACCCTCTTTTGTTTCAAAAGGATTTGCGGCTTTGATAATTTCGGGGTTGAACATAGTCATATATGTTCCATCATTATCAAAAACGATTATTCTTTTCAAAACGCCTATCATATTTGCCGCCATACCGACGCATTTTTCACGGTTTGCGGTGAGAGTGTCGAGCAGATCTTCCGCTACGGCTATATCCGCATTTGATGCCGCTTCCGACTTTCTTGCAAGAAAAATCGGATCGTGCATAAGTTCCTTAACCATTATATCACAACTTTTCAAGATTTTTTATATTATACCATAAATATATTATTGAAAAAAGCCATTTCTTAAATAAAGAAACGGCTTTTTAATTTATGCGCTTTTAAGATTCAGCCAAACGCCATCGGTCGGCGAGCAGCAAACGCCGAGATTTTCGTTTGAAAGGGCGTGGATAGTGCGCCCAAGCGCCTGCCTTTGAATCGAAACCTCATATTCCTTTTCAAGAATTTCCGCGATTTCCGTTTGCTTTAAGTGATGTTGGGGATCACTTTTTTCTTCAAGAATCAAATAAACATAAAGCGGAATATTTCTTTTGCGCTTGTTTGTCTTTTTTGGTCTTGCAAGCTCATCAAGTTCAAGCTCGCTGTATATTTTATCATAGAGCTTGCATTTTTCGCCGTCGGTAGCAAGGCATTTCTGCCCCACAGCGCCGCCCTTTACCGTGCAGGTTCCAAGCAGTTTATCATCATCAACGGCAACATAATCATCATAAGAATAATAATCGTTCCAGCCATCCCAATTATGGCAAACGGCACAGCAGTGCTTGCTGAAAGGTATGTTCATAAACGCTTTCCCCTTTTATAAAATTTATTGTTCCATCCAAACGCCCTGCGTTCTTGAATAGCATATATTAAGCCGATCATCCGCAAGCGAATGAACGGTGCGGTTTAAGGACTGTCTTTCACAGGTGATTTTATATTCTTTTTCAAGTATTTCGGGCAACTCGGATTGTTTTAAGTGTTTTTCACAGTTTGTATGTTTTTTGATTGCGAGATAAACATAAAGCGGAAGAATACTTCTTCTTTTATTTGCCTTTTTATTCATATAAAAACCCCTTTCTTTTTTGGTAGCATTATTCTAATGTATTTGTGCTTCAAAAATCAACTATTTGCAAAAATAATTTTGAAAATCTCTCCTTAAACCTTAGCCTGACGAAAATAATCCGAACCTGCCTGAAAATGCGACTTTTGGGTTTATTTTTGCCTTTCGGTTTTGACGGGCGCCAGCACGTCTGCAACCTCAAAACAAAAATCTCCTCCAAAATTCATCCTTTTCAGGTCGT
>JAZUJA010000094.1:0-9292 GCA_045642495.1 Acutalibacteraceae bacterium
GCTTTATATCACCCCCGCAAGCAAAGATTATGTTCCCGAAATCAAGATAACAGACAGAAACGGTGACGATGTTGCCTTTACAAGCACAAAACAGGAAAACGGCAACTTTAAGGTAGTTATCCGTGATGTTGCGGCACATCAGCTTAATGAAAACTTTACAGTTAATATTGATAACGGCAAACTTGTTTACACCAATTTGTCTGCTCTCTCTTATGCTTACTCTATTCTTTCAAGCTCAAAGAGCGAAGCATACAAGGCGGCAGTATCGGCACTTTATGATTATTACACAGCGACAGCTGCCTATATAAACTAATAAAAATCTGCTTATAAAAATCCCCCGAAGCTATAAAAAGTTTCGGGGGATTTATCATATATTACAGAATTATTCGCTTAAATAAAGCATACGGTATTCGGGGCATTTTTCCATAAGTTCTTCGTGATTTCCCTGCGCCAAGACGCGACCTTCCGAGAAATAGAAAATTCGGTCACACGATTTAATAGTTGAAAGTCTGTGCGCCACAATAACCACGGTTTTTTCATTTTGAACTTGATTTATAGTGTTTTGAATATGCGACTGTGTTAGGTTATCAAGTGCCGATGTTGCTTCATCAAGCAGAATTATGCGATGATCTTTGAGCATACAGCGGGCCAATGCCAAGCGTTGCCGCTGACCGCCCGACATCATAACACCGCCTTCACCTACGATTGTATCATATCCTTTCGGAAAATCCAAAATTTCATCATGGATACTCGCATCACGGCACACAGCAATCATTTCCTCTTCTGAAAGATCGGGACAGATAAGGCGAAGATTATCTTTAACGCTCATATTAAAAACATACGGACTTTGGCTTACGACCGAGATATTCCCGCGAATAGTTTCTTTATCCAAGCGGCTGATATCCACGCCGTCAATCAAAACGGTGCCGGAGGTTGGGGTGTAAAGCCTTGAAATCAAATTAAGCGCAGTTGTTTTACCGCAACCGCTTTTCCCGACAAACGCCACCGTCTCTCCCGCTTTGATTTTTAAGTTAAGTCCGGTAAGCACCTCGTTTGATTTTCCCATAGGATCGCTTGATTCATAAGCAAATTTAACATCACAAAACTCTATATCACCCGCAACATTATCAAGATGTTCTTCACCGAATTTTTCCTTTGCGAATTCGCGTTTATTGACAAGCTGATACACGCGTTCACTTGAAAGGCCCATACTTTTGATATAACTGAGGAAGCCACCGATAAATGTGGAAACACCGGCAAGGTTTAAGGAATAGTTGAAAAGAACTATTGCCTGCGTGGGTTGAATATAACCGATTGAAAGATATACCACAATAACAAAATAGAAACAAAGTTCCGCAATATTGCCGATTTGATTAGAAAAAACGGTGTAGTTCTGCGAAACATTGAAAAGCTGCAAGTGCTTTTTGTTGGTTTCCTTAATAACGGCTTTAAGTTCTTCCATAAACGGTTTTTCACTGTTTAGCAATTTGATATCCTTATTGCCGCGTACCATTTCGCCCACAACATCGCAAAAGCGATCATTTTGAACTCTGTATGCTCTTTCATTGTTTATCTCGCGTTTGCTTTTAAGCGACTCAATGAAAATCAATACTAAAACACTTACAAATTTAACGGCAAATGCACCGGGACTTAAAATAAAAATAGCAACAAGAACACCTAAATAATTGATAAAAGTAAATGACCTGTTAACCAAAGTTTCCACACCGCGTGCAAGAGATATGGTATCACCCGTCATTCGTTGAATGATCATACCGGTTCCGTGCCTCTCGATAGAGTCAACCTGCATAGCCATTATGGCATTTGCAAGTTCCATCTCGATAGAATACCTGATTTGGTTATAAGCCGCATTATGCAAACGGTTTGCAAAATAAACTATCAAATCGTTTATTATGCGCACCAAAAACAAAATAAGCATTGTTACAACAACTGCCGAAAGAGCGTTTAATGCCAAGTTGCTGATAAGCCGCGCACTGAGAACGGGGATAATAACGCTGAAAGCAATTCCCACAAGTTGTAAAACGCATGCTCCCGAAAGGCGATTCTTTTCTTTTTTGATAAATTTTCCGAGATAGCGAAGATTCTGCCATAAAGTTCGCTCCGTCGCAAAGCTAAAACGAACAATATTATATCCGTTTTTATATTCCCATCTGTAACAATCGGGCAGTTTTTTCATTAAATTGCGGATGATGATACTATCCGAACTTTCAAAAACATTATAATTATCCGATTTGAACTTTAAGGAAACAACCGCCTTATCGGATTTTTCTGAAAGCTCAAAGGAAAAGCGGTTGCTTCCTTTCTTTTCACGATAAACATAAATAACCTCTTCCGCAAGCAAACAACAGCATTCTATTTCACCGGTTGTGATATGGTGACTCGAAAGGAAATATTCGATTTTTTCGATAATCGGGGAAATATCATCAAAATTTTTGTTTCTAAACATAAAAAACATCCTTTCTTCGGAACATTCATCTAAAATCCGATGATTTTTTCAATTTTTATTGTATCTTCCGGGCAGTCCGAACCGCTCGTTTATCAAAACGATTTCATCAGAATAATTTTTCTCCTCTTCCCCGCATATTCGAAGTTCGGGGTCAAGGCACTTTTCATCGTAGCATATAATATGTTTCATATCGCTTTCGGAAATAACTTTTCTTTTTTTCAAAGCGTAAAGTCTTTTATCTCTAACCCTTAAAAAAACATCGGGATGTTTAAGCGGATTGCCGACTGTTGGCGCAAACGGCATACACGCCAGCATAAACTGTTGATTTAAGGACAAATCTTCAACATTTTTATCAAAAAAGAAACGAGCCGCATCTACAACACCGTACTTTCCGTTGCCGAAATATATTATGTTTAAGAACAACTCTATAATTTCCCTTTTACTAAGCACATGCTCGGCATAAACGGTCAAGCCGGCTTCGATCAACTTGCGCAGATAATTATGCTTGAAATTAAAATAAAGATTTTTAATAAGCTGTTGAGTGACCGTGCTGCCGCCCGAAACAATTGTGTGATTTTTTTTATTATTCTTAAACGCAACGCGTATCATATCAAATCTGAAACCGCGATGATCGAAAAAAGCGTCATCTTCTATCTGAAGAATAAAATGAACAAAATCTTTGGGGATTTTATCATAATGGTAAAAATCCGGATCTGCCGAGCGTTTGCGGTAAAATCTAACCAATGGCTGACGAATAAGATAATAACATATACAACCCACCAAAAACAGCGGAATTGCAAGCAAAATAAATAAAACAATAAACAGTATCATCATCTGTTTTATTTCCTCACCTACCGAAATAACAATGAAAGATTAACACATATAAAATCAATAGTCAACCGATAAGTAAAGTAAATGCAACGAGATGATATGTGTGTTTGGCCTTAAAACATCATATCGTTTAAGAAAACTGTTCCATTTTGTTGTATAATATGATATAATATTAAATTAGAGAAATGAATTTTTTTGAATTTTATAAACTGTTTTTGAAGGAGAAAACGAGAATGAAAAAACGACTGCTTAGCATCATTTTGGCAATAGCAATGATCCTTTCGCTGATACCCGCTATGAGTGTTTCGGCAAGTTCGGACGAATGGCTGACGTTTACCATTGCCAGCAAGCGAATGTACCCGACACGGTATGTATATTTATTCAATTTTGTAATAACTAATGACGGCGTACCGTATTATGGATATGCTTCTTCAAATATCCCTGCGGGCAAATGGGACTATAACGAGAGCACCCACACGCTCAACCTCTATGACGGTTTTGATTTCGAAACCTCGGGTTTGGTGGGTATGTATTTAACTAATGATGACAATGCGCCTTTTACTATCAATATTGACGGCAACGTCAAAATCTCGGGCCGTGATTTCGGCTTGTATGTTGAGGGCGAGGCAATTTTCACGGGTAACGGAACGCTCACGCTCGAAAACACCTCAGATAACTATTTTTCAAATTATGCCGATTCTTCAAGACCTGCGGCGCTTCTTTGCTATGAAGGCATAACGGTATCGGACAATGTTACAATTGTTGCCAGGGGCACTTCTGCCGGTATCGACGGCGCACCGATCAATGTTACCGATAATGCAAAAATTATTGCAACCGGTAACCGCGCCGCCGCTTTAAGCTACGGTGAGGAGTTTTCTAACGGAACTGATATTTCTGTTAAAGGCGGCACCGATTATGAATGTTTCGAAAATCTGACAGAGGTCAACAACAACACCGCCGAAGAAGCTAATTTGACCGACGGTCAGTACAACGAAGACTATTATACCCTGATGGCGGGGGACAAAATCGTAAAGTCCGCCGTTATGATCAATATTGAAAACGATGATTTTTTAGCCAGCGTTTATTATCTCGATCGCACTTGGAGCGGCACGGAAATTGAAGAAACCAAAAAACAGGTTTTCCCCGGTTACTTCAACATTGTTTCAAGCGACACCCAAAATATAGAAAACGGCTGGTATGTGGTCATTTCCGATGTTACCAACACCAACCGTATCACGGTTTCAGGTACCGCCAACCTTATTCTTGCCGACGGATGCACACTGAATTTGCCAAACGGTATTGAACTTTCTTCCGGCAATGCACTTAATATTTACGGTCAAACGAATGATACGGGCAGATTGCAGGCAACCGTACCCCTTACAACTCCCGGTTATGCCGGTATTGGTAGCGGAAACATTCAAGGTACAAGCGGCAACCTTACTGTATATGGCGGCGATATTTATGCCAAGGGCGGAACCGATGCCGCAGGTATCGGCGGCGGTTCGGGTGAAAACGGCGGCAGCTTTACGATGTACGGTGGCGCTGTTGAAGCACAGGGAAATCGTTCGAACGGCATCGGCGCAGGCTATCAGGCCTCAAATAGCGGCGAATTTAATGTTTACGGTAATGTTAATGTCTATGCCGGTGATTCCGGTCCCGAAGTTTTAACCACCGCAACCGATTATGCTGAATCAAGAAGACAATATGTGAATATTACGAAAAAGCATTTGCACATTTGGGAAATCGGTGATTTGATATCCGAGGCAACTTGCTTAAAACCTGCGGTTTATGAGGAAAAATGCACCATCTGCGGTGAAACCGGCATGGTTGAGGTCGGCGAAAAAGGAAAGCATAATTTTGTTAATTATGTTTGTACGTTATGTGACACAAAAGAATTTGTGATTGATGCGAACGACATGCTGACGGCATACAACGGCAACGGCGGCGACGTTGTGATTCCCAGTGATACATATATAGACGGTAAACTTATAACTATCAGAACCATCGGATATTCGGTTTTTGAAGATCGTACCGATATAACAAGCGTTGTGCTTCCCGAATATCTTAGCGGGATTAATAATAGCGCTTTTGCGGGATGTACTAATTTGACAAGCGTTGTGTTTCCCGAATGTCTTAACAGGATTGAAAATAGCGCTTTTGCGGGATGTACCAAATTGACAAGCGTTGTGCTTCACGAATATGTTAACCGTATTGGAGGTAGCGCTTTTGCGGGCTGTACCAATTTGATAAGTGTTGTGCTTTCGGGTGATGTTTCCGAGATTGGAAGCAGCGCTTTTGCAGGATGTGCCAAATTGACAAGCATTGAGATTCCCGGGGGCTTATATTATATCGATGACTACACCTTTGAAGGCTGTACCGGTTTGACAAGCGTTGTTATTCACGAAGGTGTTGAAGAAATTTGGAATAGTGCTTTTGCGGGATGTACGAGTTTGACAAACATTGAGATTCCCGAAAGTGTCAGAGATATTCATGAAAGCGCTTTTATAGGCTGTACCGCTTTGAAAAGCATTGAAATTCCCGAAAGTGTTGAAATAATTAAGGATGGCACTTTTTCGAACTGTACCGGTTTGACAAGCGTCGTTATTCCCGAAGGTGTTGTACAGATCGGGGGCAGAGCTTTTGAGTACTGTACCGGTTTGAAAAGTATATCGATTCCTGCAAGCGTTAGAGCGATTGATCCTCTGGCTTTTTATCATAGCGGTTTAACGACGATAACGGTGACCGACAACATTCCGTCGTTTTTACAAAATAATGTTTTTTCGGGTACAAATATTTCCACTGTAAATTATCCCTGCGGTGATGACTTAGACAAAATCAAAGCGGCATACGGACAATTTGTTCGCTCCGATGCGACCTATAATCCGATACACGATTATTCATCACAAGGCGTATGCAAGGTCTGCGGATATAAGATTTTTGAATTCGTTTCCAAAAACCTCGCACTCGACAGCGCACTTGCTTTCAAGTTCAAAGGATATCTCCACGATCCGAACCCGGCGGCAGACGCCTATATGGAATTCAAAATCGGCAATATCCGCACGGTAAATATTCCCCTTTCCGATGCCGTCAAGGACGAAAAGGGCAGATATGTATTTACCTGCTACTTAAACGTTCTTGAAGTTGATGAAAAAATAGAGGCATTTTTCCACGACGGCGAATACACCGTTGAAAGAGAAAATCCGCTATCGGTTACAGATTATCTCGATTTGGTACTCGCAAATCATCAAGGCGGAACGGCAGAAGATGCGGTTATCGTAAATCTCGTCAATACAATTTCAAACTTTGCACACTATGCACAGATAGCACTCGACGAAACACATTCTGAATATGAAGTAGGTAACGGCGGTAAATATGTCGGCACTGATGCTCGCACGGAAATCACGCTTCACACAGCCGATGAACTCAAAGCGTTTGAAGCAATAAAGACTGTTGCAAGTGATTACACCGCTATTAAAGCCACCGCAAGAAGCCTTGTTCTTGATGATAAAACAGCGGTTGTGCTTTACATCACCCCCGCAAGCAAGGATTATGTTCCCACTATCAATATAACAGACCGAAACGGTGACAATGTTGCGTTTACCGTAACCAAGCAGACAAACGGCAACTTTAAGGTTGTTATCCGTGATGTTGCGGCACATCAGTTAGCCGAAATCTTCACCGTTGATATTGATAACGGCAAACTTGTTTATACTAACCTTTCTGCCCTCTCCTATGCTTACTCTGTTCTTTCAAACGGCAGCAGCGAAGCATATAAAATGGCGGTATCTGCTTTGTATGATTATTACATTGCAACAGTTGAATACCAAAACGGCGGTCACAACTTTGGCGAGCTGATCCCCGAAGTCCCCGCAACTTGCACCGAAACCGGTCTTGCCGCGCATTATTGTTGCTCCATCTGCGGAAAGTATTTTGACGAAAACAAAATTGAAAGCACTTTGCAGGCGTTGACGATTGCGGCAAAAGGGCATACATTTGGAACATATTTCTTTAACAAGACCGAGCATTGGCAGGAATGCACCGTTTGCGGCGCGCCAACAGACAGAGAACCGCATAGCTATTCCGACAACGGTAATGGAAAGGCAAGCTGCACAAAATGCGACGCTAATGGCAACATATTCAATCGCAACGGCAACACGATTACCGGACTTACCGATATCGGTAAAACGCTGCCGAAAATCGTAGTTCCCGAAGGTGTTACGGTAATAGATATTTATGCGTTTAGATATTGTACTGCGATAGAAGAATTGGTTGTTCCCGACAGTGTTACGACGATAGGCTCACGTATTGTCGGAGACTGTACAAATCTTAAAACCGTTACCATAGGCGGTGGCATCACTTCTTTGGGAGTTTTTAGCTTCTTTAATCTGCCGAACCTTACTACCGTTACGTTGAATTCGGCAGAGTTGTATTTGGATTATTTATCCTTTGATACCTGCGAAAAGCTTGAAAAAATAGTGCTTAACGGTCCGGCGATTTCGTTGCATTTTGGTTCAATATCCGATTGTCATAGCTTGAAAACGATTGAATATAACGGAACGATAGCTCAGTGGCAAGCATGTGTAAGCGATGTGGACTCTCCGCTTAAGGGGATACCGTCCGACTGCGTTGTTTATTGCACCGACGGAACTTGCGACGTGGACGGCAATGTCTTATAAAAAAGGAGGACATTATGAAAAATAAAAAGTTTCCCTATGAAAAACCCGAAATGAGCGTAATTAAGTTTACTGTGGAAGATATCCTCACCGCAAGCGGCGGAATATGGGATCGCGAACCCGCAGAGCTTGAAGAAATATTTGATTAAACGGCAAAAAACTTGTTGTTGATTTCACCTTTGCGTCGGACTCTCAAATTCAGTATCTTGTTAAAAAATAAAAAATATTTAAGGAGAAAATTTATGAAAAAAGCATTACTTATTATGATGGCCTTAGTTTTGACATTATCAATCATCGGCTGCGGAAAACAGCAAAACAATGAAAAACCTGCTGAAAGCAGCAAAATCGTTTCCGAGACTTCACAAAGTGAACAGAAAGATAAGTCGGAAAATGCTGAACAAATTTCCGTTGAAAGCATTTTCCAGCCTTCAACCTCTGCCGCTACCGGCGCGTATGCCACAATTAAAATTTCGGCAGATATTAAGTTTGATGATGATTCGGCATGGCTTGGCCTTTGCCCTACCGGCAAGGACTATATAACCGAACTTGAAGCAGACGATGTTGATGTTATTTGGTTCAATGCAGACGCCAAAGAAAACGAAACCGATCCCCATGTTTTCGCTTGTGATTTTTCCAGTGTTGAAGACGGTACCTATGCGCTTGTTGTTGCAACATCTGATGACGAAAATGTCGGATATGTTGTTATTCAGCTTGAAATGACCAAGAAGGGCGAAACCCTTACCTTCAACTATGACAACGCAAAAATCAAAGGGCGCCCCGCTCGTTAACAGAACAAAAGAAATTTTTGTTTTTGCAACAAGCCGAAATATCGTTTTGATTTATTAAATGATAAATAAAAACACCGTATCAAAGGTTTTATCCTAAGATGCGGTGTTTTTTTACATTTTCTAGGGTTTTTATTTTGTTTCGTCAGTGGTATCTTCTTTATCGGGTGTTTTATCTTTCTTTTTGGATTCTGAAAGTTGCAACGAGCCGAGAGAGAGCCAGACAAAGCCGAGCATAGTCCACATCGATTTAAGCGAACTTTCCGGTTTAAGCAAAGAATAAAGCATTGCCGCAACGAAAAATGCGATGGAACATAAATAAAAAATTATTGCAAGTTTTTTATTGTCTTTCATTTTTCAAACCTCCTTAGCCTGACGAGAATTATCCGAATCCAGTTTAAGGAAACGGATTTCCCGTCATACTGTGTTAAAATACTCGTGAATACTTACCCTTTTGAGGTGTTTCATTTATCTTTTATCATTTTTTATGAGTATATCAAAACATAGCGTTTATGTCAATATGGCGCATTATCTATAAA
>JAZUJA010000095.1:0-6346 GCA_045642495.1 Acutalibacteraceae bacterium
TCCGTCCGCTTTTCCCAAAGGATATGCGCAACGATTGCTCTGTTGTTGCAACCGTTATGTCGGTTGATCCCGACTGCTCACCCGAAATCGCTGCTGCTATCGGCGTTTCTGCCGCTATCGCAGTTTCCGATATTCCGTGGGACGGCCCGATTGCTTCTACCTCTGTTGGTCTTGTTGACGGTGAAATCGTTATCAACCCCACCCTTGAACAGAGAGCGGCAAGTGACCTTAACCTTACCGTTTCTTCAACTGCCGATCTTGTTGCAATGATCGAAGCAGGCGCTAACGAAATTGATGACGACAAGATGTTTGAATGCATCATGGCAGGTCATGAGGTCAACAAGGAAATCGTTAAATTCATAAACGGTATCGTTGCTGAGATCGGCAAACCGAAGTTTGCTTTTGAATCAAGCAATCCCGATCCCGCTATTATGGAAGAAATTGAAAACTTCTGCATTGAAGATGTTAAAAAGGCACTTGATACCGACGATAAGAATGTTCGCGATGCCGCACTTCTTCCCATTTACGATGCAGTTCACGAAAAGTTTGACGAGCGCTTTGAAGGCGAAGAAACAAAGCTTGACGAGATTATGTATCTTGTTCAGAAGCATGTTGTTCGTTCCTGGCTTAAGGACGAGCATAAGCGTGTTGACGGCAGAGGCATTGATGAAATCCGTCCGCTTAACGCTCAGGTTGACCTTCTCCCCCGCGCTCACGGTTCAGGTATGTTCACAAGAGGTCAAACTCAGGTTCTCTCTGTTGCAACACTTGCACCCGTAAGCGAAGCGCAGAAGCTTGACGGTCTTGATGAAGACACAAGCAAGCGTTACATCCATCACTATAATTTCCCCTCTTATTCTGTTGGCGAAACCAAGCCCTCCCGTGGCCCCGGCAGAAGAGAAATCGGCCACGGTGCTCTTGCTGAAAAGGCACTTGTTCCGGTTATCCCCTCTGTTGAAGAGTTCCCCTATGCGATAAGAGTTGTTTCCGAAGTTCTTTCTTCAAACGGTTCAACTTCTCAGGGTTCTATCTGCGGTTCAACCCTCGCTCTTATGGCGGCTGGTGTTCCGATCAAGGCTCCCGTTGCAGGTATTTCCTGCGGACTTATCACCGGCGATCAGGGCGTTTACGGCGACTTTATGACAATGGTTGATATTCAGGGCCTTGAAGATTTCTACGGCGATATGGACTTTAAGGTTGCAGGTACACATAAGGGTATCACAGCAATCCAGATGGACCTTAAGGTTCACGGTCTTACACCCGAAATCATTAAAGAGGCTTTCGCAAAAACACACAAGGCAAGAATTTACATTCTTGATGAAATTATGCTCAAGTGTATTGATAAGCCGCGTGAGGAGCTTTCAAAATACGCTCCCAAGATGCTCACAACCACCATCAATCCCGAAAAGATCGGTGATGTTATCGGCAAGCAGGGCAAGGTTATTCAGTCTATCCAAGAGCAGTGCGACTGCACAATCACTATTGAGGAAGACGGTCATGTTTATGTTTCCGGCCTTGATATTGATAAGGCTAAGCAGGCAATCGGCATTGTTGAGCTTATTGCAAACGATCCCGAAATCGGCGCTATTTACTCCGGCAAGGTTACAAGACTTATGACATTCGGCGCATTTGTTGAAATTGCACCCGGCAAGGAAGGTCTTGTTCATATCTCCAAGCTTGACACAAAGAGAGTTGAAAAGGTTGAAGATGTTGTTGCCGTTGGCGATCAGGTTATCGTTAAGGTTGTTGAAATTGACGATCAGGGCAGAATTAACCTTTCCAGAAGAGATGCGCTTGTTGAGGTTAACGGTGCTACCGTTGATCCCGATGCTGATGATGTTCCGCAGCCCAGAAAAAGCGGCGGTCATGATCGCAAAAACTTCAGAAGAAGAGATAAGTAATTCTTAAAACATTTAAGCGGACTTAAAATTTTAAGTCCGCTTTTTTGATATAAAATTCATTTATACTTTAAGGATCTGAAAAAATGAATGAAATAAAACCTTTTGAGAAAAAAATATATCTTTCTTCACCCACTATGCACGGCGAAGAAATGGAATATATTAAAGAAGCCTACGATACAAATTGGATGAGCACCGTTGGCGAAAACATAAACGAAGTTGAACGGATGATTTGCGAAAAAATCGGCTGCAAATATTCTGTTGCGCTAAGCTCGGGCACATCCGCTTTACATTTATGTATGAAATTAGCAGGAATAAAGTCTGGTGACAAGGTTTTCTGCTCGGATATGACCTTTGCGGCGACTGTTAACCCTATCACCTATGAGGGCGGTATCCCGGTGTTTATCGATACGGAATATGACACCTGGAATATGGATCCCAAAGCCCTTGAAAAAGCCTTTGATAGATTTCCGGAAGTTAAAGTGGTTGTGGTGGCTCATCTTTACGGAACGCCCTGCAAAATTGATAAAATAAAAGAAATCTGCGATAAACACGGCGCGGTTATTATTGAGGATGCCGCCGAAAGCTTGGGCGCTTCTTTTAAGGGAAAGCAAACGGGCGGTTTCGGCAAATATAACTGCATATCGTTTAACGGGAACAAAATAATCACCGGTTCTTCGGGCGGTATGCTTTTAACTGATGATAAAAATGCCGCAGAAAAAGCGAGAAAGCTATCAACCCAAGCAAGAGAAAACGCGCCTTGGTATCAGCATGAAGAAATCGGATATAATTACAGAATGAGCAATCTTATCGCAGGCGTTGTTAGAGGACAAATCCCGCATCTTGATGAGCATATTGCACAGAAAAAAGCGATATACGAAAGATATAAAAAAGGATTTGAGGGACTTCCCGTTAGCATGAATCCGATGAATCTTAATGACTGCACGCCGAATTATTGGCTTTCTTGTATGATAATTGATAAAGATGCTTTATGCCGACAAACAAGAGGCGAACTTGAGGCGGAATATTTGAGTGAAAAAGGAAAAAGCTGCCCCACGGAAATACTGGAAGCCCTTGCAAGCTATAATGCCGAGGGCAGACCTATTTGGAAACCGATGCACCTGCAACCCGTTTACAAGGACAATCCGTTTATAACGGGAAACGATGATAATATTGATGTTGGAAAAGATATTTTCGAAAGAGGATTATGCTTACCTTCGGACAATAAAATGACCGCCAAGCAGCAGGATATGATTATTGAAATAATCAAAAAATGTTTTGAATAAAAAATGCACTTCAAAAGCGATAAAACTTTTGAAGTGCATTTTATTTTGCGATTATAAAGCGGTTTGAGTATCGTTAGGATCGCCGTTACGGGCGGCGTCATATTCCTTAGACCAATCAAGATCGCGATATTCTTCACCGCGGGGATCGGTTTTGATCCAATCAAGAAGCATATCAAGCATTTCCTCGCTCCAGGTATTCTTATCAATTTGTGCGGTAGTAAACTTACCCTGAGCGATCATTTCAAAGCCGAAATCATCCTTAACATGAGTTTTTGCGGCGCCGTCAACAACATCGGCAACCAAGTGACTCGGGATAAACAAAACACCGCCGCCGGCACCGAATACAACATCACCGGGAAGGCATATTGCACCGCCGAAATTGGTTATATCGTTCCAATCCTTCATAACAAATTCACGAATCGGCGTTGGGTCAATTCCGCGATAGTAAACCTGAACATCGGGAACCTTTTTCATCTGCTCAACATCGCGAATTCCGCCCCAAACAACAGCGCCGCCGGTTTTGGTGCGCTTTTGAAGAGCGGTTGTAAGGTTTCCGCCTAAAAAGGTGCCTTTATAAATCTTATCATACATATCACAGACAACAACATCGCGCTCCATAAGATGATCTATAACCCACTGATTATAGTTGCCCGAAAGGCCATCCTGAGCGCCTCTTGCGAACTGAATATCGTGCAGATCGGGACGGGTGGGACAATATGTGCAGGTTACGGCTCTGCCGACCAATTTTCTGTCATCATTATGCAGTGTTTGCATCGGGGCTTCGCCGCCGCCGACAAACTGATGCTCATATCCGAGAACGAAAATCGGTTTCCAAACCTCTTCTAAGGTCATACCGTAAAGCGCATCAAGATACTTATCCTCAACCTTAGGTCTGCCATCGGGCAAACGCTCGCCCTTCCAAAGCGGAGTTAGTTCAATTATTTTTTCTCTATCATTAAAATTCATAACAATTCTCCTTAATCTATATCAAGCTTTGCCGCTTCACAGATTCCTCTTATATAGCCTATTGCAAAGATGTTTCCTTTAAGGGTATAGCCGGTGTTGGTGTCCCCTTCCCCTGCCATTGTTGGAGTATGGTCAGGACGGACAACACATTCGGGGCAATATTTAGCGGCGCTTGACAGCATTTTTACCATATCGGTAGGACCGTTATCGTGAAAAGTCTCGCGAAAATCCTGCGCATTTCCCTTTGCATCTCTTATATGCAGGAAAAAGATACGCTCGCCCCATTCCTCCATAAGGGAATAAACCTGCTCGCCCATCATATTAAAGGTTGCCTGGCAGAATGTTACACCGTGATATTTGCTGTTTGAAAGAGAAAGAACCTTGCGGTAATCATCAGCAGAACACAAAAATCTGCCGTATCCTTTAAGGTTTCTGACCGGGGGATCATCGGGATGAAGGCCGAGCTTTACGCCTGCCTCTTCAGCAACCGGAAGAACACGCTCTAAGAAATACTTATAATTTTCATAAACCTGCTCAGGGGTTATTATAAAGGGTTTTTCATCTTCGGGCGTTCTCTTATATCCGCAGGTAATCGCGTTTCCGCGCTCCTTAAGGGTAACACTTGAACGGAACCAGCCTATTCCCGCCATAAAGTTATAGCAAAGAAGTTTAAGTCCCAATTTGCCCATATTTCTAACCATATTTTTATATCTTTCGATATCCTCGTCCCTGCCTTCAAGACCAAGCTTAATGCGGGACATATCGAATTCATCGCCTTCAAGACCGTAAAGGGTTATTCCCTTTGCGTCAAAGCGCTCTTTTATTGTTTTAAGCGCTTCATAGTTATCCGGCGCATCAAGACCGGTAAGCTCCGGCGCCGCTTTTGTTATGGCATATTTAACGCCTAACTGTGCGCAAACCGCCTGTTCTTCCTCGCTTGCGGCACGAACCATAAGTGCAAGTTTCATAATTATACACCGCTCCTTGTTAAAAATCCGCCGTCAACGGGAATGGTAACGCCCGAAACAAAATCGGACTTTTCTGAATTAAGCAACCATTCGGCGCAACCGAGCAAATCCTGCGGTTTGCCGAATCTGCCGCTCGGCGTATGATCAATAACCTGCTGACCACGGGGCAAAAGACCCGTTTCAACAGAGCCTAAAAACTTGATGCTGCGATCATTTGCGAAAAATCCGGGTGCAATCGCGTTAACACGAATGCCGGCAGGTGCCAAATAACCGGCAAGCCACATCGTGAAATTTGAAATTGCCGCCTTGCTCATGGCATAAGCCGGAACTTTTGTAAGCGGACAGTATGTATTCATAGAAGCGAAATTAAGGATAGAGCCGCCGCCTGCCTCAATCATCTGACGGGCAAAAACGCGGCTTGGAATAACAGATCCCACAGTATTTGTTAAAAGAACGGAGGAATAAACATCCATATCCATAGTGAAGAAGCCGATTTTTTCATATTCTTTTGTAAGCTCTTCGGGTTTATATTCAATATCGCTTGTCATCGCCTTAGGCTGATTTCCGCCGGCACCGTTAACAAGAAGATTGCAGTTGCCGAGTTTTGCTTTAACCTCTTCGCCGATTTCAGCTATTCTTTTTTCATCGGTAACACTGCCCGTAAAGACAAGTGCTGTTCCGCCAAGGCTTTTGATTTTTTCGGCAACGGGGATGAGTTTTTCCTCACTTCTGCCGATAAGCGCCAGCTTGCAGCCGAGTTTTGCCAGGTGAACAGATATTTCGGAACAGAGAGTTCCGCCGGCGCCTGTTACAACGGCAACCTTGTTTTCAAAGAATTTTTCGCTCATAACACAATACCTCTTTTATTTAATATTTCTTTTGCATTTTCAAAACAAATTGATTTAACAATATGAGATAAAATCTCAAAATCTTCGGGAAGTTCACCGGTTTTGGTCTTTTCTGCGATATAATCACACAAAAATCGGCGGAAATATTCATGGCGGCTGAATGATAAAAGACTTCTTGAATCGGTGGTCATACCCGAAAAGGCGGAAAGAACACCGTAACACATGGTTTTATCAAGCATAGCTCTCATACCGTCAATATGGTCACACCACCACCATGCCGCACCGAGCTGAACGAATCCCTTTTCCCCTGCCTTATTGAAAGAGCCGGAAAGAATCGCAACCTTTGCGTAATCCTCGGGGTTGAGCGGATAGATAATCGT
>JAZUJA010000096.1:0-7645 GCA_045642495.1 Acutalibacteraceae bacterium
AATATAAAAACGCCATCGAAACGAATGAAAACGGAATTAGATTTTTTGATTATGTTATCAGCAAAAAATGACGGTAATAACACGAAAAAGGAGAGGTATCCCCTCTCCTTTTTTCTTTATTTTGCCGCCGCTTTGGCGGAATTGATTATTTTTTTATAAGATGCAGAGGTTATCTGCCCGAAATACTTTCCGTTTACGGAAAAATTATATTTTATTCCGCTTCCCCTATCGATTGCTATATTAACGGTTCTTCCGTCCGAAAGACCTAAGACAACCGATAATATAGGATTATTTATCGAGCCTAAATTCTCAAAAGACGCAGGAGCTATGGAAGAAAACGGCTGATAAAAAGTTTTTTCAAAATCAGAAACAGGGTTTCCGTTAAACAAAACCGAAACATTTCCGTTTTCGTTTGAAACGGTGAAATCAAACTTTTCATCTTCGGTTATAACCGAAACAGACGAAATGTTTTCAAGCGAATAAGGTTCGATAATCGGGGCGCAAAAATCATTTGCGCTTTTTATATCTTTGAACGGAATAACGGTTAGGGGCACCTTTCGAATCATATCGAAATCATCCGAAACGCAGGCAAGCGACTTTTCCTCGGTTTGAACAAATTTATAGGTCTTTTCTTCACCCGAAACAGAAATGGTTACGACCGCATAAGGATCATCAAATCCTAAATTTTTCATAACTTCGGGATCCTTTGTGTAACAATAAGCACCGCTTACCGACAGTGACTGAGAAAACAAGGTTAAAAGGGTATCAACATTATTTGCATAATACTCTTTAGGGCTTGTTAAAACATACGGCGCATCCGAAAGCAGCGGATCGGAAGATTTTTCAATAACGATAGTATCGCCGAAAAATGAGCCGGAAGCCGTTATTTTATCAAAAGAAATGAGTGCGCCGCCGACATCGCGATACTGCGAAACATCGTTTTGAAATTTTACCGCAGGGTATGCCCTTGTACTCGCATAATCAATCTTAGTTCTTTTAAGAATTTTAGCAGTTTCATTTGAAACGATATATGTTCCGCTATTTGCGCCCGAAAGCTTAACATAGGTTTTTCCGTTTTGCTCGGAATTGCCTACCGTTAATTCAAAATCTTTTTCGTTATCGGTTAAAACGCTGATTTGAGCATAAGGCGTATCAAAACCGAAAGCGGATTCATCACTTTCTTTCAGTTCATCCGAAACGGAAAGACTTGCGATGGTTGAAAGAAAATAATCGGTTGTGTTCAAATCGATTTTTTCAGCATCCAAGCCTTCGATAAGCCAGGATATTCCATCGCTATCTTCTTGCGGATATAAAGAAAATTCATCATCGCTTAACTTAAAGGTTACACCTTTTATGGAATTTTGATCTATTGTATAAGCGGTTTTTGATTCCTGAAGGGTTGTTTCTTCAACCTTATCGGGAACAAACTTAATAACGGAAAACAAAATTCCCGCAATACCGATAAGAACGGCAAGAGCAGCAGAAATAATAACAATTTTTTTCTTTTTTCCGCCTTTTTTATCATTATGCTCAGCAGGGGCTGAAAACACAGTGCTTTCAAAGGGAGTTTTATTATTGTTATCAGAATTATTCATTTATGCGTTCCTTCTTTTAATAAATACAAACACACCGCATGCCACAGTTATAAGCGGAATAATAATCATAAAGATATTTCTTACAACATTTGACTTGCTATCTGTTACTTCGTTAGAAAAGCTTTCGTTTTTCATTGATTTAGCAACAAATTTAATATCCGTATCGGAAATTCCGCAGATATGATCGGTTAAAGCCAAAACAAGTTCTTTATTTGCAACCGAGGTGTTTTCCGCCCATGTAGAGCTGATATACTCAACACTGCCGAAAGCGATAACATAACTTGTTTTTTCACTGCCCTGGCGTTTTGCAAGAATAGATCCCGCATATTTCGAAAGTTCCTGATCGGAATAATCTTCATCCTTTTGGAAATCCTGCACCGGAACGCATGCAACCGAATCAAGAGTTTTGGTAAGCTCCAAAGAAACAACATCGGAATCGGTTGACTCAACCGATTTAAGCGGAACATTAAAGCCGGTTATAAAGCCGTTCATATTCTTTGTTATATCGCTTACAGACGAATCCGGCATTGAAATGATGGCTGATTTATCATTTGAAGGCATTGCCTTTTCATTTGTTTCCACAAGCAATCCGCTTCCGACCTCGATACCCCATTCAGAAAGAAATTCATCCAAAATCGGCAACTGAGGGCAGGTTGCATCGGCAAAATAGATAAGATTTTTTCCGCCCTTTCCGCCGTTATCAAGGAATGTGCTGATGGCATCTATTTCAGTGGGGAGAAAATCAACAGACGGTGCCATAATTGCAATGGCATCAAATTCATCCGAAATAGCAGAAACCGCCTTTTCGGATATTATTTCCGTTTCATAATTATTATCGGATAAAAGAGTGATAAACGGAGCGGTAAAATCGTTTGCGCTGTGTCCCGTAATCAATGCAACCTTATGAGATGTTGTTGCGGTTACATAGGAAATCGCACTTGTAAGAGCCGATTCGATATTATTTCCGGTTACGGTATAGTAATCAGCACCGTAAGCGGCATAACCCGAAGGATCATATTTTTCATACATATCATCAAAGCTTAAATGCTTAACGCGCTTATTTCCGTTTTTATCACAAGCAACCAAAATATCGCCGTAATCAAACTTAAAAGAAGGATATTGCTGACTGAGTGCCGCATATTCGCTTGATTGAAGCGGAGCATAAGTCACCTTTATATTTGAATTAAAGTCTTCATACTTTGAAATAAGATGCGGCGTCTGATTGTAATAATCCGCCAAACCGTTAACGCCTTTTTGCATTGCATAGTTCATAAGATCATTTGCAAAGGTGGCCTCACTGCCGACAACGGTTATTGATATTTCGTCCTTTACAGCCTCGATATATTTGCGGTTTTCCGCGCTTATGGAAAACGCGTTACTACCCGACAAATCATATTCAAGCGTTACCTTTTTGGAAAGAACGGAAACAAGATAATTAACAAGAATAAGAAGTGCCAACACGATGACCGTAAGGGTTAAAGCGTATCCGCCGCGGCGGAAAAAACTTGTGTTTTTAAGTTTTGCATTTTTTCTTTTAAGGAAGTTGAGTTTTTCCTTTATGCTTTTTTTACTGTTTTCCATTTTTTCCCCTCCTTATGCCCATCTTCTTTTTTCAACCGAGCGAACGGTCAAGAAAAGGAATCCTGCCGTTACGGTTAAGAAAAATACGATATCCGGAACGGAAAGCAAAGGATTGGCAAACTTTGCAACAATTTCAACGAGCGAATAATCTCTTACCGCCAAAAGCAGATCTTCATCATTAAAAAGTGATGCAAGGCCTGTTTGATAAAGAATAACAAGGTTTACAATAAGAGTTACGATACCCGCAATCGCCATACTTTCGGTGAGTGAGGAAATAAACATTCCTATCGCGATAAGTGCGCCGCCGAAAAGCAAAATGCCGAGCAGCGAATAAAGATAGGTTACAAGACTTACCGACACATAAGAAGCAATAATAACCTCAAAAACAACAGTCGGCGCAAAGCAAATTGCATAAAGACAAAATGCCGCAAAGAACTTACCCAACACAACCGCAGAAAGTTTTATAGGAGCCGTGAACAAGACCTGATCGACCTTATGTTTTCTATCCTCACTTAAAAGGCGCATGGTTATTACCGGAACCGTGAAGATAACGATAGTGGTCATAGTGATAACAATATCCGGAACATTGGAAGCACCGGCACTGAAAATATAATAGAAATAAAGGCCTAAAAAGATTTGATATACGCTTAAAACGATATATCCTATGGGGCTTTGAAAATATGATTTGAACTCTCTTTTGAAAACTGCTTTCATTTCTCTTCCCCCTTAGATTTAAGAATTTGAATTGCTTCCGCATTATCTGAGTTTTCGGTCAACTTTAAGAAAATCTGCTCAAGTGAAACATCATCAGCCGACATATTAAGAATTTTACCGCCGCATCTTACAACCATATCAAAAACAGCTTCTTTGATATCGGCATCAGTCTGAGGAGTTATGTGAAGATTTTTTATTCCGTCTTCTTCCTCGGACAAAAGTTTAACGGATTGAACACCGCTTACAGATGACAAACCGTCAATAAGATTCTCCTCTGCACCCTTAACGCAAAGATTTATTCCGGCATCCTTTGAAAGTTTTGCCGAAAGATGCTCAAAAGAATCATCCGCAATAAGCTTACCTTTATTTATAATGATAAGTCGTTTACAAACAGACTGTATTTCGGAAAGAATATGCGATGAAAGAATAACCGTATGGTTTTTGCCGAGCTTTTCAATAAGATTTCTGATCTCAATTATCTGTTTCGGATCAAGACCTACCGTTGGTTCGTCAAGGATAAGCACATCCGGATTGCCGACGAGCGCCTGAGCAAAACCGACACGCTGACGGTAACCCTTTGAAAGGTTTTTGATAAGTCTTTGCGAAACATCGTTTATTCCGACAAGTCGCATAACTTCTTCAATATGCGGTTTTTTCGGAAATTTAACTTTTTTAAGATCATATATAAAATAAAGATATTCGATAACCTTCATATCGGTATAAAGCGGAGGCAGTTCGGGAAGATAACCTATTCTTGCCTTTGCTTTTTCGGGATTATCCATAATGTTGAAATCATCAATTAAAACCTCACCCTGCGTCATCGAAAGATAACCGGTTAAGATATTCATTATAGTTGATTTTCCTGCACCGTTAGGTCCTAAGAAACCGACAACTTCACCCTTTTCGATAGAGAAAGAAACATCTTCTACCGCAAGGTGCGTACCGTATCTTTTATAAAGTCCTTTAACTTTTATCATTGATACTCCTCCAAGTAATCATTTGAAACGATTATATCATTTATGTTTACAAAATTTGTGAACAAATTTCAAATTATTATACATCTTTTTTCATTTGCGTTCAAGTTATTTTTGGCTTTTCAGGGCAGAATATTACGGGAAGTGAAAACAATGAAATTAAAACAAATGCTTATATCTGCTTTAAGCTTTTGCATCTGCCTTTTTATGTTTATAACATTTTCGTTTTTTTATCTTGATAAAAATGCCGAAAAAGATGCTAAAACTGCGCAGAAAAATGTTTCCGGAGTGCCCTATTATTCACCGCCTGATGATATGACCCTCTTTTTGTCCCTTTCAAACGGAAGGGGTTATCTTATAGATTTTCTTTTTTCGCGCGAATGTGTGAACATTAAAGAGTCAGACAGCGGCGGACATACGAATTATTTTATCTTTGCCGATGATTATTTTATAGCGGATATTATTGATATTTCCGGCGGAATAAATATAACAAAAGACGGAAAAGAAACACGCTATACGGGTATTATGGCGGAAAGCTTATGCGATAATAAGGCAGATCGGATAATGATTATAAAAAAAATAATTGATAATTTTTCAAAAAACGGCTTTTCAAAAGATGCATTCCGTTATATAATTGAAAACACGGAAACAAATCTTTCAGCGGTGGAATTTACAATTTATGAAAAACATATAAAAAGCGTCTGCCGAAACTGTTTTATCGAAAGTCGGTGAAAAAAGATTGAAAAGAATTTTTAGCGTTTTTATGGTTGCGGTTTTTATTATGCTTTGCGGATGCAAAACAATACCGAAAGATATACTTTCAGATTTTAAGAACACTGTCGGCGGTATTTTGCGGGAAGGCAGCGGGATTTTTGTTGAATCCCCTGTTAAAGCAAAGGATATAACGGAATTAAAGGGTGCAAAAGTTCAGGAAAGTTCTATATATACTATGTGTTATTCCCGTCTTTCAAAAAAGCAGAAATCTTTTTATTCAATTCTTCTTGAAGCCGCTGATAAAATGCCGCCAAAATGGATTTATATGGGCAAATTATATGATAGCGCATCAAGCGATATTTCGGTTGCATACAAGGCGATGCTTAATGATAATCCGCAAATTTTCTGGATGCCGCCGAGTTATATGATCGCCGAAAGCGGCAACAAAATATGTATTGCTTTTTCTTATCACGGGGATGATTATTCAAACGATTATACAGTTGATAAAAACAGTCTTCCCGAAATGAAAACGGCGCTTCAAAACAGAGTTGATGAAATAACCGAAAAAGCCCTCAGTTATCCGAATGAATTTGAACGGGAATTATATATTCACGATGAGATTTGCAATGGCACCTATTATGACCTCGAAGGCGGAGAGCTTATTTATTCCGCGTACGGAACGCTTGTGAACGGCGTTTGTGTTTGCGAAGGTTATTCAAGGGCAATGCAGCTGCTTCTTCACAATATCGGGATAGAATGTTTTTTGGTTTACGGTGAATATGACGGCGGCGCACACATGTGGAACTGCGTTAAAATAGACGGACTGTGGTATCACCTTGACACCACTTGGGATGACAATGAGGAGTTCGGCGCTTTTCATACATATTTTAATCTAACCGATTCCGAAATTACTGCAAACCATATAATATCCGAAAGCTTTTCTTCAAAAAAGCAATACACAGGCGAAAGCACATATAACAGTATTATCTTCCCCTGTTATGATAATTCAGCAAATTATTATGAGCATTATTCCGCTTATCTTACAGACGATACGGATATTGCCGCAAAGGTTATAAAAAATGCTTACGCAAACGGTGAAAGCAAAGCCGAGTTAAAAAATCTGACCGATCGTGATGCGGAAACCGTTTTAATAGAGGTTTCAAAAAAGTTATACAGCAAGCCGATCCTTCAGGGATATGCGGCAACAGGAAAATCCGTTATAGCATATTGGTAACATTCAGTTGACAAAGATTGAAATTCTATTTATAATTACACTTATTATATAAAGTTTAACTTTGGGAGGAATAAAATGGAAAGAATTGATAAATTCTTCGGCTGTAACGTTTTTAACGATACGGTTATGAAAGAAAAACTACCGAAAGAAACATATAAATCCCTTCAAAAAGCCATAACAGAAGGAAAAGGTATTGAGGACGGAATTGCCGATACCGTTGCCGAGGCAATGAAGGAATGGGCAATAGAAAAGGGTGCTACCCACTTTACGCATTGGTTCCAACCGATGACCGGCATCACCGCCGAAAAGCATGACAGTTTTATTGCTCCCGCTCCCGGCGGCAAGGTTATTATGGAATTTTCCGGAAAAGAACTCATCAAGGGTGAACCGGATGCATCTTCTTTTCCGTCCGGCGGTCTTCGTGCAACTTTTGAAGCAAGAGGATACACCGCTTGGGATCCGAGTTCTTATGCTTTTCTTAAAGAAAATACTCTTTGCATCCCAACCGCTTTCTGCTCTTACACGGGCGAAGCGCTTGATAAAAAAACACCGCTTTTACGCTCAATGGAAGCAATTAACAAGCAAGCCCTTCGTATAGGCAAACTTTTCGGAATGAAGGATCTTACAAAGGTTAATGCAGAGGTTGGCGCAGAACAGGAATATTTCCTTATCGACAAGGAAATGCGCGCAAAACGCCCTGACCTTATCTTCTGCGGAAGAACGCTTTTGGGTGCCGTTCCGCCAAAGGGACAGGAAATGAACGATCATTATTTCGGTGTTATTAAGCCGCGCGTTCTTTCGTTTATGACCGAGCTTGATGAAGAATTATGGAA
>JAZUJA010000097.1:0-48297 GCA_045642495.1 Acutalibacteraceae bacterium
GGCTCACAGAACGACATGGCTACGATCCGACTTATAAACAGACACCGTGAAAAGCATTTCTGCAATTCACGGTGTCTGTTTTCCTTTACTTTTGCCGTGCCACGCCATTTTGAAATTACTTCCCTTTGTGGCTGTGGCGTCGGTCAACACTCTTTTCTTTTGCTGTAAGTGCTAATGGTTTTTGCAAGTTCTTCGGTTAAGTTTTGCTTTTCGATGCGAAAGCTCCAGTTGCCCGCAAGTGTGCCGGGTGTGTTTATTCTGCCCGATTTATCAAGCAGTAAATAATCTGCAAACGGAACAATCATTATTTTAGCCGCCGAGCTTGCGAGCGCCTTTGCCATACGGTAGGGAAGCGGAAGCTCCTTTTGCGGCAGATATTTTTCGGCAAATGCGCGTTCTTTTTTTGTTGCTTCGGTTTCAAACCAACCTAAAACCGTGTTGTTATCGTGTGTTCCCGTGTAAGCGGCACAGCGCGATTTATAATTATCGGGCAAAAATCGGTTTTCGGCATCGCTGTAAAATCCAAACTGCAAAACCCGTGTATCAAAAAAACCGAAACGGGCTATAAGGGATATAACCTTAGGGTCGTCTTCTCCGCCTAAATCCTCCGCAATTATTCTGCTGCTTTGAAGCGGAGGACGAAATGATGAAAACAATTCGGTTCCGATTCCATCTCTCAAAAATCCGTTTTGGGCGGTTTTTTCTTCGCCTTCTATGCAATAATAATTCGCAAAAGCGCGAAAATGATCTATGCGCAAAATATCATAAAGCATTAAATTATAGCGTATTCGTTTTTTTATCCAGGAAAAACCGTCTGATTTTTGATAACGGAAATCATAAATCGGATTTCCCCATAGTTGCCCGGTTGATGAAAATCTGTCGGGCGGAACACCGGCTATAAGCCGCGGAGACATATCTGTGTTAAGGCAAAAGTTGTTTGGATTGCTCCAAACTTCCGCACTGTCACCGCTCACATAAAACGGCATATCTCCTATAATTTTAACGCCATGGCGGTTTGCGTATTCTTTAAGCGATTTATATTGCGAAAAAAAGAAAAACTGAATTATTTTGTGCCTTTCAATAATTTCCGCTTTTTCGATTTTAAGGCGTCTTATCGCGGCAAAATCTCTTATTTTAAGGTCATCTTCAAAATCGCAAAGCGGAATTGCGCCGTTGTTGCTTGCCGCGCAGTAAAGGGCGTAATCATCAAGCCAGAAGGCGTTTTCCGATAAAAAGCGTTTTAACTTAAATCCTTTTCGGCTCAGGCGATCCGCCGCTTTGTAAAGAAGCGGCATTTTTATTCTTCTTGCCGTTTTATAATCGGTTTTAGTGCTTTCAATCGCCTTAGGCATTTCTTCGGGGTATATAAGTCCCTGCTTTTTAAGTGCTTCAAGGGATATATAAACAGGATCTCCCGCAAAACAGGAAAGTGATTTATATGGCGAACCGAATTCATCGGTCACGGTCAGCGGCAATATCTGCCAAAGCGTTTGATCTGCCGCTTTCAAAAACCTTACAAAACGGTAACTTTGTGCGCCGAAATCACCAACGGCATAGTTGCCCGGAAGCGAGGATAGCGGCAAAAGTATTCCCGATTGCTTTTTGCTAACCTTTAATTGCACCCGCCGCAACCCCTTTGATAATATATTTTTGACTTGTAAGATAAAAAATAACAACGGGTATAACCGATAAAACAAGCATTGCCATCATAGCGCCCATATCAACCGATCCGTAACCGCCTTTAAGGTATTGAACGGCTATCGGAATGGTTTTATAGTCGCTTCCTATAACAAGGTAAGGCAGCAGATAGTCATTCCAAATCCACATGGTGTTCAGTATCGCAACGGTTATCGCCGTTGGTTTAAGAAGCGGAAAAACAACAAGGAAAAAGCTTTGCAGGGGATTGCAGCCGTCCATCATCGCGGCCTCCTCAATGCCTATGGGTATGCTTTTAACAAATCCCGAAAACATAAACACCGATAGTCCCGCGCCGAAGCCCAAATATATTAAAACGATACCAAACGGATTATCAAGCTTTAAGGTGTTTGCGGTTTTGCTCATAGTGAACATAACCGCCTGAAACGGAACTATCATTGAAAAAATGAAAAGATAATAAATAACCGAGGTTATTTTTGATTTCACTCTTGTTATAAACCATGCGGTCATAGAGGTGAAAAGCACGATTGCCGCAACCGATAAAACGGTTATGAAAAGCGACCATAAAAACGCTTCAATAAATCCCGTGTCCGCAATACCCTTTATATAGTTTTGGATTCCAGCAAAGGTTTCACTTGTCGGCAATAAAAAAGGGGTTTGACTTATCGAAAACTTTGTCTTGAACGAGTTTATAAAAACAACCAAAACGGGATAAATAAAAGCAACGGTTAAAAAGCATAAAAAGATAAATGAAATAACATTTCCCGCGGTTTTTTTGTTGGCTTTTGTTTTCAAATGCTTTCAACCTCTTTTCTTCTTGTAAGATAAAGCTGTAAAAGAGCAATACTCGCCAATAAAACTGAGAAAATCATCGCCTTTGCCTGACCCGTTCCCTCAAAACCCGTTCTGCCGTAAAAGGTGTTGTAAATATCAAGTGCCAACATCTGCGTTTGTTTTGAGGGGGCACCTGCCGTTAAGGCAAGGTTTGGATCAAACATCTTAAATGAGTTTGTAAGACTTAAAAACAAACATATTGTAATGGACGGCATAACTGAAGGAATTATAACCTTACGAAGCGTCAAGAAAAATCCCGCGCCGTCAACCTTTGCCGCCTCTAACACGGATTGTGATATATTTCCTATTCCGGCAATGTATATGATCATCATATATCCTATCATTTGCCAGTTCGTAAGAAACAGTAAACCGAAATAGCCGAAATTGGCGTTAGATGTTATCGAGTAGCCGAAACGGATTAAAACACCGTTTATAAGAAGCTGCCAGATATAACCGAGCACTATTCCGCCGATGAGGTTCGGCATAAAGAACACCGTTCTGAAAAAATTGGTGCCCTTTATACCTTTTGTGAGAAGAAGTGCCAGGGAAAAAGCGATAACATTTATCGAAACTACCGCAACAAGCGCAAATTTAACGGTGAATTTAAGCGCATTCATAAAATCTTTGCTGTCGGTGAAAACGCGTTTATAGTTATCAAAGCCGACGAAAACGGCATCACTGACGTTTGTGAAACTGCAAAAAGAAAGATAAACACCGATTATCAGCGGGATAAGAAATGCTATTAAAAACGCGATTACTGTCGGCAGAGTAAAGACCGGGAACCAGCGTTTAAGATTTTTTTGCATTTTCCATCTCTCTCTTCCAACTGCTCTTTATTTTTGCTTCAACATCCTTCCATGCGGTGCTGCTTTGAACATAGTCAAGAAGAGAAGATCCGACATCGCTTTTGAAGTTTTCGCTCGGGAAAGCGGTGAATATCCAAGGTATGCTTTTAAGATTCTTGTTGTCAATATACTTAACAACCTCTCTTGCGAGCGGATCATTCGGAAGCTCGCTTTCGCTGAATGTGTTGAACGGAGTTATAAAATCAAGTTTTTCGGTAACATATTTTTTGCCCTTTTCGCTGCTGTATAGCCAATCAAGAAAATCAAGTGAGGCCTGCTGCTTTTCCTTGCTCACTTTTTTGTTTACCGCAATATAATTTTCCGTGCCAACACAAAGCCCCTGCTTTTCTTCACCGTCAACGCCGGTGTATAAAGGCATAAATTTAATATCGTTTTCTTTAACGGTGTTTCCGTCAACATTCTTTATCTGTCCCCAAGCCCAGTTGCCGTTTTGGACCATAGCAACCTTTGAAAGCGCAAATTCCGCCATGCTGTCGTCAACCGATTTTGAGCCGAGCAATGTTTTTTCGCTTACGGAATTGTTTACATAAAGATCAAAAAGATTGCGGTAGTTTTCGGAATATCTGAACGCGATCTCTTTGGAATTAAGTCCTGCTATGGTTGGATCGTCATAATCGTCACTCTGCGAAAATTCATAATAAAGCGGAACATTAAGCAGATGTGTCTGCCAACGCCAGTCTTCGCCTGATGAAAGGGAAGTGGAGGCAAAAACGCCTTCTATGCCAAGTTCACTCTTGTGTGCGGTCATATCTTCGGCAACCGCTTTAAGCGTTTCAAAATTATTGATTTCGTCGGCTGATTTAACGGTTGTCTTTCGGTCTTTAAGATTAAAATATTTTTCCATTATCGCATTGTTATAAATTATGCCGTAGCCCTCAACAACATAGGGAATGGCATAAACCCCGTCGCCGTCCTTTATCGCAAGCGAATCGTCCGAAAGATAAGAGTATAGCTTACTGCTTTTCATATCAAGGCAGTATTCTTTCCATTTTTCGTAGCCGATAGGACCGTTGACCTGGAAGATTGTCGGCGCATCACTTTTGGCAATTTCGCTTTTAAGTGTTTGCTCATAGGTGTTTGCGGCGGCGGTAACAACCTTAACCTTAACGCCCTTTTCCTTTTCATATTCTTTTGCGATCTCCTCGTAGATTTTCGCAATTTCCGGCTTGAAATTAAGGTAATAAACCTCGGCTTTCTTGCTGCCGCATCCGGCAAGCGAAAAACAACTAATCGCAATAATCAATGCCCCTATAACGCTTATCGTCTTTCTCATTTTGTCCTCCTGATTTTTATAAAATTAACCAAACGGATAAACCGTTTATGTCTTCAGAATAAAGGTAAGTATTATGAAAGAAAACCTTTATCCTTATTATTGCTCTTCAAAACTAATGTTAAACAAACAATGTGAAAAGCCGCCATTTAAGGCTATTTCCTTAAAATACGATTATATCTTTACCTTTAACTCAAAAAAAATACCGAAAAAACAGAAAAAATCTAATTTTTATCTTGACTTTATGTTGCCTTTGTGGTATATTATTTAGGCACCGTGAATGGTGCATTGATTTGCTGGTGTAGCTCAGTTGGTAGAGCAGCTGATTTGTAATCAGCAGGTCGGGGGTTCAAGTCCGTCCACCAGCTCCATTTTTTGAATATGGGAGAGTTCCCGAGTGGCCAAAGGGGACAGACTGTAAATCTGCTGGCTTCGCCTTCGATGGTTCGAATCCATCCTCTCCCACCAAATAAAGAAACACCACCGTAAGGTTGGTGTTTTTTTATTTCGTGGAAAATTGAGAGTATGAGATTCGAACAGGGTGTGCCGTCCGCAGACGGCAAAAACAGTCCGGGGGACTGTTTTTAACCCACGGCCCGCTTGCGGCGAATCCATCCTCTCCTACCAAAAAATAAAAGACTACTTCGGTAGTCTTTTATTTTTATCCAATCCGAAAAACCAGCATATAATCAGCGTGTATTTCTTTTTGCCTTTAAATATGTTATAATCGTTAAGCAAACTGAAATTTATAAAGGTGCCGAATAATTATATGAACTTAAAAGAAAAAGCAAAAAACTAAAAGAAAAATGTTCCTGCGGTGTTTTTAGCCCTAAAGGATAAAGAAACACCGCTTGGGGCAAAGATAATGGCGGCTGTTACAGTCGGTTACGCACTGTCACCGATTGATTTAATTCCCGATTTTATACCGGTGATAGGGTATTTGGATGATATAATACTTCTTCCCGCTTTAATAGCTTTTACAATAAAGATGATACCGGCACACGTTTGGGATAGGTTCATCAAAGAAGCGGAAAATTTGTGGAGGAACGGAAAACCGAAAAAATGGTACTGTGCAATTCCCATTGTGCTTTTTTGGATGCTTGTTGGTTTCTTGTTGGCAAAAATCATATATAAATTCTTGAAAAAATGATTAATAAGATATATAATGGTAAAAAATATTAAAAAAGGATTAAAAAATGAAGATTAGTGAATTGCTTAAGGATAACAGACTTTCTCTTTCGTTTGAGGTTTTTCCGCCTAAAACCGAATCAAGTTATGAAAGCGTGAAAACATCAACCGAAGAAATCGCAAAACTTAAACCTGCTTTTATGAGCGTTACTTACGGCGCAGGCGGCGGAACAAGTAAATACACCTTGGATATTGCCCGAAATATTAAATCGTTATACGGCGTTCCGTCACTCGCTCACCTTACATGCGTTTCTTCAACCAAAGAAACGGTTAGGGAAAGAATTGCCGATATCAAAGCCGCAGGAATCCAAAACATAATGGCTCTTCGCGGCGACATACCCGAAAATCTTAAGGATGCCGATCGCTCAAATTGGGATTATAAACATGCGATCGAGCTTATCAGAGATTTAAAGGAAACCGATTCGGATTTTTGCATCGGCGCTGCTTGCTATCCCGAAATTCATCCCGAAAGCTGCAATCAAAAGGATGATATCAAAAGACTAAAAGAAAAGGTTGAAGCAGGGTGTGATTTCCTTACAACGCAAATGTTTTTTGATAATAATCTTCTTTATAATTTTCTTTATAAAATAAGGGAAGCGGGAATAACCGTTCCCATAATCCCCGGTATAATGCCCATAACCAATGCCAATCAAGTTGACAGGGCAATAAAACTTTCCGGCTCGTTTATGCCGCAGCGTTTTAAAAGTCTTGTTGATAAATTCGGCGAAAATCCAAACGCCATGAAGCAGGCAGGAATTGCTTATGCCACCGACCAAATAATCGATCTTTTTGCAAACGGAATAAAGAATGTTCATGTTTATTCTATGAACAAGCCGGATGTTGCGGCTAAAATAATGAGTAATCTTTCGGATATTTTGGAGAAATGATAAATACGGTTATTTCAAAATCATTTTGCGAGCCCGAACTTAATATAAAAGAAATACTTCGTTATGCCGGCAGCAAGGCTCCCTCTGAGGAAGTTACGGCTCTTCTTGACAAATGCTTAGATGAGATTAAGGACAAACTTTCATATCAGGTTTGTTATAGAGAGTTTCCCGTCAGCATAAACGGTGAAGAATGTGATTTCGGCGCGTTTAAAGTTCAATCCGAGGGTTTATCGGGCAATTTAAAAGCTTGCGAAAGTGTTGTTGTTTTTGCAGCAACCGTCGGTATGGAAATTGACAGATTAATCGGTAAATACAGCCGTATCGCACCTTCAAAATCATTGTTTTTTCAAGCCATCGGAGCCGAGAGAATAGAAACCTTGTGTGATGTTTTTTGTGATGATTTAAAAAACAGTCTAAACCGTTCGCTAATGCCGAGATTCAGCCCGGGATACGGTGATTTATCACTTGAAACTCAAAAGGATATATTCGGTGTTCTTGACTGCCAAAAAAGAATCGGATTATTTTTAAACGGAAGTTTGCTCATGTCACCTTCAAAATCCGTCACGGCGTTTGTTGGTGTTTGCGATGATAAATGCGAAAACATAATAAATCAAAAATGCAGCTTATGTGATAATGTGAACTGCACTTTCAGAGGTAATGTATGAATTTTTCAGATTTTTTAAAAAACAATATTGTTTGCCTTGACGGCGGTATGGGAACAATGCTTCAATCTGCCGGTTTAAAGCCGGGAGAATATCCGGAGCGTTGGAATATATCACATCCCGATATAATATCCGATATACATAAGCGTTATTATGATGCTGGAAGTAATGTTGTTTCAACGAATACATTTGGGGCAAATTCTCTGAAATTTGATGATAATGAACTTGAACATATCATCTCATCGGCGGTTGAAAATGTTAAAACCGCCCAAAACAAAAGCATTTCAAAAAAAGAAAAGTTCATAGCTCTTGATATAGGCCCCACGGGCAGACTGCTAAAACCTCTTGGGGATCTTGATTTTGAGGAAGCAGTTAATATTTTTGCAAAAACAATAAAAATGGGAATTAAATTCGGTGTGGATTTGATTTTTATTGAAACAATGAACGATAGTTATGAAACAAAAGCGGCTTTACTTGCGGCAAAAGAAAACTGTGACCTGCCCGTTCTTGTTTCAAACGCTTACGGGGAAGACGGAAAATTGATGACCGGGGCCAGCCCCTCGGCAATGTCGGCTATGCTTGAAGGTATGGGCGCTGATGCAATCGGTGCAAACTGCTCTTTAGGGCCCGAACAGTTAAAAGGCGTTATCGAGGAGTTGCTTCAAAAATCATCTGTTCCCATAATTTTAAAGCCTAATGCAGGCCTTCCGAAATCGGTTGACGGTAAAACCTTTTATGATGTTAAGGAAAACGAATTTGCCGATGCGGTTGAATATCTTGTAAAAAAATGCGTTCGCGTTGTCGGCGGTTGTTGCGGAACAACACCTGAATATATAAAAGCCGTTAATGAAAGAATTGAAAAGCTCGCTCCCGGCTTAATTGAAAAGAAAAATTTAACGGTTGTATCTTCATATACTCATTCTGTTGAGTTTTCAAATTCGCCCGTTTTGATCGGTGAGCGAATTAATCCAACCGGTAAAAAAAGATTTAAACAAGCCCTTATTGAGAATGATATTAATTATATTCTTTCGGAAGGTGTGGCCCAGCAGGAAAAGGGCGTTCACATTCTTGATGTAAATGTCGGCCTGCCCGATATTGATGAGGTTACTTTCCTTAAAAATGCCGTTTGCGAATTGCAATCTGTTATTAACCTTCCGCTGCAAATCGATACATCGGATATTTCCGCCATGGAAGCGGCACTTCGCCTTTATAACGGAAAAGCTATGATCAATTCCGTTAACGGCAAAAAAGAAAGTATGGAAGCGGTCTTTCCTCTGGCGAAAAAATACGGCGGACTTATTGTTGCGCTGACACTTGATGAAAACGGTATTCCTGACACCGCAGATGAAAGATTTAAGATAGCCGAAAAAATACTTAAAACCGCAAACGAATACGGCATTGACAAAAAGGATATTATTTTTGACACTCTTGCCATGACCGTAAGCGCCGATAATAAATCGGCATTGGCAACGCTTGAATCACTTAAACGGATAAGGAAAGAGCTTGGTTGCCATACATCGCTCGGGGTATCAAATGTTTCTTTCGGTCTGCCGAACCGTGACATTATAAACGGCGTGTTCTTTGCTTTGGCGTTGCAAAACGGATTGTCGGCCGCAATAATGAATCCCTATTCAAATGAAATGATGAAAACTTATTATTCATATAAGGCGTTAAAAGGGCTTGACGATAATTGCACCGATTATATTGAAAATATAGGTAATTTTAATGTTGCAGCCACGTCCGATGTTGCCGCAAATCCCGAAAAAAGCAACACGGAATACGGCTCCGAACTTCAAAAAGCAATCATCAAAGGGTTTAAGGATAAATCTGCCGAGCTCACGGCGGAGCTTTTAAAAACCGTTCCTCCCCTTGAAATAGTAAACAACGAAATTATACCCGCCCTCAACACGGTGGGCATCGGTTTTGAAAACAAAACGATGTATTTGCCGCAGCTTTTAATGAGTGCCGAATCGGCAAAAAGCGCTTTTGAGATTATCAAATCAAACGTTCAAAGCTCAAATGCCCAAAATTCAAGCGGCAAAATTATTATCGCAACGGTTCACGGCGATATCCACGACATCGGTAAAAATATCGTTAAACTGTTGCTTGAAAACTATGGTTTTGATGTTGTTGATTTGGGCAGAGATGTTTCCTGCGATTTGATTGTCGATACGGCTGTTAAGCTTCACGCTCCGCTTGTCGGGTTAAGCGCTCTTATGACGACGACCGTTCCCGCTATGGAGGAAACAATAAAACAGCTGCGAAAAGATGCCCCCTGGTGCAAGGTTGTTGTTGGCGGCGCCGTTTTAACGCAGGAATATGCGGATAAAATCGGTGCGGATAAATATGCCAAAGATGCTATGGAAACCGTAAGATATGCCGAAAGCATTTTATCCTTAAATAAATAATTATCGCCTGTAAAGTTTTTGGGTCTATTGCGTGTGTTTTATATACACGCTGTAGGCCCTTGTTTTTTGTAAAATTAATAAAGCAAAAATTAATAATTGATTTCCTACTAAACCTATAGTATAATCGGGTAAAAGAAAGGAAGTGCTTATATGATTTCAACAAGAGGAAGATATGCGCTTAGAATGATGGTGGACCTTGCCGAGCATCAAGGAGAAGGTTATATCTCATTAAAAGATATCGCCGCAAGACAAGATATATCAAAAAAATATCTTGAACAAATTATCCCGATTTTAAACCGCGCTTCTTTGCTTGATGCTTCACGCGGATTTGCAGGCGGATACCGATTGGTTAAGCCCCCGAGGGATTATACCGTTGGTGAGATTATTCGTGCCACCGAGGGTAACTTGGCACCGGTTTCCTGCCTTGAAGGAAGCGTTAATACGTGCCCCAGATGTTCAGAGTGTGCCACCCTTTTCGTATGGGAAGGCTTGCAGAAAATGGAAAATGAGTATCTTGACAGCATTTCTTTGCAGGATATTTTGGATAAACACGAGGAAAAAATCGGGGCAAATTACAGTATTTAAGAAAATTTTTCCTTAATTCTTATAAAACCTATTGACAAAGTAGGCATTATATGCTATAATCCTTTCGTAACCTGAAAAATATACGAAAGAAGAGCCAATTTCCGTTTTTAGCAATATTGTATAAAAAATTAAATAATCATAAATGAAAGGAAATTTTAAAATGAGTAATTATAAATTTGAAACAGTACAAATCCACGCAGGTCAGGAATCACCGGATCCCGCAACCGATGCGAGAGCGGTTCCGATTTATGCCACAACATCTTATGTTTTTAAGGATTCGGCTCAGGCTGCCGGCCGTTTTGCGCTGACAGAAGGCGGAAATATCTATACAAGACTTATGAACCCCACATCCGATGTGTTTGAAAAGCGAATTGCGGCGCTTGAAGGCGGTGCAGGTGCGCTTTCGGTTGCATCAGGCTCTGCGGCAATCACTTATGCCATTCAAAACATTGCCGTTGCAGGCGATCATATTGTGTCGTCTGTTAACCTTTACGGCGGCACACATAACCTTTTTGCCAACACTTTAACCGAGCAGGGTCTCACAACAACATTTGTTGATCCCACCGATCCTGCAAATTTTGAAAAGGCAATTCAGCCCAACACCAAGCTTTTGTATGCCGAAACACTCGGCAACCCGAACTCTAATGTTATTGATTTAAAAGCTATCGCTGATATTGCTCACAAACACGGCATCCCCTTTATTGTGGACAGCACTTTTGCAACACCCTATCTTTTAAGACCTATTGAATACGGTGTTGACGTTGTTGTTCACTCTGCCACAAAATTTATCGGAGGTCACGGAACCGTTATGGGCGGCGTGATTGTTGATGCCGGCAAGTTTGATTGGGCGCAAAATGAAAAATTCCCCGGCCTTTCAAAACCCAACCCCTCTTATCACGGTGTTGTATTTTCAGAGGTCGCCGGAAATCTTGCCTATATCACCAAAATCCGCACCACACTTTTGCGCGATCAGGGTGCAACCATTTCTCCGTTCAACTCATTCCTTCTTTTGCAGGGCCTTGAAACCCTTTCACTCCGCGTTGAACGCCATGTTGAAAATGCACTTAAAGTTGTTGAGTATTTGAATAATCATCCGCAGGTTGCAAAGGTAAATCACCCCTCACTTGCTTCCGGCAGAGAAAAAGAACTTTATGATGAGTATTTCCCGAACGGCGCGGCTTCAATCTTCACGTTTGAAATTAAAGGAACGGCGGAAGATGCCAAGAAGTTTACCGAAAGCTTAAAGCTTTTCTCACTTCTTGCAAATGTTGCCGATGTTAAATCACTTGTTATTCACCCTGCATCAACAACCCACAGTCAGCTTGATGAAAAGGAACTTCTTGAATCGGGTATTAAGCCCACAACAATCCGCCTTTCAATAGGTACAGAGCATATCGACGATATTATTGCCGATCTTGCAAGCGGCTTTGAAGCAATAAAGTAAGGTACTTGCCATGAAAATAATATTGAATTTTCGATGTTGGGCATAGAATGTCTTTTAAAATGATAAAAAACATCTTCTAAACATTTGAATTATGAAAGGAAAAACCGTTATGTCTAAAATTTATACAACAGCCGATCAGCTTATCGGAAAAACTCCTCTTTTGGAGTTTACTCATATTGAAAAAGAATTAGGTCTTAGAGCAAAAATTGTTGCAAAGCTTGAATATTTCAACCCCGCAGGTTCTGTTAAGGACAGAATTGCAAAGGCAATGATCGACGAAGCAGAAGCTGCCGGAAAACTTAAAGAAGGCTCGGTTATTATTGAGCCCACCTCAGGTAACACCGGTATCGGTCTTGCGTCCGTTGCTGCCGCACGCGGCTACCGCATTATCTTAACAATGCCCGAAACCATGTCGGTTGAGCGCCGTCAGCTTATTAAAGCATACGGTGCGGAAATTGTCCTCACCGAAGGTGCAAAGGGAATGAAGGGCGCTATTGAAAAAGCAAATGAGCTTGCCGAAGAAATCCCCAACAGCTTTATCCCCGGTCAGTTTGTAAATCCTGCAAACCCGACTGCTCACCGCGAACATACCGGCCCCGAAATATATGAGGATACTGATGGCGAGGTTGATATTTTTGTTGCCGGCGTCGGCACAGGCGGAACGGTAACCGGCGTAGGCGAATACTTAAAATCCAAGAACCCGAACGTCAAGGTTGTTGCCGTTGAACCTGCAACTTCTGCCGTTCTTTCAACCGGCATTGCGGGAGCACACAAAATTCAGGGTATCGGTGCAGGATTTGTTCCGGATGTTCTTAACACAGGCGTGTATGATGAAATCATTCCCGTTTCTAACGAAGATGCTTTTGCAACCGGTAAAAAAATCGGAAAGAGCGAGGGTGTTTTAGTTGGCATCTCCTCAGGTGCCGCCACCTTTGCCGCGATTGAGCTTGCAAAACGCCCCGAAAACGAAGGTAAAACCATTGTTGTCCTTCTTCCGGACACGGGCGATAGATATCTTTCAACTCCTTTATTTGCTGATTGATAATACTCAGGCATCCGGTTTTCCCGGATGCCGATTTTTTTGCAAAAAAAGACCGATTAAATATTTAATTATTATGAATACTCTATTTGACATTAGCTATTGGTATGTGGTAGAATATTGAACAAATACTATAAAAGCCGTCTTGAAAGCGAGCGCTTTGTTAAAATCAAAGTGCAGTTAAATCTCGAATTTAAAGATTTTAAGTTATAGTATAAGGGATTTGGGAAGGAAGAATATATAATGCCAATCAAAATACCGAAAGATTTGCCGGCAACAAAAACTTTGCATGATGAAAACATCTTTGTTATGGATGCATTTCGTGCTACCACGCAGGATATAAGACCGCTTAAAATTCTCATTTTAAATTTAATGCCGACAAAAATTGTCACGGAAACTCAACTTGCCCGACTTCTCGGTAACACACCGCTTCAGGTTGAAGTAGAACTGCTTACGGTAAGCGGCAGAATTCCAAAGCACACATCAAAGGAGCACATGCTCTCATTTTATAAGTCTTTCAAAGAAATTGAGGATAAAAACTTTGACGGCATGATCATAACCGGTGCACCGGTTGAACAAATGGCCTTTGAAGAAGTGGACTATTGGCAGGAGCTTTGTCAGATTATGGAGTGGAGCAAAAGCCACGTTTTCAGCACATTTCATATTTGCTGGGGCGCGCAGGCAGGCCTCTATTACCATTACGGTATCAATAAAAAGCTTCTTCCCGAAAAACTTTGCGGAATTTTTGCGCATGAGGTAACTCAAAAACAGTCTGAACTGTTTAGGGGATTTGATGATGTTTTCTTTGCACCCCACTCTCGCTATACAAGTATTGACGGTGCTTTGATAAAGGCAAGGCCCGAGCTTGAAATATTGGCTGAAAGCAAAGAAGCGGGGATATATGCCGTTTCCGCAAACGGGGGAAGGCAAATTTTTATTACCGGTCATCCCGAATATGACCTCGATACACTCGATAAGGAATACCGTCGCGACAAGGAAGCCGGCATACCAATTAAAATCCCGAAGCATTATTTCCCGAATGATGACGATAAAGCCCAGCCGATTTGTAATTGGCGAAGCGCGGCAAGCCTTATTTACTCCAACTGGCTCAATTATTATGTTTATCAGTCAACTCCGTATCTGTTTTGCGATTAAGTTCATTGTTTTGCGGCGATTTATTCACAATGTAAAAAAACAAATGATAATATTCGCCGAAATAGACAAATTTTACAAAACTTGCATTTTTTTGTTTCCTATTTGCTTGACTTTAATATTTCATTTTGATATAATATTCACATAATTTAATTGATACTTTAACTTTTAAGGAGATTTTGATATGTTAACATTTTTAGTTGCTCTTGCTGTTACAATCGCTATGTTCGGTCTTGTTGCTTTTCTTGAATCAAGAAAGTAATAAATTTTTTGTTTATTAAAAAAATCCCAAGCCATCGGCTTGGGATTTTCTTTATGCCTTGATTTATGAATTAAAGTTTTTCTCCGCATTCGTTGCAGAATTTAGCACCGGGAGTAACCGCCGCTCCGCACTTAGGGCATTTACCGTCCTGCGGTTTTTTGCTTCCGCAATTTGAGCAGAAGTTTCCTGTGTTAACGGTTCCGCAAGAGCAGGTCCAAGAACCCTGGGGTGCCGGTTGCGGTTTTCCGCAGTTAGAGCAGAATTTGCCGGTGTTTTCTGTTCCGCATTCGCATCTCCAACCGTTTGCGGCAGGAGCTGCCTGCTGGTTTTGCTGACCCATGGCGTAAAGATTGGAAACATTAGCGGCATTTCCTGCACCGCTTGCCATTCCCATACCCATAAAGCCGGTGAAAGCGCCTGCCTCGTTCTTTGCAGCATCACGCATAGCATCGGCAGTAGCGCCGGAAATACGGGCAGCAGCCATTGTAGGATCGCGAAGGATAGCATCGTTCTGCGCCTTTTTGATCATTTCCGCATCTTCCTCGGGGAGCGTTACGCTGCCGAGGGCAACCGATACAACGCTAAGGCCGCGAAGCTTGCTCCATTTTTCCGAAAGAATATCGTTCATTGCATTTTCAAGCTCGGTATTGTGTTGAACTATCTGGCTGGGGCGAAGACCTAAATCAGAAAGCTTGCCGAATGCCGGCTGCAAAGCGGAAATAAATTCGGTTTTAAGCTGAGGATCAAGAGTTTCTCTTTCATAGCTTTCCGTAACGTTTCCGCAAACATTTGTATAGAAAAGAATAGGATCTGTGATTTTATAAGAATAAACACCCGAAGCGCGAACGGAAACATCAATATCAAGGTGAATATTGTTATCAACAACACGGAAAGGAATCGGATTCGGTGTGCCGAACTTATTATCGATAAGCTCCTTTGTGTTGAAATAGTAAACGCGCTGATCCTTAGCGGTGTCGCCGCCGAAGGTGAAACGCTTACCGATGAGCTTGAATGAATCTTTAAGTGACTGACCGAATGAGCCGGCAAAAATGCTGGGCTCTGTTGAAGAATCGTATGTAAATTCGCCGGGTTCTGCACAAACCTCAACAACTTTTCCCTGTTCAACAATGATCATGCACTGACCGTCTGCAACGGCGATACCCGATCCGTTTGAAATAATGTTGTCGCTTCCCTTTGTGTTGGAAGAACGGTTACCGATGCGCTTTTGTCCCTTGACCATAAGAATATCGGAGTCGATAGCTTCACAATAGAAAAATTCTTTCCATTGATCTGCAAGTGTTCCGCCGAGAGCGCCTATGCCTGCTTTAATAAGTCCCATATTTATTCTCCTTTTTTACATAATTATATTAAATTTTATGCGATAACATTATATCATACATTTTTTATTTTTGCAATAATAAACAAACGAGAACAAACACAGTATCGAGGAATTATTATTGATTAAAATTGTAGGGGCGTGCATTGCGCGCCCGAATTGTTTTGCAAAAGCAAAACCGTCCTGTTCAAATCCCTCCCAAAAAGAACAAAATAAAATAAGGAGCAGCGTATAAAACACTACTCCTTATTTCATGGCGCAGTAGGAGGGATTTGAACTCTCGCGCCGGTTGCCCGACCTACTCCCTTAGCAGGGGAGCCTCTTCACCACTTGAGTACTACTGCAAATGCCGAAATATAAATGACTTTTATTAAGTCGATAAGTATTATATCAAACATTTTCTCATTTTGCAAGAACTTTCTTGCAAATATATTTATTTTTTATTTATTTAAGTGCATTTTTGAAAAAAATATCGTGTTTGGGCTTTATTAGTTGTTATTGTTTATAAGTTTCTTGCAGGAAAAAAAGAAAACTGATAAATAATCGTAAAGTTAAAAGTCCCGATCAAATCGGGACTTTTTTGTATCTTAATCCTTGTTTTGCTTAAAATATGTAATAAAATCATTGAAATCACCGGCGGGGAACTTTGAAAGGTCTTCGCCGTTTTTGTTTATAACACAGGCGGTTATAAGAAAAACATTTATCCCAAGCTCACTTGCCGCCATATCCTCGGCAACATCGTTTCCGACCATAAGGCATTCCTGCGGCAAAACACCCAGGCGGTTTATAATACCGCGATAATATTCGGGATTTGGCTTAGAGAATTTGCTTGTTTCATAAACTGTATAAAACTCAAAATCATTTTCATCAAGTCCTGCCCAGTCTATGCGCAGTTTGGTTGCGGTTTCGGGGAAAATCGGATTTGTTGCAAGAACTGCCTTGCAGCCTGCATCTTTTACCGCTTTAACAGCCTTTGCCGCAAGCGGATCAAATCCGCAAAAATCCTTTGCTTTTCTGAAATCTTCTCTGTAAAACTCTTCAAAAAGCGGTTTATGCTCCAAAACTTTTTCGCCGTATATTTCGGCAAAGCGATCCCAAAATGCCTGCTCGTTTGTTTTTGTTCCGTCGTTCAGTGCCATTGCCTTAGTGCCTGCCCAAACGGACTTTACAAGAGTTTCGGGCTCGTAACCGTAGGGAGCAAGTTTTTTGCAAAGGTGCTTAAAATAACTGCTTGTAAAGTGATCCTGATCCATCGGAAGAAGTGTTCCGTCAAGATCGAATAAAACTGCTTTGATACTCATTTTTTAACATCCTTTCATCTATCCTCAAAAGCAACAAGAAAACCGCCCGGTTCGGCATAAAAACTGCACAGAGCACGGTTTTCGGTTATTGAAACATCGGCATCCTTGAAGTTTTCGGTTATCATATCTTTAAGCTTTTGCGCGGCGGCCTCGTTCTTTGTGTGCGAGATGCGCACCTTTGAGCCGCAATAACCTGCTTCAAGCATTTCTTTATAAACGGTGGCTATCGCCTTTTCTTCGCCGCGGCACTTATTCAGCGGTTCAAGTGTACCCTCGTCGCTTGCTCTTCCGGTTACTCGAAGTCCCAAAATTCCGACGGCTTTTGCAATCAGTGGATTAACCCTCCCGTTTCTTACAAAATTTTCAAGTGAAGAAAGCGAAAACAAAAGATGCGTATGCGATGAATATTCAATCATATAGTTTCTTATTTCTTCAAAAGAAAGATTTTGATTTATAAGTTCTTCAAACTTTTCAAGCAATAATTCAAGCTCGGGTCCGGCAGAGAGCGTGTCCATAATAAAAACTTTGGCAGTTGGATTTTGCTCGGTATATTCATTCGCGGCAATCATAGCGCAGTTGTAACTGCCTGAAATATTGCCGGAAATTGCCGTTCCGAAAACGATGTCCGCATTATCAAAAGCACGAAGCCAGTCATCAACCGAGGGACACGATGTCGATGATTTTCCCTTATAACCGCTAAGGTCACTCAACATTCCGTCAACATTCAACTCGATGTTATCGGTATATTCTGCCGAATCGGTTATGATTTTAAGCGGAACATAGGTTATGGGATATTTTATGTTTCGGCAGATGTTTGCCGAGCTGTCTGATATAAGTTTTATTTTCATTATTTTTCCTTATTATTTGCGAAAGATAATTCCGATCATGTTAGGGCCTGCGTTCATTGCAATTATGCCACCGATCGGATAAACGGCGGTGGGTGGTATATCAAATGAGTTTTCGCAAAGATTTTTGAATTTTGCAAATGCTTCGGGATTATTTCCGAAAGCAAGAGCATAATCGGTGCCGGGTTTTCTTGTTTTAAGGCAGGCTTGAAGCAGGGCGTTTATTGCATTTGCTTCACCGCGCACCTTTTCGGTTATTTTTGATTCTCCGTCAACAAAAGTTATTATGGGTTTAAGACCCATAGCATCGCCGACAAATGCCGCCGCGGCGGATATTCTGCCCGATTTTTTAACAAATTTAAGATCAAGCGGCAAAAAAAGCACCTGCGCGTTCAAAAGCCATTCGTTAATGACCTCGATTATTTTTTCGGCATCTTCGCCGTTTTGCGCCATTTTTGCGGCGTGTATGGCTGCTATGCCGTATGCCAGGCTGTAAGTTTTTGAGTCAATGACCGTTATATCAAGTTTACTTTTGGCATCGGGATTTTCTTCAAAAAACAAATCTCTTGCAAGTAATGCCGCCTGATAAGTGCCCGATCCTTTGGAATTGAGCGAAATATGGATAAGGTGTGTGTATCCTTCGTTTAGTGTTTTTTCAAAAAGCTCAGTATAAACCGGAATCGGAACCTGCGCAGAAACCGGAAGCTCATCCGAATTTTCAAGCAAATCATAAATTTCTTGGGGCGTTATGGTTTGGCTGTCAAGATATTCATTATTTTTATGGCGAACAGAAAGCGGAAGAACGCTGATATTAAATTTTTCGCATAATTCTTTCGGAATATCTGCCGTGGAATCGGTTGAAATTTTAATTTTCATTATATATTCCTTCTTTTGTTGACATTATTTTTCACTTTGGATAGAATATAAACATAAGTATTGATTTGCAACATTTGTTGCATTTATTATATTTTATTTGATTTGAAATTACAAGACACTTTCACATTAAAAGCAACTAAAACTGCGATATAGTCGCATATCGGAGGAGTTATGAGCAGAAACAGAGCAACAACTCTTTTTCTTAAAGAGTGTATGGCAGATTCACTTTTGAAGCTGATGCGCAAAAAGGATTATTCAAAAATAACCATAAACGAAATATGCATAGGGGCAAATGTTAACCGCTCAACATGGTTTCGAAATTTCAAAACAAAAAACGAGGCGCTGACATTTAAGCTTGTTTATGCTTGGAGCAGGTGGGCGGATGAGCATGGAATTGAGCAAAGCCATAGCTATACCGCAGATACAGCACCCGATTTTTTCAAATTTAATTTTGAAAACCGTGATATTTTGCGCACTATTTGCGAAGCAAATCTTCATGCCGTTATTTATAAAGCGTTTTATGAAATAGTTATGCCGCCTTACGATGCCGAGACACAGGAATGTTATACAAATCGATTTCTCGCAACCGGCATTTTCGGAATGCTTACCGAATGGATAAAACGCGAATTTAAGGAAACACCCGAGGAAATGGCAGACCTTTTCGGGAAAATTATTTCAAACGAATTAAAATAAAAGCAACGCTGAAACAACCGTTTCAGCGTTGCTTTTTACTGTTTTATTTGAAAATCATCGGGTCGAAACCGTTTTGCGCGACCGCCGAGGCACAGGCAACCGCGTATCGGAGCATTTCACTGTCACTTTTTTTATCGCAAAATGCGCTTATAACCGCGGCGTTAAAGGTATCGCCGCAACCGGTGGTATCCGTCGCAGGGAACTGATTTTCGGGCTTTGCGGTTATTTCTTCATCCTTTTTCAAAAGCTTTGCGCCATTAGCCCCCATTTTGATTAAAACGAAATCAAAGCCATAGCGTTTAAGCAATTCTTGCGGATTTTCGGCATTTAACTTTGAGCAAAGAATTTGAAATTCTTCAGCTGTGCCGCTTAAAATATCGGTTTTTAACAGCACGGCATTTACTATATCCGCATCCGTTTCATATATAAGCGGACAAAGGTCAAGAAAAACGCATTTGCTCTTATTTTCTATCTCGATTATTTTTTTATAATTTTCGTTTGTTATCTCATAAAAAGAGGTATAGAAAAGGGAAGCGCCGTCAGCATTAGCGGATAATTCATCAAGAATATCACCGTCTTTTCTCGCCCCGTCAAAGCTCACCATATTTTTCTCTCCTGTATCGTCAAGAAAAATGATGGAAGCGGCGGTGCTGTTTTCTTCCCTTATTTGATGGCAAGGAAGACCGAGCTTTTCGGCGCCGGACATTATAAAATCTTCAAATGCGGCATCTGTTGAAGGCATAAAAAACTCAACATCACGCTTCATTGCGCTTAAAACACGCGCGGTGTTAAAAACGCTGCCGCCGGCATTTATAATCATTTTATCTGTTTTGATCTCTTTTTTCCCTTTAACTGCGCTTAAAGGCGAAAAAATGTGAATATCCATTCTAACCGTTCCGAAGGTTAAGCATTTCATATTTTATATTCCTTTCAGATAATTAAGCTCGGCTTTTTTTGCATTTTCGATAAACTTTAATATTTTTTCCGCATCCTTATCGCCGTTTGTTTCAACACCCGAATTAACATCAACGGCAAACGGTCTTACGGTTTTAACGGCATCATAAACATTTTCGCTGTTTAGTCCGCCGGCAAGAACAACCGGAATTTCAAGCTCGCTTGCTATGCGGCGGCTTATGTTCCAATCGTGCGTTATTCCCGTTCCGCCAAGCCTATCGGCAGTTCTTGAATCAAGCAAAACGGCATCGCAAACATTTTGAAAACTTTTTGCCTTCAAAACGGCATCTTCGCCCTCACCGTTTATTATGTGAACCGCTTTTACAACCGATATTTTGGGGATTTGCGATTTAATTAAGCTGACCTGTTCGGGCGGAATATAATCGTGTATCTGCAAAATATCGGGTGACAAATAATCGCATAGATCCAAAATGGATTTTGTGTCGGTAAGGTGCGTCACCGCTACGCTTTTGCACTTGCCGGCAATGGACGAAATGATTTTCTTGGCATCCTCGATAGCTATTTTATCTTCGGCAAGATGAGTGATGCCGACAAGAAACCCGAGCGCATCCGCGCCGCAGGAAACGGCGATATCGGCATTTTTTTGTGTGTTTATTCCGCAAATTTTAATTTTCATGGCAAAATCTCTTTCAAATCAGATTATAAACTGATAAAGCACCAGAACAAAACCGGTTATAATTCCGTAAACCCAACCGATAGAATCGATCCAGCCGGAATCATCTTTTTTGAATATGTTTTTAACATAAACTATCCAGGGCAGACCCAATATTACCGCGGCAAGAACGGTTATAACCGAATAAACAAATTTTCTTGCTGTTTCGCCGGCATTTGTTACCAGAGGTGAAATAGCACTTAATGTGACCGTTAATAAAAGGGTTATCATAGCCGAGAAAACAATGCAGAACAAAAGCGCCGTGGCACCGTTGAACGCAAAGGTTGTGCGGCCGATTTTGAAACTGTGGTTCGCTTCCTTTTTCTTCAAGTTCCACCAATCCCACACAACGCTTAAAAAATGCTTTGCGTGAACATTTGCAAGATCGCTTTTAAGAATGTTTATTGTTGAAAGCGCGTTGCAGGTGGCCCAGGTATAGTTATCGGCATCGGGCGAGCTTTTGAAACCACCGTAATTTTCATCTTGAAGGCAGGAGAGATATTCAAACCCGTGAATAACACATTCATCGCGGTAATCGCCCGACTCGGTTTTAAGAATACCCTGCAAAGCCCATGCCGTGCCGAAATGACGGAAGGTGTAACGCTCGCCGTTTCTGACACCCATTTCGGTGAAAACATTCCAGCCGCCGTTTTGCGACTGAGTTTTTTTAAGATATTCAAAGGCGTGTCTTATTTCCGATGAATAATGCTGCTTTTCGGCGGAATTAAGCGCCAACATAACATATCCCGTTGAAGCGGCATTTGAATCGCATTGATATTTAAGATCGCTGTAAGAAAAGCTGTGTGTTTTTTGATAATCCTGCGTTATAAGCTTTGAAGCAAGATTTCCCCAGCCGCCGTCACTGTTCTGGATTTTAAGAAGCCAGTTTATCGCCCTTTCGGTAACCTCTCTAAGCTCAGCGGATTTTTTATTATCACCGTTTTTTTCAAGGTATGCCGCCTCGTAATTCAGCGCGCTAACCGCAAGAGCCGTTCTTATAACGTTTGATATTTCTTCTGAGTTATCGCCCAAGCCGTATCCTTTTTCGGGGGAATTAAAAAAGTTTGAAAGAAGCCATACTATGCAGTTATCTATCGCGGCGTTTATTTCCTCCTGCGGTAAATCGGCAGAAAGCATTTCGCATTCGCGAACACTCTGTAAAGCTTTAAGCACCCATATATAATCAATGGAAATTTGGGCGTGAGATGTATCAAGCAGCCAATATTTGATTGACTCTGTTAATGCGGGAATAGCATCAGGATTGTTTTTTAACCATTCGGTATTTTCGGAAAAAGAGCATATAACTTCGGCTGTGTTTTGCTCGTTAGGACTGATAAACTGCACCCATGCCCAACCGGCCTTTTCGTTATCGCGGATTTTATAAAGCCAGTCGAGAGCGCGCTTTATTTCAGATTCATAAAATACATACTGTGCGTTTTGGTTGAAATTTATTTTCATTTTTTTATTTCCTCAGCGTTTTTAATAATAATTGCTTTGTCATCTTTTAATTTTTGCGGGGTGAGTTTTATAGCCGTCATAACTATAACTACGCTTATAATAACATCCGGTATTTTTATTGAAATAACCGAAGCGGAAGTTGCGCAAAAATCTGACAATCCGGATTTTATAAAACTTTCATAAAGATATTTTCCCCAATAATCAGAAGGCACACCGCCGTTTGCCACAAGGGTTATAAAAACGGCAAAACAGTTTTGAACAAGTAAAAGCCATAAAAGCATAACCGCCCATTTCTTAAAGGTTTTGCAGTTGAGTTTTTCAAAAACCTTGCCCGCTATAAGCGCGGTAAGCAGACTTATAAAATAAAAATAAAGTGATTTATCGCCGTAAAAGAAAATGGCCTGTGTAAGATTGTTTATGATCGCAACGATAAATCCTGCGGGCGACCCTAAAATGCAGGAGATATATATTGTTCCGACGGTGTCAAGCCATAACGGAATTCTCAAAAAATAAGTTGCCGAAAAAAGCACAAAATTCAAGATTACGGCAATAAGCATAAGAGTGAGCACTCTTTTTCTGTTTGTAAACATTTTTATTCCTTTATATCCCTTAAAAATTATTTTTTCAATTATATCATATTATGGTTTTTTGTTCAATGCTTTTAAGAAAATGAAAAAAGATTTTTGCATTTTAAGGATATTTTGTATATATTCACTATTTTTTGAATATTTCAGGTAAAAATATGTAAATATTCAAACAAAAATGAATATTTATGAATTATCACTTGACTTTTAAGGTCGATTTTGCTAAAATTACAGAATAAAAATTCATTTTGAAGGTGCGTATATGAAAAAAGTATTCATAGATGGCGGTGCCGGCACAACCGGACTAAGGATTGCGGATCGCTTATCAATGAGAAAAGACCTTGAAATACTTAAGCTTCAAGAAAAATTTCGAAAAGACCCCGACGCCCGAAAAGAGAAGATGAACGAGGCTGATGTTGTTTTTCTTTGCCTTCCGGATGCGGCGGCGATCGAAGCGGCAGAAATGGCAAGTGCCGATACCGCGGTTATTGATACATCCACCGCTCACCGCACAAAAGAAGGTTGGGTTTACGGCTTCCCCGAACTTCACGGTCAAAGGGAAAAGATAATCCCTTCAAAGCGCATTGCAAACCCCGGTTGTCACGCAAGCGGATTTATCTCACTTATATCACCGCTTGTTGAAAATGCGGTTTTAAGCGCCGATTTGCCGCTTTCATGCTATTCGCTTACGGGATATTCCGGCGGCGGAAAGAAAATGATTGCGCAGTATGAAGATGAAAATCGGCCGATTTTATATTCTGCTCCCCGTGTTTACGGGCTTTCGCAAAGCCATAAGCATCTTCCCGAAATGCAGAAGATGTGCGGAATAAACAAGCTTCCGCTTTTCTCGCCCATAGTCGGTGATTTTTATTCGGGAATGCTTGTTTGTGTTCAGCTTTTTACCGATCAGATAAACGGAAATATTAAAGATATTTGCGATGTTTATAAAAATTATTATAACAGCGGTGTTGTGAAATTTATCGAGAATGCCGATGAAGAGGGATTTCTTTCGGCATCTGCGCTCAGCGGTCGTGACGATATGCAAATCGCGGTGTTCGGAAATGATGAACGCGTATCCCTTGTTTCACGGTATGATAACCTCGGAAAAGGCGCTTCAGGTGCCGCAATACAAAATATGAATCTGTTACTCGGTTTGGAAGAAACCTTTGGACTTGAGATTGGAGGATAAACAATGAAAAAGATTGAAGGCGGTGTTTGTGCCGCTAAAGGATTTACGGCAAACGGTATTCACTGCGGAATAAGAAAAAACAAAACAAAAAAGGATTTATCCCTTATTTTAAGCGAATGCAAAGCAAGTGCGGCGGCGGTTTACACAACGAACCTTGTTAAAGGCGCTCCGCTTACAGTTACCAAAAATCATATTGCCGACGGTTACGCCCAGGCAATTATATGCAACAGCGGCAACGCAAACACCTGCAATGCAAACGGTATTGAAATTGCCGAAAAGATGAGTGCCATCACGGCTGAAAAGCTTGGAATCAGCGAAAACGATATTGTTGTTGCTTCAACCGGCGTTATCGGTCAGCCGCTTGATATAACCCCTATAAAAGAGGGTATTCCGGCCCTTGCGGAAGGCCTTAGTAAAGACGGTTTTTCGGCTGCGGCTGAGGGTATTATGACAACCGACACCGTTTTAAAACAGGCGGCGGTTGAGTTTGAAATTGACGGCAAAACATGTCATTTAGGCGGAATTGCAAAGGGAAGCGGAATGATTCATCCCAATATGGCAACCATGCTTGTTTTCATCACAACCGATGTTGCGATATGCCCCGAACTTTTGCAAAAAGCCCTTTCGGGTGATATAGCAAACACATTTAATATGATCAGCGTTGACGGTGATACCTCCACAAACGATATGGTAACAGTTCTTGCAAACGGTATGGCAGGAAACAAAGAAATAACCTGTGAGGGTGAAGATTTCGCCACCTTTATGAAGGCGCTTAATTCCGTTACGGTGGCTCTTTGCCGCATGATAGCAGGTGACGGCGAGGGAGCAAGCAAGCTGCTTGAATGCTCTGTTAGCGGTGCCGATGATATTAAAACCGCAAAAACCGTTGCAAAAAGCGTTATTTGTTCAAGCCTTTTGAAAGCGGCAATGTTCGGCGCGGATGCAAACTGGGGCCGTGTGCTTTGCGCTATCGGTTATAGCGGTGCAGACCTTGATGTTAATAAAATTGATGTCAGCTTCAAAAGTGATAAGGGCGAAATCCTTGTTTGCAAAAACGGTTCGGGCGTTGACTTTTCCGAAGAAAAAGCAAAGGAAATTTTGCTTCAAAAAGAAATCACAATCCTTGTTAACTTGGGTGAAGGAGAATATTCTTCAACCGCTTGGGGTTGTGATCTTACATACGATTATGTTAAAATCAATGGTGATTACAGAACCTGAAAGGAGCCGATTATGGAAGATTTTACTAATGCTCAACGCGCGCAGGTGCTAATGCAGGCGCTTCCTTACATAAAGCGTTATTCCGGCAAAATCGTTGTTATAAAATACGGCGGAAATGCCATGATCGATGAACAGTTAAAACAGCAGGTTATGGAAGATATTGTTCTTTTGTGGACCATTGGTGTTAAGGTTGTTTTGGTTCATGGCGGCGGACCCGAAATCAGCGATATGATGAAAAAACTCGGCAAAGTGCCGCAGTTTATAAACGGTCTTCGTGTAACCGATAAGGAAACTATGGACATCGTTCAAATGGTGCTTGCAGGCAAGGTTAATAAAAGCCTTGTAAACCTTTTGCAGATGAAGGGCGGAAACGCAATCGGCCTTTCCGGACAGGACGGCGGACTGATTGAATGCTCGTTTAAGGATGAAAAGCTCGGCTTTGTCGGTGAAATTAATAACGTAAACAACGCTCCGATAACCGATATTCTTGAAAAAGGATACATTCCGGTTATTTCCACTTTGGGTTGTGATGTTTCGGGTAATACCTTTAACATTAACGGTGATACCGCCGCGGCATTTATCGCGGGAGCGCTCTCGGCGGAAAGACTTATTCTTATGACCGATGTTTGCGGAATTTTGCACGATAAAAACGATCCTAAATCATTAATTCCCGAAATCACCGCTGATGAGGCGAAAAAACTTTGCAGCGAAGGCGTTATTTCAGATGGTATGATCCCCAAGGTTGATTGCTGTATCGAAGCTCTAAACAGGGGAGTAAACAATGTTGTTATTATGGACGGTCGAATTCCGCATTCCATTCTTATGGAACTTCTCACCGATGAGGGTGCGGGTACTATGTTTACGGAGAAAAAACAGTGAATATTAAAGAAATTGATAAAGAATTTATTGCAGGAACTTATAACCGCTTTCCCGTTGTTTTAAAAGAGGGCAAGGGCTCGGTTATAACCGATGAAGACGGAAAAAAATATATTGATATGGGCTCGGGCATCGGCGTTACATCTTTTGGTATTGCCGATGATGTGTGGCTTTCGGCCGTAATGGCTCAGGCTTCAAAGCTTCAACACGTTTCAAACCTTTATTATACTGAGCCTTGCGCGCTTCTTGCAAAGAAACTTTGCGAAAAAACCGGGCTTAAAAAGGTCTTCTTCTCTAACTCCGGCGCAGAGGCAAACGAGTGTGCGATTAAAGCGGCAAGAAAATATGCCGCCACAAAAAAGGGAAATGAATACTCAACCGTTGTTTCGCTTAAAAACAGTTTTCACGGCAGAACATTAACTACCCTTGCCGCAACCGGTCAAGAGCATTATCATGAATTGTTCAATCCCTTAACTCCCGGATTCATCAGCACCGATACAAAGGATTTTTCCGAATTTGCCGAAATATGCAAAACCAATAAGGTTGCGGCGGTTATGATGGAATGTATCCAGGGTGAAGGCGGCGTTAATGTTATGGACCCCGCTTTTGTGAAGCAGGTTGTTGAATTTGCGCAAAGCCGCGATATAATCGTTATTATCGACGAGGTTCAAACCGGAAACGGCAGAACAGGTAAGTTCTATTCATATATGCATTACGGATTTACTCCCGATATTGTTTCCACCGCAAAGGGTCTTGGCGGCGGTTTGCCTATCGGCGCTACCATGCTTGGCAATAAAGTTGCCGATGTGTTCGATTTCGGCGATCATGGCTCAACATTCGGCGGCAATCCCGTAAGCTGTGCCGGCGCATTGAGTATTGTTGAACGCCTTGACGATAGCTTTATAGAAGAAGTTGCAAAAAAAGGCGAATTCTTAAAAGCTCAGTTTGAAGGCGCAAAGGGAATTGAATCGGTTAGCGGAATGGGACTTATGCTTGGCATTAAAACCGAAAAACCGGCTTCTGATGTTGTTAAAAAATGCCTTCAAAACGGTGTTTTATGCTTAACCGCAAAAGACCGTGTACGTTTGCTTCCTGCCCTTAATATTAAAATGGACGATTTGGAAAAAGCAACGAAAATTATTAAAGAAGCCTGCGTTTAATAGAGATAAAAAAACGCTCCACCGGGAAACATCTCGGCGGAGCGTTTAATTTTTTTTCAAAAATCAAGTTTATACTGTTTATATGCTTCTTCGCAGGATTTATTCCATTCTTCAATATCTTTTTCAGCGTGTTCGCGGAAAGTGAAATTGCTTTTAAGATATGTTGATAAATAACCCGATAACTTAACGGCACCGTACTGATTTAGGTGCATATTATCGGCAAAATCCGCTTTCTCAAACTGATAGTCATTTGCAAGGTCATTAAAATTCAAATAAGTATAACCGCTTTTTTCTATGATTGGTTTGCAATAATGACTTTTATTTTCGGCTGAAAGCACTTTTTTTATACTTTGAGCATCGCAGTATGCTTTCGGCGGATCGCAGAAAACAACATTTTTAACATTGTTTTGCTTGCAATAGTCAATGAATTCCAAAAGATATTCATGTGACTTTTTGTGAAGCGCTTCGGGTTGTTTTCCGGCACTGCCAAGCGGGGTGAGCTTTTTCATTTGCGAAGGAGAGAGTCGGTCAAAATCAAGATACCAAGCACCTTTCATAGGCAGAGTATGCGTATCTAAAAACAGAAAAGCCGAATATTTTATATTATCAAAACCTTTTAGAAGATTTTTATGATATTTAAGAACGGGGAAATAATGCTCGATTCGGTTATCGGGAGAAACGCGGTTTATCGTTTCAAACCAGTTTTTGCCTCTTTGCATCGAGTCGATCCAAAATTCAGATGCCGGATAATCCTCATGCTCAACATACTCCGTAAATCCGTCAAGATCAACGATGATAAGCGCATTCTTTTGTTTTGAAAGCAATTCTTTAAGCATTGAAAGATATATTTTTGCGTCACCGCCGTTTATGCAAAGATCGTTGCCCATAAGCCCCGAATTTTTATAAACGACTGCAGGATAAATTCCGCACTGTGAAGCACTTGCGCCCAAAACAACATAATCGAGTGAGTTGGACTTTTCGTTATAAAAAGAATAAAGCGTTACATCCGCCAAATCATCGGGATGAACGGCGATAACATCCGCGCCGAACATAAAGAGCGTAATTATCAAAAGGAAGGCGATGATGCGAACGGCTCTTTTTTGATATTTGTTCTTCATATTGCCTCCTTAAAAATCTGCGTAAACCGAAATCTGCTCGGTATAACCCGAACCGTAAATGCCTAACAGAATAACGATGGTAAATCCCGCCAAAATAAAAATAAATCGGCGAAAATCCTTTTCGCATACCCATTTGTCAAAATATTTTCCCGCGATTTCAAATCTTTCTTTAATAATAAACGCAAGGTAAAACAATATGGCGATAACATAATCCCAAACGATAAGATCGGAACATTTTGCAAAAAGGCCCGAAACATTAAAATTGAAATGAGCCAGCGAAGCGATTATCGAGGTGAAATGCGAAAACGTGTCGGCTCGGAAAAGGGTTATGCCTATCAAAACCAAAAAAACGGTTCTTAATGTGTTTATAACACGGAAAAACTTTGATTTTCTGTTAAGGGATGTTTTAACAAAAAACTTGTTTATTATCGGTTCGAGAAGTGAACCTATGCTTATTACAACAAAAAAGTACAGTCCGTATGCAACATATTTGAAACTGGCTCCATGCCAAATGCCCATAAAAAGCCAAACAAAAAGCATTGGAAATGTCGTTGCGAAAAAGTTTGATAAAAAGCTCGGTTTTTGGTTTTTATAGAGCTTTTTCGTCAGCTTTTTGGCAGGGGCGGAAATCGAAACAGGATAAAAAATATAATTTCTCATCCAAGCACCGAAAGAGATGTGCCAATTTCGCCAAAAGCTTAAAACCGAACGCGAGAAAAACGGACGGTTGAAATTTTCGGCAAGCTTTATTCCGAACATCTGCGAAATAGCGCGGAACATATCGATAACACCCGAAAAGTCCATATAAAGACTAAACATATATGCCGCCATACCGATAAATGTTGAAAGCCCTTCATAATTGCCGCTGTTTGAGAACATTTCGTTTGAAATAAACGAAAGGCGATCGGCAATAACAAGTTTTTTTATAAGTCCCGTCAGCATAAGGCAAACGGAATTCATAAAGTTATCATAAGAAAACGGCTCGGTGTTATTAAACTGAGGCGCCAACTCTGAATATGTATCAAAAGGGCCCTCGGTTATATGCGGGAAATAGCAAAGGAATAAAAGCAGACGAAGCGGATTTTTTTCAGGAACTATTACGCCGCGATAAACATCCGTTATATAGCTTACCGCCATAAGCGTGTAATATGAAATACCAAGCGGCAAAACAAACTTCAAAAACGGCAGCTGTGTTTTAATGCCAAAAAACGAAAGCTCACGATTTATGGCTATTGTAAACAATCCGGAATATTTAAGAACAATAAGAAAAATAAAAACGGTTAAACAGGCAACCCATAAAACGTTTCTTTTTTTTTGCTTGTATTCCGCTTTAAGCTTTTTTCGTTCTTCTTTTGAAAGATCGCGCTTTTTTATTGCGTAAAGCTCATCGGTTTTTTCCATATAAAGTGCGCTTAAATAAACCGTTAGCGTTGCGGTTAGCAAATGGAAAACCGCCGTTTTGCAGTTCCAGATAAAAAAGCCCAATGACCCTGCAAGAAGAACGATCCATCGGTGTTTTTTCGGCACATTATAATATACGATTAAAAGGACGGAAATGGTGATCAAAACCGCCAAGGACCAGATGTTCATTTAATCATTCATCCTCAAGTCTTTTTATCATTTCCATAATAGCTTCAGCGTTGCGGAAGTTTTCGGGGATTATGTCGGTTACGGAAATATCAATATCATATTCATCGGTTATATCGTTAACTATTCTGACCATATCGAGCGATGTTATGATACCGTTTGAAATAAGGTCGGTTTCGTTTTCAAAGTCAACATCGGGTTTGATTTCGCTTAAAATTTCCAAAAGTTTTTCCATATTTTTTTCACTCCGTTTTATTATCTAAAAGCAATATTAGTGCTTTTCTGTCTATTTTTCCGTTTGCGTTAAGCGGCATTTGCTTTATGCGCTCAAAACGATCGGGTATCATATAGTAAGGAACGGCGGATTTAACGGCGTCAAGCAAAACCGCTGTGTCCTTAGGACCACCCTCGTAAAACAGGGCAAGGGTTTCTGTCTTTCCGTTATAAACGCAGGCGCAGTTTTTAACCTTTTCAACGCCGTTTGCCGCCGCCTCTATTTCGCCGAGCTCAATGCGGTAACCGCTGCGCTTTATTTGAAAATCTTTTCTTGAAATATAAATTATTTCGCCGCGTTCGTTTTCTTTAACAAGGTCACCCGTTTTGTAAACGGTTTCGGGGAAATGCGGGTTAAGCGGGTTTTGAACGAAAGCCGCCGCAGTTTTTTCCGGGTTATCATAATATCCGTTTGCAAGGAATGTGCTTCTGCAATAAAGCTCACCCTCTTCACCGGGCTTTGCCTGCTCTCCGTTTTCGTTTATTATAAAAACATCGCAGTTATCGCATTTTTTGCCTATTGGCAAACTTTCGGTATCACCGAATTTGCGGTCAACGCGGTAAAATGTGCATATATCCGTGGTTTCAGTCGGGCCGAAAAGGTTTGCGTATTCTATATTTTCGGGTAAAGTGTTTATCCAATAATTCAACTGTTTTGTCGGCATAACCTCGCCCGCGAAAAGAACGGTTTTAAGATGTTCAGGCTTCAAAACATCAAAAACCTTCCAGTTTGAAAGGATTGATATTGCGGTTGGAACCCAGTATATAGTGTTGATTTTTTTCTCGTTCAAAAAATCGACAAGGTTTATCGGGAAAGAAAAATGCTGTTTCGGGATGATAACATATTCACAGCCGCATTTAATACTTGAATAAAAATCTGTCACGCTCATGCTGAAATAAAGCGGAGTTTGCGAGCCGAAAACCGTGTTTTCATCAAAGCCGAATTCTTCTGTTACCCAGTTTATGTAAGAAATGAGTGCTCGGTGACTGATAACCGTGCCCTTGGGAACACCGGTTGAACCGCTTGTGAAAAGGATATATGCCGTGTCCATATCAATAATGTTTTCGCGAATATAACAGAGCGCGTTTTCATCCGCTTGAGCTAAAACGGCGTCCTCATATAAAATCGGCGTTATTTTTGCTGAAATTTGATTTAATGTATCAGCCGTTTCTTGTCTATAAAGAACAAGCGGATTTTTAAGTGTTTCCAAAATAGAATTTAAGCGAGAAACAGGGGAATGAACGTCCAAAACAACATAAAAATCTCCGGCATAAAGTGCGCCGAGCATCGCCGCCGCACAGTCGCAGGATTTATCAATCAAAATTGCAACCGGGCGTTTTGAGCCTTCAGGCAGAAGATAAGAGCCGATAGCTTTCGCATTGGTTTGCATTTCTTTGAATGTTGCTTCCCGCTTTTCGTCACTAAATCCGATTTTATCGGGATATTTTTTAACGGTTTCATCAAAATAATCAAGTATGTTTTTAAGCATTTTTCCTTTTAGGCATAAAAAAAGCCGACCTCATTGCAGAACAATTTCATAAAAATGAAAAAGTGCAGTCAGTCGACCATAGGAATCCCCTTAGGCACAATAACTTTGTGTCCCTGTCTTTCAACAAGTTTACCAAAACGATATATTTTTTAATTATTATACTGAAAATTAGGGGCTTTTCAATTCATAAAAGAACAAAAAAGCCTCGAAATGGTTCGGGGATTTTTGTGCAATAGTACCAAAAACGACACATATATCTATATTTTTCGATATGAAAACGAATGATTATATGGCGAAATGGGTGATTTTTTTATGTATTTTTACCAATCGAGTGACTTACGCCTGACGGGTGTACCAATCAAAAATGCCGTCAAGATTTTTTGGCTCAACCTTATTTCCGCCTTTTGAAACCAGATCAAACATCATTTTTTCATCTTCGGTAAGATCATGCTTGGTGGAGAGTGCTTTTGTCAGCGCGATGCTCATGGTTTTCATCATCAGCTTGTTTATGCCTTTAAGCTTTTCTATTTCAAATCCGCCGTTAAGTGAAAAAACGGCAACATTTTGCGGAATTTTATTTTTTGAGGATATATCCGTAAATTGCTCTTTCGCCGTCATACCAACGCCTGCAACCGCTTTAACGGTATAGCGTGAAGCGGCACTTTTAAGGCCGATAACCTTGCCGATTTTAAGCCAACCCATAAAAATGATTTCGATGCCTTTTTGAAGCGATTTTTTAGCCGCTTTTATATCATAGACCGGAAGTCCTGTTTTTTCGGCTAACATTTCGGCATACTGTTTTGTGTGACCTGTGTTTGATTTATAAACTATTGCTTTAATCATAATTATTCCTCCGTTTTTAAGTTATTATAATCTTGTATTGGATATTGTCAAGCGAACTGCAAAAAAATCACTTGAAGAACCTAAGTTAAAATAGTATATTATATATGGATAGGCGGATGTTTTATATGGATAAAGTTTTCTTATATATAATAGATACCGTTTTCCTTGAAGATACGGCACTTTTTAACCGATTTTTTGATCAAATGCCGTATTTAAGGCGGGAAAAAATCAAACGACTGCGCATGGCGGCGGATAAACGGCTGTCGCTGGGTGCGGGTGTTTTATTGCGCTTTGCGCTTAAAAAGCAGGGGATAGACCCCGATAGCGAAATAGCATTTAACGAAAACGGAAAACCTTTTTTGAAAAACGATATAATAAAGTTTAACATTGCCCATTCGGGAAAAAAGGTTATCTGCGCGGTTTCAAAAACGGATGTGGGCTGTGATATCGAAAAGATAAACGAAGCGGCGGTAAAAGTTGTTTCAAAGTTTGCAAAAGAGGAAATATCCGCCACTGATAACAGTTTAGATAAAACATCAATGTTTTTTAATATATGGACTCTTAAAGAAAGTTATCTTAAAGCCACGGGATCGGGCATTACAACGCCGCTTGACAGTTTTTATGTTTATCCTACCTGCGATAAAATTTGTTTTTCGGGCGGCGGGTTTGCCTTTTGGCAAAAGGATATCATAACCGGTTATAAATGCGCCGTTTGCGCAAAAAGCAAAGCAAATGATTTAGATGTTGAAATAATAAATGTAAATTTAGAAAAGTTGGGAGAAGCGTATGGCTGAAGAATTGATGAAAATTGAAAATCTGTGCCGCGAATTCAATCTTGAAAGCGGAGTTCAGAAAATTCTTAAAAATATAGACCTTTCAATTTATAAAGGCGATTTCACCGTTATTATGGGATCCAGCGGTTCGGGAAAATCCACCCTGTTGTATTCTCTTTCGGGTATGGACAATGCAACAAGCGGTCATATTTATTGCGCAGATACGGATTTAACAAAACTTTCGGGCGATAATATGGCACTTTTCAGAAGAAAGCACTGCGGCTTTGTTTTTCAGCAAATATGCCTTGTTGACTCTATGACCGTTCTTGAAAATGTTATGGTATCCGGCCTTTTGAACGGCGAAAATAAAAAATCTTTGCTTGTAAAAGCAAAGGAAATGCTGAATGCTGTCGGAATAGAAAAACACACATTTAATAAATATCCCTCGCAGATCTCGGGCGGAAAGGCACAAAGGGTCGGCATTGTTCGCGCGCTGATAAACTCGCCCGATATTCTTTTTGCCGATGAGCCGACCGGCGCTCTTAATTCCAAAACAAGTGCGGAGGTGCTTGATCTTTTCACAAAGTTCAATAAAATGGGGCAAAGCATTATTATGGTGACCCATGATGTGAAGAGTGCGCTTCGCGGAAACCGTGTTCTTTATCTTAAAGACGGTAAAATTTTAGATGAATTAAATCTCGGCGAATATACGGGTGAAGATGAAGAAAGAAAAGAAAAATTAAATAATTTTTTGAGGGATATGGGATGGTAAATAAAACAACTCTGTTTATCGCATCAAATATCAGAAAATCAAGAAAAAGCTTAGTTACCGTAACCGCTTTTTTCATTTTGGCAGCCGTTTTGCTTAATATTTCTTTTTTTCTGATCGTTGATTACCGCGAAAATTTTTTCCGGGAAAAAGATCGCCTTGCGGGCGAAGATATGAGTATGATCTATTCGGCATATACCGATCAAACCGATAACTTAAACCGTGCATTAGCCGATATAAATGAAATAAAGGATTTTGAAACGGATAACATAGTTTTCGGCGTTGCAAACACAGATTTTAAGCAGGGAATATTAAGCGGACTTTTTTCGTTTTACGGATATTCTGATGCAACAAGTAAAAAAATCGGCAAATTTGATATTCTTGAAAGTAAAAACAACGGTGGGATATATTTAAGTTTGATTTTCAAACTTGAAGGCGGCTACCGAGCAGGCGATGATATTGAATTTGACTTTAACGGTAAAAAATATAACTATAAAATCGCGGGATTTTACAGCAATGTCAATACCGGAACAACAAACACGATGGATTATTCCGTTATTTTACCGGATGATGATTTTAGCGCTTTGAAAAGCGTTTGCCAACCTTCAAACAAGGTATGTATTTCGCTTAAAGATCCAAATGCGGCGCAGATAACGGAATCGGTAATCGCAAATAAGATAGCGGAAAAGGTTGAGGCAGTTTCGCTTGAAGTATCAGCCACTTTTATCAAAAATTCAAACTCGCGATATATAAGCGTTTCGCTTTTTAAGGCGATTATCACCGCTGCTGCGTTTCTTTTGATTGCTATTTTGCTTGTTATTATTTCAATAACTATTTCAAACTATATCAATAATAATATCCGAGCGCTCGGTACGCTTAAGGCGGCGGGATTTACTTCAAACGGTCTTATTTTTCCGCTTGTTATTGAGTACGGTACAGTTGCTTTTGTTTCTTCTGTTATCGGAACGGCATTGTCCTACGGAATTTTGCCTTCGATCAATAGATTGTTTGAAGGTCAGGTCGGATTACCTTATAAGGTCCGTTTTCTTGTTGTTCCTGCCGTAATTTCAATTTTGATATGCCTTTTATGCGCAGTTGTTTCAACCTATTTTTCTTCGGCAAAAATCAAAAAGATTGCGCCGATAAATGCCATAAGAGAAATAAAGGGCAAACAAGCAAAATGCCCCGGTATTTTCTCTGTTGACAGATCAAAATTAGGATTAAACACATCGATTGCTCTTAAAGCGTCCGTTTCGGGTAAAATTCAAAACATAGTTATTTTGTTTACGATAACCGCTATTTCTTTCCTTATCGGTTTTTCATGCAGTGTTTATCAAAACACCGTTGTTAACACCGAAAAAATATTAAAGCTTATTTGCGGACCTATGCCCGAAAGTGTTGTTTTTGTAAACAATGCGCAGGAAAAAGCACTTTATGAAAATCTTAAAGACAATCCGGATGTTGAAAACAGTTATATGTTTACCGCAAAAACCGTGGCGCCCGAAAATCTTATGAAGATGAATTTGTTTATATTTGATTCGCTCGATCAAATAGATAAATCAAATGTTTGTTTCAAGGGAAATTTGCCGAAAAAAGATAATGAAATTGCGATCAACGGCGCTTATGCCGATAAAAATTCCATTGTTATCGGAGATAAGATTTCTTTTTCAAGAAACGGTGAAAAATCTGAGTTTAAGGTTTGCGGTTTCACTCAGGGTGCGATAAACTCGGGATATGACGGATATATTTTAAGAACCGGTTTTGAAAAAATTGAAAAATTAAATAAAATAAGATATTTTATTTTTCTTAAAAACGGTGTTGACACGGAAAAATTCAATAAAAAAATCGCTTCCGAGTGCGATATTATTTTTTCGCAGAATTTCCGCAAAAGTTTTGAAACGGCTTCCAAGTCTTATGCTTCCATTTTGCAAATCGCATCGGTTTTTGTTATTTCCGTCAGCGTGATCATAACGGGGTTTGTGCTTTATATCCTCATTTCAATTATTCTTTTGAATAAAAGAAGAGAACACGGCATTATGAAATCTTTGGGATTTGTAACAAAGCAGATTATGCTTCAAACCGTGTTAAGCATTATGCCTCCGTTTATGCTGGCTTCCGCTTTGGGACTTTTGCTTTCAAAAAACAATGCGATAAAACTGCTTTCGTTTATGATAAATAATATTGGTGTGTTTAGAGCAGGCGATGAAACAAGCTTGATTTATTTGCTTATCGCATTTTTAGCAATTTGCAGCTTTATGTTTTTGTTTTCACTGTTTCTTACAAGAAATATAAGAAAAATAACCCCGCATGAGCTGTTTAACAACGAGTAAAAAAATCCCCTTTATTAGGGGGATTTTTTGTTTTTGACAAAAAATGCCTAAACCGGCTTAAAAATACCGCAAAAACGGCTTAAAATAAGCAAAAAACTGTTGACTTTGCTGATTTAGTGTGATAAAGTGATAGCATAATAAAAAACGAGAGGGTTTATTATGAATAAAAATCTTGATAACAACTCAACCAAAAGATTATTCAACATAATTTTATCGCTTGGTTCTCTTGAAGAATGTTCGGCATTTTTTGAAGATATTTGCACAATAAAAGAAATCAAGGATATGGCACAGCGGCTTGATACTGCGATAATGCTAAGCAAGGGAAATCGGTATCAGGAAATCGCGGAAAGCGTTGGGGTGAGCACCGCCACGATAAGCCGCGTTAACCGTTGCCTTGAATACGGCTCGGGCGGATATAAAACCGCGCTTTTGAAACTTAACGAAACGGAGAATGAAAATGCAGGTTAATGATTTTATACTTAAAGAAAGCGAAAAAATAATTCTGGCGCTTCGCGGTCTTTATTCCGAAAAAGGGTTTGCGCCTTATCACATGAGTAAGTTTGAAGAATATGATCTTTATGCCAAAAATAAAGATTTTTTGGTTTCCGATAATGTTATAACCTTTACCGATACAAGCGGCAAGCTTATGGCGTTAAAGCCCGATGTTACGCTTTCCATAATCAAAAATATGGATGAAAATACGGGTGATGTTCAAAAGGTTTTTTATGATGAGAATGTTTACCGCATTTCAAAGGGAACGGGCAACTTTAAGGAGATCAGACAGGCGGGAGTTGAGCTTTTCGGCGCGGTTGACGATAACGCGATTTGCGATGTATTAAGTCTTGCGGCCCAAAGTCTTAAACTCATGGCAGATAACGGCGTTCTTGTTATTTCCGATCTTGATGTTATAAAATCGATGATCTCCGAAAATGTTTTGGATATTGATGTTCTCCTTTCGGCAATCGGCGAAAAGAATTATCACACCGTTGATGCCGTTTGCAGTGCCGAAAGTGCTGAAAAAATCAAAAAACTTTTATCTGCACACGGAAAAATAACGGATGTTTTGCCCATGCTATTATCACTTTGCAAAGAGATGCCCGAAAATGCTGCGCTTAAAACATTCGCGGGTATTATAGAAAAGCTTTCATCAATCGAAAGCGCTGATATGATGCTTGTTGACTTTTCGGTTATAAACGATGTTAACTACTATAACGGCATTGTTTTCAAGGGATTTATAAAGGGCGTTCCCGATGCGGCAATATCGGGCGGACAGTATGATAACCTTATGCGAAAGATGAAAAGAGCGCAAAAGGCAATCGGTTTTGCGGTTTATACCGATGCTCTTGAACAGGCGGTAAACACGGGGGACGATGAATTTGATAATTCGTTTATCAATGTTGCTCTTCCCAAAGGTCGCCTCGGCGAAAAGGTTTACGATATGTTTGAAAAGGCAGGTTTTGAGTGCCCTTCAATTAAAGAGCCAAACAGAAAACTTATTTTTGAAAACCGTGAAAAGGGTGTTCGTTATTTCTGGGTTAAGCCCAGCGATGTTGCGATTTATGTTGAACGCGGCGCGGCTGATATCGGTGTTGCGGGCAAGGATATTTTGCTTGAATATGAGCCTGAGGTTTATGAGCTTTGCGATCTTGATATCGGCAAGTGTCGAATGGCGGTTGCAGGCCCTGAAAACTTTAAGGATGATACATCAAAAACTCTGCGCGTTGCCACAAAATTTTCAAATATAGCAAGAAATTATTATCAGCTTCGCGGCAGAGATATTGATATAATCCATCTTAACGGTTCTATTGAAATTGCTCCGATTTTAGGGCTTTCGCATGTTATTGTGGATATTGTTGAAACGGGAACAACGCTTAAAGAAAATGATCTTTGCGTGCTTGAAACCGTGGCGCCCATAAGCGCAAGACTTATCGCAAATAAGTCCTCATTCCAATTTAAGAGTAAAAGAATAAAACAGGTAACCGATGCTTTCGGCAAACTTTTGGGTGATAAAAATGATTAAGATTTTAGATATTAACGAAGTTTCAAATGAAGAAATATTCGCAAGAACAGAGAGCGGCGTCAACGTTGAGGAAACGGTTGCGGAAATAATTGAGGATGTTAGAAAAAACGGCGATAAAGCGCTTTTCCGTTATGCAAAAAAGTTTGATAAAGCAGAGCTTTCAAGCCTTGTTGTAAGTGAAGAAGAAATAAAAGAAGCCTATAACTCGGTTGAGCCGCGCTTTATTGAAATATTGGAAAGAGCTGCGGCAAACATCCGCAAATTTCATGAAAAGCAAAAGCGCAATTCGTTTATCATAAACGATGAGCCGGGCATTGTTATCGGGCAGAAGATAATTCCCGTTGACAGAGCAGGTCTTTATGTACCGGGCGGCACTGCGGCATACCCCTCTACTGTTCTTATGGACTCCATTCCGGCAAAAATCGCCGGTTGCAAGCAGGTTGTTATAACAACTCCTCCCGGTCCCGACGGCAAGGTAAACCCCGTTATTTTGGCGGCGGCTTATGTTGCCGGTGTTGATAAGGTTTATAAGGTCGGCGGCGCTCAGGCAATAGCCGCCCTTGCTTACGGAACGGAAACTATTCCGCAGGTTGATAAGATAGTCGGTCCCGGTAATGCCTTTGTTGCCGAAGCGAAAAAGCAGGTTTTCGGCAAGGTTTCCATTGATATGATCGCAGGACCGAGCGAGATTTTGGTTGTTGCCGACGGTAAGTCTAATCCCAAATTCGTAGCGGCGGATCTTTTATCCCAGGCAGAGCACGATAAAATGGCAAGCGCCGTTTTGGTTACCGATTCAATGGATTTTGCAAAGGCGGTAAGCAATGAGCTTGAAATTCAAATTCCGCAGCTCCCCCGTGAGGAAATAGCCCGTGCTTCAATAGATAATAACGGCAAAATAATTGTTGCCGATTCGCTTAATAAAGCCATTGATATTGCGAATGAAATAGCACCCGAACATCTTGAGCTTTGCGTTGATAATCCGTTTGATTATCTTGACGGCATCCGTCACGCAGGATCGGTGTTTATGGGAAGAAACTGCCCAGAAGCGCTTGGTGATTATTTTGCAGGGCCTAACCACACATTGCCCACAAGCGGAAGCGCAAAGTTTTCAAGTCCGCTTTCGGTTGATGATTTTATCAAGAAAACTCAATATACTTATTACACAAAGGATGCGCTTAAAAAGGTTGCAAAGGATATCGAATATTTTGCGCAGCAGGAGGGCTTAAACGCTCATGCAAAAAGCGCGGTTATCAGAACGGAGGGTGAAGAATGAGCCGTTTTTTCAGCGAAAAATATAAAAATTTAACTCCATATACTCCCGGCGAACAACCGCAGGATCAGCAGTATATCAAGCTTAACACAAATGAATCGCCCTTTCCGCCCTCGCCCTATGCGCAGTGGCTTGCCCGTCAGGCGGCAGGAGATACTCAGCTTTATTCCGATCCCGAATGTTCGGCTCTTGTTAAAATCGCGGCGGAAAAGTTAGGGGTTGAATCAGATCAAATTCTTTTCACCAACGGTTCGGATGAGATATTAAACTTCGCCTTTATGGCTTTTTGCGATGATAAAACTCCGGCGCTTTTTCCCGATATAACCTACGGATTTTATCCCGTTGCCGCAAATCTTAACAATGTTCCTTTTGAAACAAAACCGCTTAAAGCGGATTTCACGATTGATATAAACGATTATTTTAATACGGGCAAAACCGTTTTTATCGCAAATCCAAATGCCCCAACGGGAATATTGCTTCCTCTTTGCGATATCGAGAAAATCGTTAAAAACAATCCCGATAATATCGTTGTTGTTGATGAGGCTTATGTTGATTTCGGCGGCGAAAGCGCCGTAACGCTTATAAAGAAATATGATAACCTTTTGGTTTGCGGAACATTTTCAAAATCCCGTTCCCTTGCAGGTGCGCGTTTGGGATTCGGAATTGCAAACAAAAACATCATAAACGATCTTAATACGATTAAATATTCAACAAATCCATATAATGTTAACCGAATGACCATGGCGGCAGGTATCGGCGCTTTAAGTGACAGTGAGTATTTTGAGAAAAACTGTGCGCAGATTATCAAAAACCGTGAATTTACGGCAAACGAGCTTAAACGCCTGGGCTTCACATTTCCCGATTCAAAGGCAAACTTTATCTTTGCCAAAAGTGATAAAATCGGCGGAAAAGAGCTTTATCTTGCACTCAAAGAAAAGGGCATTTTAATCCGCCACTTTGAAACCGAAAGGCTTAAAGACTATAACAGAATTACTATCGGCAGTATGGAGCAGATGCAGGCATTTATTTCTGCTTTGGAGGAATTATTATGAGAAATGCGGTTATAAACAGAAAAACTGCCGAAACCGATATTTCGCTTTCTCTCACTCTCGAGGGAAGCGGCAAGGCAGAAATAAATTCGGGTTGCGGTTTTCTTGATCACATGCTTACGCTTTTTGCAGGTCACGGCAAGTTTGATATTTCGCTTTCCTGCAAGGGCGATACCTATGTTGACTATCATCACTCGGTCGAGGATATAGGAATTGCGCTCGGCAAGGCATTCAGCGAGGCACTCGGCGATAAGCGAGGCATCAACCGTTACGGCAGTAATATTTTGCCGATGGATGAAACGCTTATTTTATCGGCGGTTGATTTTTCAGGCAGAGAGTTTTTGGGATTTGACCTTAAAATCCCCACTGAAAAGGTCGGCGATTTTGATACCGAGCTTGTTGAGGAATTTTGGCTCGGCTTTGTAAGAAATTGCGCCTGCGCTTTGCATATCCGTATGCTTTCGGGCAAAAATTCTCATCATATTATCGAGGGAACATTCAAATCGGTTGGCAGAAGTATTCGCAATGCCGTTGCGGTCGATAAGGAATTTGCAAACATAATTCCTTCAACAAAAGGGGTTTTATAATGGTTGCAATTATTGATTACGGCGTCGGAAATCTTTTTTCGCTTAAAAGTTCTTTTGCCGCGATAGGCGAAAAGGCGGTTGTAAGCTCAAACCCCGAGGAAATAATATCGGCGGATAAGATAATTTTGCCGGGTGTTGGCGCTTTTGCCGATGCTATAAAGAAATTAAAAAACTCTAAGCTCGATAAGGTTCTTTTGAGCGAAGCGGCAAACGGCAAACCGATTATGGGTATATGTCTTGGAATGCAGCTGCTTTTTGAAAAAAGTCTTGAATACGGCGAGCATGAGGGATTATCGTTGATTCCGGGCGTTGTAAGACCCATTGCCGATAAGATAACAAAAGATCTTAAAATTCCGCACATGGGTTGGAACGCGCTTGAATTTTGCGGCGAAAAACATCCGCTTTTCAAATATTTAAGCGAGGGTGACTGCGTTTATTTTGTTCACTCTTTCTTTGCCGATAACTGCGGCGATAATACTATTGCCGTTTCGGAATACGGCGCACCGATAACCGCCGCCGTTGCAAACGGCAATGTTATGGGCTGCCAATTTCATCCCGAAAAAAGCGGCGATGTTGGCCTTAAAATATTAAAGGCATTTTGTGAAATAAAGGAGGATGAATTATGATAATTTATCCCGCCATTGATCTTTATGAGGGCGAAGCGGTTCGCCTTTATAAGGGTGACTATAACAAAAAAACGGTGTATAGCTCCGACCCTGTAAGCGTTGCAAAAGATTTTGTTGCAAGCGGAGCTACGCATATCCACCTTGTTGATTTGCAGGGTGCAAAGCTCGGCACAACGCCTAACTTTGATCTTGTTTGCCGCATAAAATCGGAAAGCGGCCTTTTTTGCGAAATCGGCGGCGGAATACGCGATATGGCGGTTATTGAAAAGTATATAAACGCAGGTATCGATCGCCTTATTTTAGGCACGGCGGCGGTGAGCGAAGAAGGCTTTGTTCAAAGCGCTGTCAAAAAATTCGGCGAGCATATTGCGGTTGGCATTGATATTCGTGACGGTTTTGTTGCCGTTAAGGGTTGGACGGAAAATTCGGGCATCAATGCTTTTGAATTTTGCGAAAAAATGCAAAAAACCGGTGTTAAAACCCTTATCTGCACCGATATTTCAAAGGACGGTGCGATGCAGGGCACAAACCGAGAGTTATATAAAGAACTTTCAAGCAGATTTTCAATGCAGATAATAGCGTCGGGCGGCGTATCGACCATTGATGATGTTAAGGCGCTAAGCTCTATGAATATTCACGGCGCTATAATCGGCAAGGCATACTATACAGGCGCCATTTCACTTGAAGAAGCAATAAAGGTGGCAAAATGATAACAAAAAGAATTATTCCCTGCCTTGATGTGCGGGACGGAAAGGTTGTAAAAGGGGTTAACTTCACGGGACTTCGCGAAATTTCATCCCCAACAGACCTTGCGAAATATTACAGCGATAACGGTGCGGACGAACTTGTTTTTTATGATATAACCGCATCGTCGGACGGCAGAAAGATTTTTACCGATATTCTTTGCGAAACGGCAAAAAATGTTTTTATTCCAATGACGGTAGGCGGCGGAATAAACACGGTTGCCGATTTTGAAAGGGTGCTTAATTGCGGAGCGGATAAGGTCAGCGTTAATTCGGGCGCCATAAAAGACCCCTCACTTGTTGAAAAGGCGGCTAAGCTTTACGGCGATCAATGTGTAGTGCTTTCGGTTGACATAAAACGCGTCAACGGTGTTTTTCGTGTGTTCGCAAAGGGCGGCAGAGAGAACACGGGGCTTGAGGCAATCGAATGGATTAAGCGCTGTGTCGGAAACGGCGCAGGGGAAGTGGTTGTTAATTCCATTGATACCGATGGCGTTAAGCAGGGCTTTGATTTAGAGATGCTTCGGGCGGTTTGTGATGCCGTTTCGGTTCCCGTTATCGCATCGGGCGGTGCGGGAAAAGCGGAAGATTTTATAACCCTTTTCAAAACTCTTCCCAAGGTTGATGCGGGGCTTGCCGCTTCAATATTCCATTTCGGCGAGGTTAAAATAAGCGAACTTAAAGATCTTATGCAAAATAACGGCATTCCTGCCAGAATAGTGAGGAAATGAAAATGATAAACATAAACGAACTTAAATTTGATGAAAAAGGTCTTATCCCGGCGGTTGTAACCGATTATGAAACCAAAAAGGTTTTAACTGTTGCATATATGAACAAGGAAAGCCTTAAAATAACAATGGAAAAAAAGCTTACCTGCTTTTTCAGCCGTTCAAGAAACGAACTTTGGCTTAAAGGCGAAACAAGCGGCAATTATCAGCATGTTGTAAGTATAACCGCCGATTGCGATAACGATGCCCTGCTTGTTGAGGTTAAACCCGATGGTCCCGCTTGCCATAAGGGTGAGGTGTCCTGCTTCCATAATCCCGTTTTCGATAACGAGGATATTGCCGAGCCTTTCAGTTTAGAGTCACTTTATAAGCTTATAACGGGCAGAAAAACCGAGAAAAAAGAGGGGTCATACACCACCTATCTTTTTGAAAAAGGTCTTGATAAAATCCTTAAAAAGATCGGTGAGGAAAGCACCGAGGTTATCATAGCCGCAAAGGCAGAGGATAAAAAAGAAACGATTTATGAAATCGCTGATCTTACATATCACGTAATGGTGCTTATGATCGAAGCGGGAATAAGCCTTGACGATATTCACAGAGAACTTGCTTCACGCCATGTTATTGATAAAAAAGTTAAGCAGGAGAAAATGACCTGATGATATTTAATGATTATCATACCCATACAAATTTCAGCGACGGTAAAAACACACCCGAGGAGATGATTTTATCCGCCGTTAATATGGGAATGGAGGAAATCGGAATTTCCGATCATTCCTATCTTGCTTTTGATGAAAGCTATTGTGTGCAGAAAGCCGATATTGAAAAATATAAATCCGAAATAAATCGACTTAAAGAAAAATATATGTCTGCCATAACGGTGCTTTTGGGCGTTGAGCAAGACTCTTTTTCGGTTGAGCCGACCGATGATTATGATTATGTTATCGGCTCTGTTCACTATGTTTATGTAAACGGTGTTCATTATCCCGTTGACGATACACCCGAAAAACTTTTATCGGTTGCCGAAAATTGCTTCGGCGGTGATTTTTATGCCCTTGCCGAGTCCTATTTCGGCGAGGTTGCAAATGTTTATGAAAAAACAAAATGCGATATTATCGGGCATTTTGATTTGATTTCAAAGTTTATCGAGCAGGATGACTTTTTTGATGAAAGAAATCCGCGCTATGTTGCCGCTTGGAAATCGGCGGCGGATAGTTTGCTTAAAACAGGCAAACCGTTTGAAATAAATACCGGCGCTATTTCAAGAGGGTATAGGTCAACCCCATATCCTAATCTTGATATGATAAAATATATTAAGCAAAACGGCGGAAAGCTTATTCTTTCAAGCGATAGCCACAGTAAAGATACCATTATGTATAAGTTTGATATGTTTGATACTCTTTTGTGAAGAAAGGAAAAATGATATGAAAGTCATTATGTTAAACGGAAGCCCCCACGAAAACGGCAACACATATTTTGCCCTTGAGGAAATGCAGAAAACCTTTGCGGCTGACGGAATTGAAAGCGAAATCATAACGGTTGGAAATATGAATATTCGCGGCTGTGCGGCATGCGGCGGATGCGCTCAAAAGGGCAAATGCGTTTTTGATGACGCGGTAAATGAAATTGCCGAAAAGTTTATGAATGCCGACGGTCTTGTTGTTGCAAGCCCCGTTTACTATGCTTCGGCAAACGGCAGTCTTGTATCACTGCTTGACCGCCTTTTTATGAGCGCTAAGTTTGATAAAACAATGAAGGTAGGCGCTTCCGTTGTATGCGCTCGCAGAGGCGGATGCTCGGCAACCTTTGATGAACTTAATAAGTATTTCACCATTTCCGGTATGCCGGTCGCTTCAAGTAAATATTGGAACAGCGTTCACGGCAGAACACCCGGCGAATCGAAGCTTGACGCCGAGGGTATGCAAACCATGCGTGTTTTAGCTCGGAATATGGCATTTCTTATAAAGAGTATTGATCTCGGCAAAAAAACCTTCGGTCTTCCCGAAAAGGAAGAGCCGGTTATGACTTCTTTTATAGGCTGATTTCAAATTTTAATTGACCTTTTCGCCCGATTATTTTATAATATAAACATAATTAATATTTCTTTGGGGAAAAGGAGAAAAAAATATGATTTTGGCAATTTACGGCGCAAGCGGACTTGGACGGGAGCATTTTGTTTATTCTAAAAAAATCGAGCGAATCTCAGGTCAAAAAAAGTATGAAGATTGCATTTTTGTTGACGATGATGAGTCCAAAAAAGGAACTCTCCTTGAAGGCAAAAGGGTTTTGCCGTTTGATGATGCAATAGATGAATTCGGAAAAGAAAATCTTGAATTCATTTTGGGTATAGGCGAACCGGAAATTAAGGATATTATTTTTAAGAAGCTTAAAGATAATAACTGCAAAATCACTAATCTTATAAATCCCGAAGCATTGATCCCCGAATCAACCGAGATTGGCGAGGGTATTGTTGTTAAGCTTTATAACAATTTCCCGCCCGCAGGTAAGGTTGGAAACAATGTTCTTATCCAGAGCCTTGTTGCGATAGGCCATAATGTTGTTCTTGAAGATAATGTTGTTTTATCCTCCTTCGCATTTGTCGGCGGCGATACAACTATCGGCAGAAATACCTATGTCGGCCCTCATTCCTGCATCAGAAACGGACTTAAAATCGGCGAGAATGCCGTTATCGGTATGGGTTCGGTTGTAACAAAGGATGTTCCCGATAACGCCGTTGTTTACGGCAATCCCGCAAAGGTTGCAAGAATAAACGAAAACAAAAGAGTTTTCAGCAAATAATCTTAAAAAAACACACCGCCTTTGTGGTGTGTTTTTTATAGCAATTTTTAATTATATTTTATAATAAAATGCGGCACTGATGTGTTGATTTTTAACATTATCGGTGCTATACTTTTGGAAGAATATATTTTGGAGGAAATATGTATGAGTAGTTTATATGCAGGATTTCATAAATCTGATATGACACCGCAAACGGGCGGTATTCCGCTTTCCGGTTGGGGTTCAACCCATCTTCGTCTTGCGGCTCAGGTAATTGATCCGCTTTATTGCCTTGCAACTGCGCTCGGCAACAGCGAAAAAGCGGAAATCGTTCTTCTTAATGTTGACCTTATCAATATTAACGATGCTTGCCTTAAAATTTGGCGTGAAGCCGTAAGCGAAGCTACCGGACTTCCCGAGGGTAACATTCTTATCAGCGGAACTCACACTCATTCGGGTCCCGATACCGGCAGCCCGCTTGAAACAATAGCAAAGTATAAAGAATATCTTAAATCCGTTCTTTCCGATGCGGCTCTTCGTGCTATTGCCGATATGAAACCGGCTGAGGTTTATTACGGTAAGGGTGAGGTCGGCAAAAAAGGCACACGCCTTAACTTCGTTCGCCACTACAAGATGACCGATATTGAGTATAAAGATCATCCGCAGGATGGCCCCGTTTATTATTCCGGCAATAACTTTGGCTTCCAGTATGTTCTCAATCCGGATAAGTATATCTACACAGGTCACGAGTCTGAGGCAGACCCCGAAATTCAGTTGGTTGAACTCAGAAGAGAAAATGCAAACGATATTTTGTTTGTAAACTTCCAGTCACACGCGCTTATAACAAGCGGCGTTGCCAGCACTGTTATGTCTTCCGATTTCCCCGGCCCCACAAGAGATATTCTTGAGGAAATGATCCCCAACACAAATGTTGTTTATGTTCAGGGCTGCTGCGGAAATATCAACCCCTACACTCGAATTCGTGAAGAAGCCATTTTAGGTCTTAACTTCGACCCGTTCAGAGAAAATGACGATTGCGATAACGACCATAGAGCATACGGCAAAATCCTTGCAAACTATGCAAAGGAAATTCACGATCTTTATCTTAAAAAAGCTGAAAAGAACGAGCTTAAATACACAAAGAAGATCTGCACCGCTACGGTTGACCATTCAACCGACAGTATGCTTGAAATGTGTAAGCCTTTGCTTGAACGCTTTGGTAAAGAAGGCAATACAAGAGAGGTTATCGCCGATGCTTTGGCTCTCGGTCTTAACAGTCCTTATCATGCAACAAGCATCCGTCACCGCACAACCTTGCCGGAGTCTTTTGATGTTGAGGTAAACGCCGTATCATTCGGCGATGTTGCTCTTGTTACAGCTCCTTTCGAGCTTTATGATCAGATCGGCAGAACCGTTAAGGCAGAATCTCCCTTTGCCTGCACCCTCACTCAGTGCTATTCATGCGGCGCAAATGCTTATCTTCCCGCACGCGGCACCTGCAAGGATAGTTATGAAATGGTTAATACCAAGTTCATTCCCGGCACAGGCGAGCAGATCGGTGAAGAACAGTTGAAACTGTTAAACGAAATTAAATAAGCTTTAGTCACTTGATCTTAAAATAAATTAAGCGGCAGGATTTTTATAATCCTGTCGCTTTTTTGCGCTTAATTAACAGTATTTTTTTCCGACGCTTTCTTTAGCCTGACGAGAATTATCCGAATCCGGTTTAAGGAAACGGATTTCCCGTCATACTGTGTTAAAAAACTCGTGAATACGGAAAGTATTCACTGCGTTTTTGCCTTGTCTGACGAAATATCCGAATTTCTTAAACTCTACGACCTGAAAAGGATGAATTTTGGAGGAGATTTTTGTTTTGAGGTTGCAGACGTGCTGGCGCCCG
>JAZUJA010000098.1:0-5538 GCA_045642495.1 Acutalibacteraceae bacterium
AGAACGATTCAATAAAAGAATATTTTTATGCTGATAGCATCCATAAAAGTGCAATGCTCAAATCGTATAAAAAAGCCGATTCTTATAACTCGTTTTACAGAAGTATAGGAAAAATCAGAGAAAAAATAAAAATAATTCAAAGATCTTATTTATACGGAGATACGGCAGGTCTTGTTGTTGCTATGACAACCGGCGATAAATCATATATCAGTTCGGAGCTTCAATCAGATATTAAAACTGCAGGTGCCAGTCATATTATTGTTGTATCAGGCTTGCACTTATCGATTTTATTGGGATTTTTCTTTTCGATTGTTGAAAAGATTACTGCTAATCGTTATTTGAAATTTATTATAGTTTTGTTTGCCGTTTTCGGTATTGCGGCTTTATGCGGATTTTCGGTTTCAATTTTAAGAGCAGGACTTATGTTTATTATTTCTGCTTTTGCTCCGATAGTCGAAAGGCAAAGCGATCGGCAAAATTCACTTGCTCTTGCTGTTGTTGTTTTAATTTTAATAAATCCTTTTGTTGTATTCAGTGTTTCTTTTCAACTTTCAGTTGTTTCAACTTATGCGATATTATGTCCGGTACCGTTTTTCTGTGAGGCTCTAAAACGAAAATTTAATCTTGATCCTCGCGGTGCGATTATCAGATTGGCAAATGTGTTTTTAATAAGCGTTTTTGCTTCACTTTTTACAATGCCTATTCTTATTTATACATTCGGTTATGTTTCCGTAATTGCTCCGATAACAAATATGTTTATTACTTATGCTTCATCATTCGCGATTTGTTTTTCGGTGCTTTCTTTGGTTTCTTCATTTTTCTTTGGCGGATTTTTGGCTGGATTACTTCAAAAAATAGCAGGCGCTTTCACATATTATATCAGACTTTGTATCGAAACCTTTGCCGATTTTAAGTATTCATCTGTAAAGCTCGGCAATAAAATAGCAATATTGGTAATTGTTCTTATTGTTATAATTTCATTATTCTCATATTATTATCCATATATAAAAAAGAGCAGGAGGGGGAGATTAAATGCCGGTTAGCGAAGAAATTTTGCGAAAAGAAATTCAAAAGGGAAAAATCAAGCCGGTGTATCTTCTCTTTGGCGATGATTCTTATCTTGTTAATCATTATTCATCACTAATTGTTAAAAAAACAATATCCCCAAATGATCCTTTTAACTATCATCATTTTGAAGGCGATATAAACTGCGAAAATATCGTAAATGCATGCAATCAAATGCCGATGATGGCCGATAAAAAATGTGTTGTTGTTGATGATTTTGATATATCAAAGGCATCAAAAGATGATATGGATAATTTATTTGCCGTTGTCGGCGATCCATCTGAAGATTGTGTTCTTATTTTTAAGTTTGACGGTGTTCAATTTTCCGAAAAAGGTAAAAATGAGGCTGCGCTAATTTCTCGTTGTGAAAAGGGCGGGGGAATGGCTGTTTCACTTAATCATCGTTCAAAAGCGGCGCTTTCTTCCATGCTTTCAAAGGGCGCTGCAAAACGCGGAGTTAAATTGCCCGATAGCGTTTCTAAATATCTTATTGAGTCGGTAGGCGAGGATATAAATGTTTTGTCGCGTGAGCTTGATAAAATTTGTGCCTTTGTTAAAACCGGTGATGTCTCAAAAGAAACGGTAGATAAGGTTTGCACAAAAACGGTTGATGCGTCTGTATATGACTATGTAGATGTTGTCGTTGAGGGCAACGCAACAAGTGCTCTAAAACTGCTTGACGGTATGTTTTATATGCACTTTGAGCCTTATGTTATTCTTTTTTGGGTTTGTTCAAGATATACAGATATTTATCGTGTATATTCCGCTTCAAAACAGGGAAAACCAATTTCTCAGGTTAGCTCCGATTTTAATTACGGTAAAAAAGCTTTTGTTCTTGATCGCCTTAAAAAAAAGGTGACAAACCTTGATTTTGATACGGTTAAAAAATCAATGGATATTTTAGTTGAAACCGATAATAAATTAAAGTTGAACGGTGCCGATGCAAGAACTGTTCTTGAAGAGATGACTGTTAAGCTTTGTTATATTACGGCATTTGGAGGAAAAAGTCTTGATCCGTCTTAATATGCCGGTTATCGTTGAGGGTAAATACGATAAAATAACGCTTGAAAATATTATTGATGCACCGATAATTAAAACAGACGGATTCAGAATATTTTCCCAAAAAGATAAGTGTGATTATATTCGTGCTTTGGCAAAAAAGAACGGTATAGTTGTCTTAACTGATTCTGACAACGCAGGTCAGCTGATAAGGTCTTATCTCAAAAAGATATGCGGAGATTCAAAAATCGTTAATGTTTATATTCCGCAAATAAAAGGCAAAGAAAAAAGAAAGACAACTGCTTCTAAAGAAGGTTTTTTAGGCGTTGAAGGAATGAACGAGGAAGTAATCAAAAACGCCTTTTCAAGAAGTAATGTTTCATTTGATTATATAAAAAGAGATGATATTGTTACAAAGCAGGATTTCTATTTATATGGTTTGTCCGGCAGGGAAAACAGTGCATCAATCCGAAAAAATCTTGCTTCGTTTTTGGAACTTCCGAAAAATATATCATCTTCTGCAATGCTCGATGCAATCAATTCTCTATACGGTAAAACCGAATTTGAAAGAAGGCTTTTATTATGGCAGCAAGACACGGACAAAAAGTAAAACTGTTATATATCATTAAAATTCTTCGTGAATTAAGCGATGAAAATCATCCGCTTTCTGCAAGTGATATTTGCAAAATATTGGTTGATTACGGAATAACTGCCGAAAGAAAGGCTATATATGATGATATTGATTGCCTTATGAATTTCGGATATGATATTATCATTACAAGAACTCCTAAAACCGGATATTTTTTGGCTTCAAGGGAATTTGAAATGCCGGAAATTTTTCTGCTTTGTGATGCTGTTAAAACCGCAAAGTTTATAAGCAGTAAAAAAACACGCGAATTAACCGGTAAACTGTATAGCATTTCAAGTAAGTATCAGCGCAGTTGTGCCGAAAAGGGCGTTTATTTTAATTCGGGCTCTAAAACCAAGAATGAAAATATCTTTTATAATATTGATATTATCTCCGAGGCAATTCAATCGGGCGTTAAAATAACGCTTAATTACGGCAATAAAGTTCTTGAAGATAACAGGGAAGTTAAAATAAAGTATAAGCACAGAAAGGTTTCGCCTTATGCCATGACCTGGCAGGACGATTGCTATTATCTGATTTGTAATTACGAAAAATATGATAATCTTATGCATCTCAGAATTGATAGAATGAAGGATGTTGAAATAACAACCGAGAGCGCTAGACATTTCAGCGAGGTCTCTGAATATAAGGATATCTTTAATGTTTCGGATTATACTGCAAAGCTTTTCGGAATGTTCGGTGGGGAACTTAGCGAAATTAAACTTCGCTGTTCAAGAAAAATACTTGAGCAAATAAATGAAAAATTCGGAAATGATATTTTTATCCGCGATTTATCCGAAACGCATTTCACCTTTTCCGCTAAGGCGGCAATAAGTAATGCGCTTGTAACTTTTATTATGAATTACGGTCCGGATATCCAGGTTTTGTCACCGAATTCGCTTAAAGATATGATCAAAGAGAAGGCAAAGCAGATATATAATATGTATTGATAATATGTTTATGTAAAAAACACTTGCATTATCTAAAGTGTTGTGATATAATCTTTAAGCTGCCTTAATAGGCGGCAAATAATACACACATTCCGCTTTTTATCGGTCAGGTGTTGCTTCGATACAAAGCAAAAACCGAGATATGCGGGATGGAGGATTAACCTCAGGAGGAATTTATTATGGCAGTTGTATCAATGAAACAGCTTCTTGAAGCAGGTGTTCATTTCGGACATCAGACAAGACGTTGGAACCCCAAAATGGCTCAGTATATTTTTACAGAGCGTAACGGTATCTACATTATCGATCTTCAGAAAACCGTTAAGAAGTTGAACGAAGCATATCTTTTTGTTCGTGAAATTTCTGCAAACGGCGGCGATGTTCTTTTCGTAGGTACAAAGAAGCAGGCGCAGGATTCCATTAAGGAAGAAGCAGAGCATTGCGGTATGCCCTATGTCAACGCTCGTTGGCTTGGCGGTATGCTTACAAACTTCACAACCATCCGCACAAGAATTGCTCGTCTTAATCAGCTCCGTGCTATGCGTGACGACGGTACTTTTGATCTTCTTCCCAAGAAGGAAGTTGTTGGTCTTAACCTTGAAATCGAAAAGCTTGAAAAATTCATGGGCGGTATCCAGAATATGACAAAGCTTCCGGGCGCTCTCTTTATCGTAGATCCCCGCAAGGAAAGAATTGCAGTAAGCGAAGCAAAGAAACTCGGTATTCCGATCATTGCTATTGTTGATACTAACTGCGATCCTGATGAAATTGATGCAGTTATCCCCGGCAACGATGATGCTATTCGTGCCGTTAAACTTATTGCTGAAACCATGGCTGCTGCTGTTATCGAAGGCAGACAGGGTGAAGAATTCGGCGCTGCTGCAAAAGAAGACGAAGAAGAAGTTTCCGCTGAAGAAGTTGCAGCTCCCGTAGAAGAAGAAAAGAAGCCCGCAAAAAAGGCTCCTGCAAAAAAAGCTGCTAAAAAAGCAGAAGATGCTGAATAATTTATTATAATAATGGAGGAATAATCTTATGGCATTTACAGCTAAAGATGTTCAGGCTTTAAGAGAAAAAACAGGCTGCGGCATGATGGATTGCAAAAAGGCACTTACCGAATGCAATGGCGATATGGAAGCCGCTACTGACTTTTTAAGAGAAAAGGGACTTGCTTCCCAAGCTAAAAAGGCAAGCAGAATTGCTGCCGAAGGCGTTGTTGCTGCTGTTGTTGAAAACGGCGTAGGCGCTGTTGTTGAAGTTAACTCCGAAACTGACTTCGTTGCTCAGACTGACGATTTCAAGGCTCTTGCTGAAAAAATCGCTAAGGTTGTTGCAGCGCAGAATCCTGCTGATGTTGATGCACTTCTCAAGTGCACCGAAAACGGTCAGACAGTTGAAGAAATGGTTCAGGAAGTTTTCCTCAAGATCCGTGAAAACATTAAGGTTCGCCGTTTTGCTCGTTTTGAAGGCAAGGTTGTAACTTATATCCATGCCGGCGGTAAGATCGGTGTTATGGTTAACTTCGATGGTGACGTTGATGCTGATAACGCTGATTTCATCACTGTTGGTAAAAATGTTGCAATGCAGATTGCTGCTATGAATCCTTCTTATCTCGATGCAGCTTCTGTTCCGGCTGAAGTTCTTAATAAGGAAAAGGAAATTCTCATCGCTCAGATGAAGGAAGATCCTAAGATGGCTAATAAACCCGATGCTGTTCTCGGCAAAATTGTTGAAGGCAAAATCAGTAAGTATTATAAGGAAAACTGCCTTGTTGATCAGCAGTTCGTTATGGATGGCGAACTTTCCGTTGGAAAGTATGTTGAAAAAGCTGCTAAGGAAATGGGCAAATCCTTTAAGATTGCTTCATTTGTTCGCTTTGAAAAGGGCGAAGGCCTTGAAAAA
>JAZUJA010000099.1:0-2675 GCA_045642495.1 Acutalibacteraceae bacterium
AAAACTCCACCGTTACATATTCTGTCGGCGGGCTTATTCTTTCAAACTCCGGCGCTATTACAGCAAACTATTGGCTTTCCGAGGTTTATGATGAGGAAATCGGTAAGGCACACCGCCGTGCAGATATCCATATTCACGACCTTTCAATGCTCACTGGTTACTGCGCAGGTTGGTCACTCAAACAGCTCATTCAAGAGGGCTTGGGCGGCGTTCCCGGCAAGATCACTTCTTCTCCGGCTTCCCACCTTTCAACCCTTTGTAATCAGATGGTAAACTTCCTCGGTATTATGCAGAATGAGTGGGCAGGTGCTCAGGCATTTTCCTCCTTTGATACATATCTTGCACCGTTTGTTAAGGTTGATAACCTTTCATATAAAGAGGTTAAGCAGTGCATCCAGTCTTTCATTTACGGTGTAAATACTCCGTCTCGCTGGGGCACTCAGTCTCCGTTTACCAATATAACACTTGACTGGACCGTTCCTAACGACCTTGCAGAGCTTAACTGTATTGTCGGCGGCAAGGAAATGGACTTTAAGTATAAAGACTGTAAAAAAGAAATGGATATGGTAAACAAAGCGTTTATCGAAATCATGATCGAGGGCGATGCCAACGGTCGCGGCTTCCAATATCCTATTCCGACCTATTCAATCACAAGCGATTTCGATTGGTCTGATACAGAAAACAACCGTCTTCTCTTTGAAATGACCGCTAAATACGGTACACCTTATTTCTCAAACTATATCAACAGCGATATGGAACCCTCCGATGTTCGTTCAATGTGCTGCCGTTTGCGTCTTGATTTGCGTGAACTTCGCAAAAAATCCGGCGGTTTCTTCGGCAGCGGCGAGTCAACCGGTTCTGTCGGCGTTGTAACCATCAATATGCCCCGTATCGCATATCTTGCCAAGGATAAGGAAGATTTCTTCCGTCGCCTTGATCACATGATGGATATTGCCGCTCGCTCTCTTAAGGTAAAGAGAACCGTTATCACAAAGCTTCTCGATAACGGCCTTTATCCCTATACAAAGAGATATCTCGGCACATTTAATAACCATTTCTCAACTATCGGCCTTGTTGGTATGAACGAAGCAGGCCTTAACGCAAAGTGGATCCGTAAGGATATGACTCATAAGGAAACTCAGGACTTCTCTGTTGAGGTTCTTAACCACATGCGTGAGCGCCTCTCCGATTATCAGGAGCAGTACGGCGACCTTTATAACCTTGAGGCAACTCCTGCCGAGTCAACCTCCTTCCGCCTTGCAAAGCATGATAAAAAGCATTATCCCGATATCATCACAGCAAACGAAGACGGCACTCCTTATTACACCAACTCCTCACATCTTCCCGTTGGCTTTACCGAGGATATTTTCACCGCTCTTGATATTCAGGACGAGTTGCAGACTCTCTATACATCAGGTACTGTTTTCCACGCTTTCTTGGGTGAAAAGCTCCCCGATTGGAAGTCTGCCGCAAACCTTGTTCGCAAGATTGCCGAAAACTATAAATTGCCTTATTACACAATGTCCCCGACCTATTCTGTATGTAAAAATCACGGATATATCGCAGGCGAAACCTATAAGTGCCCCGAATGTGGCGAAACAACCGAGGTTTACAGCCGTATCACCGGCTATTATCGTCCTGTTCAGAACTGGAATGACGGTAAGGCGCAGGAATATAAAGACCGTAAGGTTTATGATATTGCAAACTCCAAGCTCACTCATGAGGGCTGCAAATGCTGTGAGGCAGAGCCGGCTGAAGAGGCTATAAACGCAGGCGCTGTTAACGCAACATATCTTTTCGCAACTCCCACTTGCCCCAACTGTAAAATTGCCGCGGCAACACTTGAAAAAGCAGGCGTAGCGTTCGAAAAGATCTTTGCTAATGAGCATCCCGATCTTGTTGAAAAGTATGGCGTTAAGCAGGCCCCCACTCTCGTTGTTATTAAAGACGGTGAGGTATCTAAGCATGTTAACGTTTCAAATATCAAGAAATATTTAGGTTGTTAAGATATGTATGATATTATAATTATCGGCGGTGGCCCTGCGGGGCTTACCGCCGCCTTGTACGCAAAAAGAGCAAATAAAAGCGTTTTAGTAATTGAAAAAGAAACCTTCGGCGGTCAGATAACCTATTCTCCGAAGGTTGAAAACATTCCGGGATTTACCGAGCTTTCGGGCAACGAATTTGCCGAAAAACTCGTTGATCAGGTGCTTTATCAGGGCGCTGATATGGAATCGCTCACCGTTCTTGAAATCAGGAATGAAAACGGATATAAAACCGTTGTAACCGATGATGGCGAGTTTGAAGGAAAAGCCGTTATCATCGCAACCGGCGCTAAGCATCGCTGCTTGGGTCTTGAACGCGAGGAAGAATTTATCGGAAACGGCATTTCTTTCTGCGCGGTTTGTGACGGCGCTTTTTATGCCGATAAAACCGTTGCCGTTGTCGGCGGCGGAAACTCCGCTTTGCAGGAAGCGCTTCTTTTGAGCGAACAATGCAAAAAGGTTATTATCATTCAAAACCTTGATTTTTTAACCGGCGAAGCAAAGCTTGCCGAGCAGGCAGAAAACAAAGATAATATTGAAATTGTTTTGGGCACTGTGCTTGATGCTTATTTAGGCGATGAAGAATTAACTGGCGTTCGCGTAAAGTGTGAAAAAACAGGTGAGCTAAAC
>JAZUJA010000100.1:0-22604 GCA_045642495.1 Acutalibacteraceae bacterium
GGCATAATGTGCCGATTCGTTCAAAATATCATAGGTGTTTCCCTGCTCGGCAAGAAGTTCTTTAAGGCGATTATTTATCTGTTCTCTGTAAATTTTAAGTTTTTCTTCAAGCATTTTGTTCCTCCTGTGCCTGTTCAAGCGAAATAATTTTCTGCTTGGCAGAAGAAAGCTTTTTCTCGCAAACGCGGGTAAGCTTTATTCCGTCTTCAAAAAGCTTTATGGATTCTTCAAGCGGAGTTTCGCCGCTTTCGAGTTTTTTTGAAATTTCTTCAAGGCGAAAAAGTGCCTCTTCAAAAGAAAGATTATCCATTGTATTTTTCCTTTCCGTTCACGGTGCAAAATGCCTTACCGTCAGAAAATGTAAGCGTTAAGCCGTCGCCCGATTCAAGATCGTTCACGGTTTTTATTGTTTTTCCGTTTTTATCTGCCGCCACATATCCTCTTGAAAGAATTTTCAGCGGACTTAAAGTATCAAATCTGCCGACTGCCGCCTTAAAGTCACCGTCTTTTTTTCCTATCAATTTTTCAAAATTAGTATGCAATGAAAACGACTGCGTATCAACCGCCTGCTCTCTTGGCAAAACAAGTGAAAGCGGATTTTTATACACATTCATCGCTTTGATTTTTGAAAGCTCAAGATCGGCTGTTTTTAGTTTGTTTTCAAGTAAATTTGTAAATCTTTTCGGAAATTCTTTTATATACGCGAAAAGTTCAAAAGCATCCGGAACGGCAAGCTCCGCCGCGTGAGAAGGGGTTGAAGCCCTTACATCTGCCACAAAATCACTTATGGAAAAATCAATTTCGTGACCCACGGCGCTTATTATCGGAAACGGCGATTCATAAATCTTTCGCGCAAGTGCTTCATCGTTGAATGCCGAAAGGTCTTCTGCCGAGCCGCCACCCCTGCCGATAATAACTGTGTCAATATCATCAAGAGAATAAACCCGATCTAACGTTTTTATCATTTCAGCCGCCGCCTGGTCACCCTGAACGGCAACGGGACACATAATAATTTCACAAACCGGAAATCTTTTGCCGAGAATATTTTTAATATCTTGAACCGCGGCACCTGTATCAGATGTCACAACGGCAATTTTTTTAGGAAATCTGCAAAGCGGACGTTTATTTTCTTCATCAAAAAGTCCTTCTTTTTGCAGTTTTTCTTTTATTTGGTTAAATCTCAATGCGGCATCGCCGAGGCCTGCTTCGTGCATTTCTTCAACATAAAGCTGAAACGAGCCTTCCCTATCATAAAGCGTTGCCTTCGCCCTGACAAAAACTTTTATGCCGTCATTTGCAATAAAAGCAACCTTCGAGGCAAAAGACCTGAACATAACACACTTTACGGACGCATTTTCGTCCTTTAATGTAAAGTACCAATGTCCGCTTTGATAGTGATTTTTGAAATTTGATATTTCACCGATAACCGTAACATAAGCCAAATGCACATCGCCTTCTAAAAGCGACTTAACATAAGTATTGAGTTGTCCTACGGTTATAGCCGACTTTTCATTCATTGTTCCAATGTTTTTGCAACGGTGGATAAAATACCGTTGACAAAAGCGCTATCCTCTTTGCCGGCATACTTTTTGATAATTTCAACCGCTTCATTTATGGAAACAGAAACCGGAACCGAGTCAACAAAAAGCATTTCATAAATGGCAAGACGAAGCACCGCAAGTGAAGTTTTGGTGATTCGCTTAATATCCCAACCAACCGCGTTATCAGAGATCAATTTATCAATTTCTTCAAGCTTTTCAAAAACGCCGAAGAACACCTCTTCAACATAAGCGTTGATTTTTATATCGCGAACTTCCTTTGCAAGTTCTGCTATTTCCTGCGGTGTGGAATCGTTAAACTCCTTTTCAAAAATAAGGATAAATGCTGTTTCTCTTGCATCCCTGCGTGTCATAACGCACCTGCTTTCAATATATTCGTTTTATTATACATCATTTTATATAATAATTCAAGCAATTATATGAAAAAATATTCAATTTTTTTGAATATATGCATTCCCGTTTTTCTGATTATTATATATTTTTATTTCGCGAAATAAAGCACATATTATACCATTAAATAGTATATTTGTCAAAGCCTTAAAAAAATGGTATTATGAACTTATCTATGTATTAACCGGAGGAGTTATTTTATGATATGGCATAATTCGACCGTTAGAGAAGTTCTTGAAGAATTTTCAGTTGATCCCGATAAGGGACTTCACAGCGGAATTGCCGACCAAAGGCTTGAACAATACGGCAAAAATATAATAAAAAAAGAGAAAAGCATAAGTTTTTTAAGATGCTTTCTTAACCAACTTAACAACAAATGGGTTTATATTTTAGCAGCAGTTGCTTTGATAACAATGGCTATCTGTTTTGCTTATAAGCAAGAGGGAGCGTTCACACCGCTTATAATGATCGCGATAATTATTTTTAATTCACTTGTTACGGCTATTTTGCGTTTTAGAAGTGATAAAGCGCTTATGAAATTAAACTCTGTTATGACACCGATTTCAACCGTTTTGCGTGACGGTATTGAAAAACAGATTTCTTCTGATGAAATCGTGCCGGGCGATATTATCATTCTTAAACAGGGCGATTATGTTACCGCCGATGCAAGACTTATCACAACTAACAATTTAAGATGTAATGAATATTGCATTTCGGGAGAAAGTATTCCCGTTGATAAAAGAGCCGACGAACAGTTTGAAGACATAACACCTATCGTAAAACGAGCTAACATTGTTTACTCCGGTTGCAGCGTTGTTTCGGGATCGGCAAAAGCCGTTGTTATTGAAACCGGCAAGGCAACCGAAATCGGCAAAAATGAGAGCATAACCGAAGAACAGGGCGGCGAAAAATTGCCGATTATCAACACACTTGATACGGCAGACAATATGATAAACATTGCCGTTTTTGTTGTTTGTCTTATTGTTTTTGTAACCGGTGTTTTGAAAAACATTCACTTGAATTCCGAACCGTTTGCTTCTATGACGCTTAAAATGTTACTTAACGCCGTTGCTTTGGGCGTTGCGGCAATACCCGAAAGTCTGCCCGCAATTTCAACGATAGTTGTGGCACTCGGTATTCAAAGAATGATCAAAAAGAATACCGTAATAAAGAAAACAAAGGCACTTGAAATCCTGGGCAAAACAAACGTTATATGTGCTGACAAAACCGGTATTCTTACAAAGGATCTTATGCAGCTTGACTCAATTTTTGACGGCAACGATATAGTTCAGTTAAAGAAAGAAATACAACCCGACAACAAAACAATTACCATACTTAAATTTGCCACCTGTTGTTCCACCCTTACAGATGATTCCACCGAGGCGGCAATAGAAAAAGCATGTCTTGATTTTGGCAAACAATCAAAAGAAGATCTCGGATTTGTTTACCCGAGACTTTCACTCATTCCATTTGACACAAAAAGAAAAGCGATGACCACCGTTAATATGATAAACGGCAGACCTGTTGCAATTACTAAGGGTGCGCCGGAATATGTTATCGGCAGATGCGGCGGCATTGATACAGAGAAAACAATCGCCATTGCGAAAGAAATGGCAAACCGCGGATTGCGCGTGCTTTGCATTGCCTTAAAACAGCTTGATGAAGCACCGGCACATCCGCAAGCGGAAGAAATTGAAAACAATCTTACCTTTGTCGGCCTTTTAGGTCTTAAAGATCCGCCGCGTTCCGGTGCCGTTGAAGGAATTAAGATTTGCGGCGACGCAGGTATAAAAACGGTTATGGTGACGGGAGACAGCATGACAACGGCTTCTTCCATTGCAAAGCAGATAGGTATTCTTAAAAACGGAGAAGTTTGTATTTCCGGTGCTGAGCTTGATGAAATGAGTGATGAAGAACTTTCAAAATCCATCGAAAACATTTCGGTTTTTGCCCGCATCACGCCCGAACACAAGCAGCGCATTATTTCAATTTGGCAATCAAAGGGCTGCATTGTTACCGCAACGGGTGATAACATTGAAGATTCGGATGCTTTAAGTCTTGCAGACATCGGATGCACAATGGGCAAAAAAGGTACAGATGTTGCAAAAGGCAATTCTGATATTGTTATCGAAGGCAACAACTTTAAGGCACTTATTGACGCGATCAAAGAAAGCCGCGGACTTTTTGCCAACATTAAGAAAACCATTGTTTACTTACTTTCATGCAATCTTTCCGAATTACTATTCTATCTTTTCGGAATTATCATTTTCGGTGTAACTCCACTTACCGGAGTTTTGCTTTTACTTGTAAACCTGCTTACCGATTGCGCACCTGCTGTTTCCCTTGCAACCGATAATGCGGAAAAAAGCGTTATGAAGAAAAAGCCGGTTACTATGGCCGGAAAGTTATTTGACACCCATACTTCCCTTTCCATTATTTTTAACGGCATTTTCTTAACTCTTATTGCCTTTGCGGCATTTATTATCGGCAAGTCAACAGACATTACAACTGCTTATACAATGAGTTTTGCGGTTATTTCCATTTCGCAGATTTTACACTTGTTTAATATAAAAACGGAAAAAACAATACTTAAAACCGATTTCAAGTCTAACAGATTTATGCTTATCTCAACGGTTATCGTTCTGTTTGTTTCGATGTTCCTATGCGTAACACCGATAGGATCAGTTTTCGGACTCACCGTTCTTTCAACCTCTAAGTTCCTTATTTCGATCGGTCTTTCGCTTTTGATTATTCCTTTCAGCGAAATACTTAAACTGTTTTTTATAAAAGAAGGTATTAACTGATATGCGATCAAAAATAGATAAACTTAATCCCGAACTTAAAGATAATTTATATGCTTCAAGAAGAAGACGGAATATCAATGGCCCGAATGCTTATCTTGAACTTCCGCCGATTTTAACCCTGCTTCATTTTTCTGATATTCACGAGGGAAAACGCAATCTTAAAAGAATTGTTGCGCTTATGAAGGACAAAGGTTACAAAGGACTTTTTGAAGATGCAATATTTACCGGAGACTTTGTTCGTTCAAGTTTTCAAACGGGCATAAAGTTTTGGAACGAGGTTCGCGGAACTGAAAAAATCCTTACCTGCATAGGAAATCATGATACACATGACCGTGAGATAGTTAAAGACCGTTCGCAATGGAAGCCTTTTGATTGGAGCAAATTCATTCCGCAAAAGACTGTTGCGGAAACATTTATTGAGCCGTTTGTTCCATATTGGGAAGGCGATATTGAATATACAAAAGGCACAACATATTACAGAAAGATATATCCCGAGCATAAAATAATGCTTATCACGCTTAACACCCATCTTTTAGGGGAAGAAAACGATGCCGAAATGGCTTTCTTTAAGGCAAAGTTAAACGAGGCAAAAGAAAAAGATTTAGGCGTTGTTGTAGCTCTTCACGATCCGCCGAGAAATTTCACAAAACTTAAAAGCAATTTTTGCTCCATCAAAAATTACACCACTGATTGCGGCGGCCACACCGACAACAGATTTCTTGAAGCCGTTAAAGAATTCAAGGAAGCAGGCGGTGAATTTATATGTTACCTTTGCGGCCACACCCACAATGATTATATCTGCTATAAAGAGGGCTATGAGGATCAGATTTTTCTTGTTGCCGGTTGTGCATTTGTCGGAAGAGGTCTTCGCTGGGGTGACTGTGAAAGAATAATAGGCAGAAAAAGCGAGGATCTTTTTAATTTTGTAAGCATTGACAGAACAACAAAAACATTTAAGATAGTTCGCGTTGGAGCTGACCGCGGCCTTTATATGCAAAGCAGAAAGATACTTACATTCGACTATAACGCCAACAAAATAATATACGAGGAATAATCGTTTTTGAAGGATTTTTATCTCTTATTTTTTCCGTGTTTTTCCTTTGCAGCTGCGGATCAAAAAAACATCTTCTGAAAAAGCTGATCTTCTGCTCCAACATCTAAAACGAACCCGATAACGCAAAGAGTGAAGAATCCAGTTTTATACCCTCAAGCGGTGACACATCAAGTCATGTGGTTTCAATTGCTGATAAAAGCATTGATCCTAACGGCTGGGTATTTTATCAAAGGCTATTCGGCATAAAAAAATACAACCCATCTTAAAGGTGTTATTTCCTTTAAGACGGGTTTGTTTTTTATTACATAAACATCTTTGCGATTACGGGGACAATATCTTTAATAACTGTATCCGTTGTATTTACACACAAATCGTAATTTCCCTTATCGCCCCAATGCTGACCTGTATAGAAAGAATAATATCTTCCCCTATCCTTATCAATGCGCTGAATTTTTTTAAGCATTTGTTTTTCAGTATATGATTCATCGGGATTTTCTCTTTCCATACAACGCTTCAAACGGCTTTCAATATCCGCATAAACGAAAATACGATAGGGTTTCAGATCCCTTAAAATATAGTCTGCGCACCGACCGATTATAACACAATCGGATTTTTCGGCAAGCTGAGTTATTATTTTATTCTGCTCATTATAAACAGATTGAATTTGCTTAAAACCATAATCACTTACCCCGGATATACTGTGACCGACGGTTATCGGAAAAAGCGGATGTTTTCGCTCGCCCAAAATAGAGCGAACATAATTTTCGGAAAGCGATGTGTGATTAAACACTTCTTTTATTATTTCTTTATCATAATATTCAATATTAAGTTCTTCCGCAAGTCTTCTGCCAAATTCTCTTCCGCCGGAGCCGAACTCACGACCGATAGTGATAATTCTATTCAACAAAAATCACTCCCTTTATTATGTTCATATATTATCATATTTTGCCTATTATGTCAATAAAGCGAAAAAATCCCGACCTTAAAGGTCGGGATTTTCGTTAATCGGTATTTATGAATTTTTCTTAAGTCTTTTATCCGAACGAACGGCAAGTCTTGTTCCGATGCTTTGGAAAATCTGAACAAGAACGATAAGCAATATAACAGCTAAGAACATTACAAGATACTTATATCTGTAATAACCGTAGTTGATAGCGATTTTACCAAGGCCGCCGCCACCGATAATACCGCTCATTGCGGAATAGCCGAGAATGGTTGTTATCGCAATTGTTGCATTTGAAATAAGGGACGGAACGCTCTCGGGAATAAGTACCTTAACAATAATCTTAAAAGGAGATGCGCCCATACTTTGTGCCATTTCAATGGTGTTTGGGTTTACCTCACGCAAACTGCTTTCGGCAAGACGGGCAACAAAAGGAAATGCCGCAATAACAAGCGGAACGATTGATGCCGCCGTTCCTACCGCTGTTCCGACGATTACTCTTGTTAGCGGGAAAACCATTATCATAAGAATAAGGAAAGGGACGGAACGAAGCAGGTTAACAATAACATTTATTGTTCCCATAAGTGCTTTCGGGAGCGGAAGAACACCGTCTTTATCGCCTGCAACAAGCAAAACGCCAAGCGGAAGACCGATAACGATAGCAAAAAATGTTGCTAGAATTGTTACATAAAATGTTTCCCAGAAAGCAAGCGGAAATTCAGTTGAAATAATTTCCCAAGCTTCTTTCAAAGATTCTTCTGAAAAAAGATCATTAAACATCCGCTTTAACCTCCTCTGCAAAAACATCGCTTGAAGTTTTAAGATATTCAATAGCGGTATTGATTTGATCATCGCCGCCATCAATGCCTAAAAGCATTGAGCCGTAAATCCTGCCGTTTATGGTTCGCGCCGAAGCGGAAAGGATATTTGCACATATTTTCTTTTCGATAGCCATTTTGGCAATAAGCGGCTCACTGGTTGAATCAGCTCCGTTAAATACAACGCGAATTATGCGCTCATTTGTATCAACATTTTTTTGAACATCACCTTCGGGGAAAACAAGCTGTCTTGCTGCCTTTGATTTTGGATGAGAAAACACTTCGGTAACCTCGCCCTGCTCAACAAGCTGACCGCCGTCAAGAATTGCAACATGCTTGCAAACATTTTCAACAACGCTCATCTGATGAGTTATAACCACAACGGTTATACCCAGCTTTTCATTTATATCCCTGATAAGTTCAAGGATAGAATTTGTTGTATTCGGGTCAAGTGCACTTGTTGCCTCGTCACATAAAAGCACTTTCGGATTTGTTGCAAGCGCGCGGGCAATGGCAATTCTTTGCTGTTGACCGCCCGAAAGCTGAGCCGGATATGCTTTTGCTTTATCCTCAAGACCGACAAGACTTAAAAGCTCCTGCGCTTTTTTCTTTGCATCTGCTTTTTTAACGCCCATAAGTTCAAGCGGAAAGCAGATATTTGAAAGGCAGTTGCGCTGCATAAGCAGGTTAAAGCCCTGGAATATCATGGGTATATCATGGCGGAGTTCGCGAAGTTTCTTTACGGGAAGTGCGCCTATATCCACACCATCAATAATAACTTTTCCCTCGGTCGGTCTTTCAAGCATATTGATACAGCGAACAAGCGTGCTTTTGCCGGCACCGCTCATTCCGATTATACCGAAAATATCGCCATCGGGAATAGTTATATTGATGTCTTTCAGCGCATCAACACTGCCATTATCTATGCCAAAGGTTTTCGAAAGATGTTGTATTTCTATCATATAATATGTGCCTCGCAATTACGCCGAAGCCCTATTTCGAGCCCCGGCGTATATTTTAAGATATATTACTTCTTGATTGCATCAAGAGACTTCTGTTTGCCGCCATAGATGCCCATCGGCTCAACATGGATTGCAGAAACAGATACAATGTGAGTGTTATTTTCTTTATTGAAATCATCAAGATAAGGAACGTGCTGGAAATAGTTAGCATCAATAGAGCCATCTTCAACAACATTGTTGGGAACAACATAATCGGTGAATTCCTTAACTTCAAGTTCAATTTTCTTTTCAGCAAGAATTTCCTTAACTACTTTAAGAATTTCAGCATGAGGTGTGGGAGAAGCGGCAACAGTAACCTTTTTGCCTTCAAGTGCCGCATAATCAAGAGAAGCGTCAAAACCGTCGGTGGGGTTTTCTACAACGGAAACAACAGAACCGGAATATTTCTCGGTAATGAAATCTGCAACCTTCTTGGATTCAAGAGCAGCAACAAGTGCCTTAATAAGATCATTATTTTCGTTGCCTTCTTTTACAGCAAGGATGTTGCTGTAATTGGAATATGAGCCTTCAAGAGAAAGCGCGTCTTTTGCAGGGTTAAGTTTAGCTTCAATAGCATAGTTTGAGTTGATTACAGCAAAGTCAACATCGGGAAGAATGTTGGGGAGCTGAGCAGCTTCAACTTCATTAAACTTAATATTGTAGGGGTTTTCTGCAATATCTTTGATTGTTGCGGTTATGCCGGCATCTTCTTTAAGTTTGATATAGCCGAGCTTTTCAAGAAGAATGAGTGAACGAGCTTCGTTTGTTGTATCGTTAGGAACAGCAATGGTAATTGATGCGCTGCCGTTATCGGTAGCTTCTTTTCCGCATCCTGCGAAAGAAAATGCAGTGAGAACTGCGAGAGTTAAAATAAGTGCAAGAGATATATTCTTTTTCATAATCGTTTTTTCCTTTCAAATGTAAATTTGTTTTATCAAAAGTGTAATCGAAACCCCTTCAAGAACACATTCGATCAGATCTGTAATTAGCTTTTATAAGAAGTGCTATATAATCCATTGTTAAACCACCTTAAAATAAAAATAACCGAAAGCAATTTCGTACTGCTCTCGGTTAATCAATTTAAGTTTATTTTAACAACCAAAATTCGAGAGCCTACGATTAAAATGAGCGCAACCAAACATGCACATACGCATTCCGCACATGTACATCATAAATGCCATCATTTTAATACCGAAGTTTTTCATTTTGGGCTCTCCCTTCCTAAAAACTATTTGCGATGATAACACAGATATTTCCTTTTGTCAATCTTTTTTTTGAAAAAACGCCTTATTTTCTTGACAAAATCGCCTTTCTTATATAAAATTCATTTATATTTGATACGAAAAAGAGGTACTTACTTATGTTTGATGCTATAAAAATCAAAAATGATTGCGTTGAATGGATAAAAAAGTTTTTTGAAGAAAACGGAAAAGGATGCAACGCAGTTGTTGGTATTTCAGGCGGAAAAGACAGTTCGGTTACCGCTGCTCTTTGCGTTGAAGCGCTAGGTATTGACCGCGTTATCGGTGTTCTTATGCCCTGCGGAGTTCAACACGATATTGATATGGCGCAGTTACTTGTTGATCATCTCGGAATAAAAAACTATACGGTTAACATCAAGGATGCTGCCGAAGGACTTAAATCTGCTTTTCCCTTTGAATTATCTGTTCAAAGTACGACAAATATGCCGCCGAGGATCAGAATGACCGTTCTTTACGCCGTTGCTCAGTCGCATAACGGCAGAGTTGCCAACACTTGCAATCTTTCGGAAGACTATGTTGGATATTCCACGCGTTACGGTGATGCCGCAGGCGACTTTTCTCCCCTTGCCCACCTTACCGTTACAGAGGTTAAGGAGATAGGCAGAGTATTAGGTTTGCCGGACGTTCTCGTTAACAAGGTTCCGATCGACGGTCTTTGCGGCAAAACAGACGAAGAAAATTTAGGTTTCACTTATGCTATGCTTGATAAGTATATAAGAACCGGTGAAATCGAAGATCAGACAATAAAGGAAATAATTGATAAAAAGCACAAAGCAAACCTGTTTAAGTTACAGCTTATGCCTGCTTTTGATCCGGAAACATAAAATTCAGCGGTGAAGAAAAATCTTCACCGCCTTTTTTATTTATCATTTATCATCGTTACATTACGGAAATATACTGTGGCCCCTTTATCGGGTAAAGAAAGCGAAATCGGAAATCCGGAGGGTGAGGTTAATAATTCATACCTAATTCCGTCTATTTTGCCTTTTAGCAAACAGTTTCCGTCCTGTTTATCGGCTTTTTGACCGTTTTTTGCCGAGTTCACCACGCCGTAAAGCGTACTTATTGCCATATTAAGCGGCAATTTTCCGGCAGAAGGTTTATAGGTAAGTCCCCTATACTCAACCGTTATTTGCCCGTTTGAAAAATAAATTTTCATTCCTTTCAGTTCATCGGGAGATACAACGGTAACATTCATTTGCGAATCGCCGTCAAGCACAACATCGCAGGTGTATTTTTCGTTATAGTATTCTATATCCGCTTGAAACGAAACGGAGGAAAGGACGGGCTTTACCGATTTTTTCGATCCGCACGAGCAAAGCAACATAACAAAACAAATACAAAGGAACAAAGAAAAAAGCCGTTTTTTCAAGTTTTATCACTCCGAAATATAATTCAAATATGACAAAGCCCCTCGATGATATCCCCCGCGCACATAGCGTTTTCGCCATACTTTTCGGCTGCCAGATCACCGGCAGTTCCATGAATCCAAACCGCATGAATTGCCGCTTCAAGCGGATTTTCGCCGAAAGCAAGTCTTGTTGCGATAATGCCCGAAAGAACATCACCGCTTCCGGCTGTTGCCATTCCGGGATTACCCGTAACATTAAAATAAACTTTTCCGTCAGGTGAAGCAACAATAGTATTTGCGCCTTTCAAGACGACAATAAGACCATTTTCAACCGCAAATTCCTTTGCATATCTAATGCGATTGCTTTCGATCTCGAAAACTGTTGTATTCATAAGTCGTGCCATTTCCGCCGGATGCGGAGTTATTATCACGGGAGCTTTAACATTTCTTATTATATTTATGTCCGTTGCAACCGCATTTATACCATCAGCATCAATAACTGTAGGAATATCACTATATAAAAGCGCTCTTTTAACAAGTGAAAATGCCTGCTCAGACCTGCCGAGTCCGCAACCGATAAGCATTGAATTTGAAGAAGATATATTTGAAAGCAAGGTTTTATCGAAAACTATTGGTGACCCGAAAGAATCGGTTTCAACAGGAACAGTAACTGCCTCGGGAACGCTTTGCGTAAACGCGGAATAGTTTTTATCGCAAACAACCGCCTTTACAATACCTACTCCGCTTCTGATTGCCGCTTTTGCCGCAAGAATTGAAGCGCCGCACATTCCATAACTCCCCGTTATCATAAACGCGGTTCCGTAGGTCCCCTTATGAGTGTTTTTTCTTCTTTTAATATATTCGGGCGGATAAGTAGTGAGATATGAAAATTCGCACGGATCAATATCTAAATCACATATATGAACCTGACCGCACATATCCGAAGAAATGGGCAAAAGGAAGCATAGTTTCATTGCGATAAAACTTATTGTAAGATCCGCCGCAAAGCAAACCTCTGCTCTGCCGCCGTTACAGAAAACGCCTGAAGGAACATCAATGGCGATTTTAACACCGTTGCAGGAATTCATTTCCTCTATCGCCATAGCTGCAAAACCTTCGGGATTTTTGGATAGACCTATTCCGAAAATCGCATCAATATAAAAATCATAATCATCGCTTACATGGGACACCTTTTTATATTTATCCGCAATGGAAATATATTCTGTTGCCGGTGTTGAAACAGGAAGACCTATCGGAAAGAAGAGTTCAACATCTGCTCCGTTTGAAGACAGAAAATCCGCAACGCAAATACCGTCACCACCGTTATTTCCTTTGCCGCACACAACAAGAACTCTTTTATTGCAAACATCATAGTTTTTAACTATATGATCCGCGGCACTTTTTGCCGCTTTTTTCATAAGTGCCGCCATAGATATTCCCTGATCTGCCGCTAACTTTTCAGCACTGCGGATTTGATTTTCGGTTAAAATTTTCATAACTGCCTCCTATAATAAATGTTGCATTGTATTTTATTTTAGTATATAATGATATAAAAATCAAGTTATGTTACGAAACGGACGGAGTTTATGAAAAAATCATCAAGTCTTGCTTGGGTTTATGAACGGGTAAAGAAAAATTTGCCCTATGTTTTTCTACTTGCTTTTTTTAATATTATTATTTCTGTTTCATTTGTTTTGCTTGCAAGGGTTTCGCAATATGTTATAGACAGTGCGGTTGCGGACAATTACAAGCCGCTTGTCAGTGCGTTGCTTTTTATCGCAATAATTCTTTTACAGATCGTTTCCGAATTTATTTGCAATATTATATCGGTTAAAATTGATGGCAAACAGATAATCGCATTAAGAAATTATCTTTTCAAAAAGGTTGTCAGGAAGAATTATGCCGATATAACAGAGCATCACTCCGGTGATTTGCTTAATCGCTTTACAACAGATGTTGATCAAGTTGTAAGCGGTTCGATGAATATTATTCCATCTGCCGCCGCTATGATAACAAAACTTATTGCCGGTGTTTGGGCGCTTGTTGCACAAAACTATATTTTTGCTATCATTGTTATAGCTGTTGGTTTTACATTCCCGCTTTTCGGCAGAATAATAAGCAAAAAATATAAATACTTACATAAAGAAGTTAGTCGAACCGAAGGACTTTCTCGCTCATTTTTGCAGGAAAGTTTTGCAAACTTGGTTGTTATTAAAACCTTCAAAAGCGAAAAACCGATTTCCGAAAAGCTTAACGAATATATGAATAACAACCTTAGAATAAAGATAAAGCGAGCATACCTATCGGTTATCATAAACCTTTGCCTTTACGGTTTTTTCACTTTGGGTTATTATATTATAATCGTTTGGGGTGCCGGACAAATCTCAAAAGGTCTTTTAAGTTACGGCACACTTCTGTTTTTCTTGCAGATAGTTTCTGTTTTGCGTTCACCGATGCTTCAGTTTTCGGGTCTTATTCCAAGGTATTATTCGATGATCGCCTCTGCCGAAAGACTTATGGAAATTGAAAATATTGAGGATGAACCTCATTCAGTCTCCCCCGCTGAAATTGAAGAGCTTAAAGAAAATTTCAGTTATATTGATTTCAAAGATCTTTCATTTTCATACGAAGATGAGCTTATTCTTGATAATTGTAATTTCACCGTAGATAATAATAAAATAACCGCTTTAGTCGGTGAATCCGGAAGCGGAAAAACAACAATATTTAAGTTGCTTTTAGGTCTTTACAAGCCTAAAAGCGGCAGTGTTCGCTTTAACAACGGAAAGGATATTGATGCTTCAACAAGAGCGATGTTTTCTTATGTTCCGCAGGGAAATATGATACTCTCCGGCAGTATCAGGGATAACATTACCCTTTGCAACGGCGATATTCCCGAAGAAGATATAATAAACGCGGCAAAAGCGGCAGTTATTTATGATTATATAGACTCTTTGCCAAATGGATTTGACACCATTCTTTCCGAGCGCGGAGCAGGACTGAGCGAAGGTCAAATTCAGCGTCTTTCAATCGCAAGAGCATTGCTTTTTGATGCCCCGATCCTGCTTTTAGATGAGTCAACATCGGCGCTTGATGAGCAAACAGAAACACAGCTTCTTTCCAACATTCGCGAAATGACCGATAAAACAGTTCTTTTTATCACACATCGAAACACCTCAACAGGTGTTTGCAACAATATCATTAAGTTTGAAAATAAAGAGTTTATTAAGATAAAATGATTTTTTCATTTTATTTCTAATAAAATAAAAATTTGGGGAGGATTATTTATGGCAGACTTAAACGAAAAACTCAATGAATTGAACAACACAGAGGACACAACAGCTCAATTTGATGCGCAGGACATCGAGCAAAACAAGGTTATGGCTGTTTTGGCATATCTCGGATGGTTGGTTTTAGTTCCCATCCTTGCCGCTAAAAACTCAAAATTTGCAATGTATCACGCAAATCAAGGCCTTGTACTTGCGATAGTTGCAACTGTTTGTCTTGTTGCTTTGAGTATTTTATCGATCATTCCGTTTCTTGGTTTAATTTTCATGCTTGCTGAGGCACTTTTGGGTATTGTTTTCTTAGTTTTCGCTATTCTCGGAATTGTGAATGCAGCCCAGGGCAAAGCAAAAGAACTTCCGCTTATCGGAAAATTCAAAATATTTAAGTAATATTTGAACAAAACAAAAAAAACGGTTTCCGTTTCGGAAACCGTTTTTTTATATGTTTTTTATTATGCCTTGTTTGCAGAGCCGAAAAGTTCAATCTTTTCACGAACGGTCTGCTTAATAGCTTCAGCACCGGGAGCCAAAAGTTTTCTCGGATCAAAGCCCTTGCCGATTTTATCTTTGCCTTCTTCAATATACTGTCTTGTAGCAGCGGCAAAAGAAAGCTGACATTCGGTGTTTACATTGATTTTGGAAACACCCAAAGAAATAGCCTTTTTGATCATATCTGCGGGAATACCTGTACCGCCGTGAAGAACGAGGGGCATTTCACCTGTGAGTTGCTGAATGGCATCAAGTGTATCAAAACGAAGGCCACTCCAATTTTCGGGATAAACGCCGTGGATATTACCGATACCGGCAGCAAGCATTGTAACGCCCAAATCGGCTATCATTTTGCATTCTTTAGGATCTGCAACTTCGCCGCCGCCTACTACGCCGTCTTCCTCGCCGCCGATAGCACCAACCTCAGCTTCAAGAGAGATACCGAGCTTATCACAAGTTTCGATAAGTTCTTTTGTTTTCTCAATGTTTTCTTCAATGGAATACTTTGAACCGTCAAACATTATTGAAGAGAAACCTGCTTCAATACATTTTTTTGCGCCTTCAAAAGTTCCGTGATCAAGATGAAGAGCAACCGGAACGGTTATGCCGAGTTCCTCAACCATTGCCTTAACCATTGCGGTTACGGTTTTGAAACCGGTCATATACTTTCCGGCACCTTCGGAAACACCCAAAATAACGGGTGAACGCATTTCTTCACTTACGAGAAGAATTGACTTGGTCCATTCAAGATTGTTGATATTGAACTGACCTACTGCATACTTTTCTTTTTTTGCTTTTGTAAGCATTTCTTTTGCTGATACTAACACAAACAAAACTCCTGTTCTTATAAATTATTTATTTTAAGTTTGGATCCGGAATGATAACTTCAGGCGGAACCTCAAGCAATTCCGGGTTTTTAAGATATTTACTCATCTTTCTGAAAGCGAGTGCAAAATAGCTGCCGGATGCAATTCTTTCATCCATAACAACACCGATAGGAATGCACTTTTCAAGATGAATTTGATCGCCCTTGCTTTTTGGAATTTCTCTTGTTTTACCCATAGCAAAGAGCAAGCTTGTTGTACCGAATTCATAAATATGATGATAAATATGATTTGTTCTGATAGAAGCAAGATTGGTAATAACAAGACTGTTATGGAAGGGGGAAGCGTCAATAATAGATTTTGGCAGCAACCCGTGCTTATCAAGCCACTTGAAAAGACCGACGCCGATTCGACACAGTCCGGGAACGGCAAGAAGTGCTCTTATCAACTTTTCGGTTTTGTTGTCATCAGGCGCATTTCTGTTGGCTTCAACATATTTGTTTATAATATCATCTACATCAAAAACGGTATTATTCAAATCAAAATACATCTTAGACATTGTGCCTTGATCCATCTCACCGGCTTTAAGAACAACCATTGCTACGGATAATTCATTTCTTGCATAGGGTTTACAGTTAACAACAAACCTGTTAAGTTGCGGAAATTCGCAAACAGTTCTTATATAAGAAGCAAGAATAACCGCCAAGTGACTTATGTTTTTTCCTTCGCCTCTTTTTTTATTAAGATAGCTCTGAATGGGATCGAGCGGAATATCCAATGTTACCATATTCATTGCATCGTATCTTTTGTCCATAATATAAGACGCAACCGTGTACATAGGATCGATTTTTTTCAGTTTTTTACCATCTGCTCTCATAGCTTCACCCTCTTTTTTTGATATTATAGCACAAAATTCGATTTTTTACAAACAATTTTTATTATTTTTTCTGCCTATTTTGATTGACAGAAAATATCAACTATGATAATATGTTATAAGATTATTCGGGAGGGAAGAAAATGAAAACAGAATTTTATTCATCTTCACCCGAGGAAACTCAAAAAATCGCAGAGAACTTTGCAAGGTCACTTTCCGCCGGCGATGTTATCGCTTATTTCGGTGATCTTGGTATGGGAAAAACTTGTTTTACAAGAGGACTTGCCTTGGGACTTGGTTTTAGCGGCGATGTCACCTCCCCTACTTTCGCCCTTGTTAATGAATATCGCGGCGGCAGACTTGACCTTTTTCATTTTGATATGTACCGTGTTACCGGATGGGATGATTTATATTCCACCGGATTTTTTGAATACAAAGATGAATGCGGCGTTATCGCTGTTGAATGGAGCGAAAACATTGAAGGCGCTCTTGATGATGATACAATAAGGATCACTTTCAGCAAAACCGGCGATAATTCGCGCAAGATAACCATTGAAAGAGAGGAACAAAATGATACTGCTGAGTCTTGAATGTTCCGCTTCTCCCGTTTCGGTTGCTTTATCCGAAAACGGAAATATAATTTCAAACGATTTTTCTCGCGAAAAAGTCACTCACTCTCAAACCCTTATGCCGATGATACTTGATGTTCTTAAAAAGGGCGGAAAAACATTTTCGGATATTGATGCGGTTGCCGTTGCGGCAGGTCCGGGATCTTTTACCGGAATTCGCATTGGAATTGCGGCCGCAAAGGGCATTGCAGCGCCTAAAGATATTCCCTGCTTTGCCGTTTCAACCCTTGAAGCTATGGCTTATATGTTCAAAAGTGAAAGTGCGGTTATTTGTCCTGTTATGGATGCAAGATGCAGTCAGCTTTATAACGGACTTTTCAAGGTCGAAAGCGGTAAAATAACAAGACTTTGTGAAGACCGCGCGATTAAATGTGAAGATTTATCAAAAGAGCTTTGCGAAAAATACGCGAATGAAACAATTATTGTTTGCGGCGACGGTATGGATGTTTTTGAGCCGTTTATAAATTCTTGCGAAAATATCAGATTAGCTGATGAAAATAAAAGATTTCAAAATGCCACGGGTGTTGCCTGTGCGGCGGAAAATATGGCTTTGGGCGGTAAATCCGTTTCTTACAAAGAGCTTGTTCCCGTTTATTTAAGACTTCCCCAGGCAGAAAGAGAACTTAAAGCAAAAAAGGAGAAATTAAAATGAAAATTGCTATTGGTTGCGATCATGGCGGATTTGAACACAAAGAAGCCATAAAAAATCATTTGATTGAACGCGGATTTGAGGTTACCGATTGCGGTATTTATGAATGCGCTTCGGTTGACTATCCGGATATTGCAATAAAGGTTGCAAAGGAAATCACTTCCGGTAATTGCGAAAGAGGATTTCTTGTTTGCGGAACGGGCATCGGAATGTCCCTTGCGGCAAACAAGGTTAAAGGTATTCGTGCGGCCTGCTGCAGCGATCATTTTTCCGCAAAATATACAAGACTTCACAACGATTCAAACATCCTTTGCTTAGGCGGCAGAGTTGTTGGCGTTGGTACTGCTATCGAACTTGCAGATTTGTTTGTTGATACCTTGTTTGAAGGCGGACGCCATCAGAGAAGGATTGATAAAATAACAGAAATTGAAAATACGGGGGATATTAAAAATGACTGACAAAGTAGTAATTATGGACCATCCGCTGATCCAGCACAAACTTTCCATTCTGCGTGACGTTAACACCGGTGTTAAGCAGTTCCGTGAGCTTGTAAGCGAAATTGCAATGCTTATGTGTTACGAGTCAACAAGAGACCTTCCGCTTATGGAGGTTGAAACTCAAACTCCTATCGCCGTTGCAAAAACAAAGGTTCTTGCCGGCAAAAAAATCGCTTTTGTTCCGATTTTAAGAGCAGGTCTCGGCATGGTTGACGGAATGATGAGCCTTGTTCCGGCAGCAAGAATCGGTCATATAGGTATGTACCGTGATCCCGAAACACATCAGCCGGTTGATTATTACTGCAAGATGCCCAGCGATTTAAGCGAAAGAGATGTTTTCGTTCTCGATCCGATGCTCGCTACCGGCGGCAGTGCTATTGATGCGGTTTCAAGAATAAAAACCTTCAACCCCAAGAGAATTAAATTTATGTGCATTATTGCCGCTCCGGAAGGCGTTGAAGCATTTACAAAAGCTCATCCCGATGTTCCGGTTTACTGCGCAGGTCTTGACGAAAAGCTCAATGAACATTGCTATATCGTTCCCGGTCTCGGTGACGCAGGCGACAGAATTTTCGGCACAAAGTAATAAACAAGCGTTTTTCAAAAGGTGCAATCTCAAAAGAGATTGCACCTTTTTTTGATAAAATAATATCAAGTGTTGAATTTGTAAACCAAATATTATATACTTAAAACATAAATATTTAGGAGAAAATTTATGAAAAAAACTGCAAAGAAAATCATTAGTTTAGTTTTAAGCATTATACTGTGCATTTCACTTATTCCGATAGGTGCCGTTTTCGCGGCCGATAACATCGCCAGCGGCACGGGTTGGTACATTGACTCGGTCGGACGACTTTACCTTACGGGTGCCATACATAACAACCCGAGCGGTAGTTTTTGTGAAGCACCTTGGGTAGATTATGATTACCGAATAAAGGCGGTTTACGCAAAACCCGGGGCGTCAATCGACAACGGTAAATTACTGTTTAATGGTTATCGTGAGCTTCTTTCCATCGACCTTACTAACCTGAACACAACCGGTGTTACCAATATGGAACAAATGGTTGCGAATAACTACAAGCTTACCGATATAAATTTCGGCGGTATAGATACGTCTGCTGTTACTAATATGAGATCCCTTTTCATGCAGGACTATGCGCTCGAAACTGTCGACCTCAGTGGCTTAAATACAGCCAAGGTTACCGATATGGCTGGTATGTTCAGTTACTGTAACTCCCTTTCGTCGGTAAATTGTAAGAATCTGAACACTTCCAACGTTACCGCGATGAATCGTATGTTTTATGGATGCAACAGCCTTACGTCCGTGGACGTCTCGTCCTTTGATACCTCCAAGGTAACAAATATTGCCGAAATGTTCTCGGGATGCACAAATCTTGAAACGCTTAATATCAAAAACTTTTCCACCTCTAATGTGCAGAATTTCAATGCCATGTTTTTTGACTGCCGTTCGCTGAAAACCCTTGATTTATACTCTTTCAGCACCTTAAGTGCAACAGCCACCCGCCGAATGTTCGCCGGTTGTTCCGGTTTGCAGTACCTCGACCTCGGCAACTTTAGTACCTCCCGCGTAACCAAAATGTTCGAGATGTTTGCCGGCTGTTCAAGTCTTACCTACCTGAACCTCACCTCGTTCGATACTTCGCAAGTAGAAGATATGGGCTCTATGTTTAAAAACTGTGTATCCCTCAAATCGTTGGACGTCACAAACTTTAACACGGCAAAGGTCACGTCGTGCAGCGATATGTTCTACAATTGCAGTAAGCTTACCGTTTTGGCCGTCAGCAAAAACTTTTTGACCAAAGGCTCGGCACCGGTCTATGCGTGCTATAACCGTTGGACGAATGCCACCACCGGCAAGGTCTACACCACCGAAGCGGACTTAAAAACCATTGTCGGCAATGCTACCTTGACGAAACCCCTTACGTCGGGGAATAACTGGTATATTGATGATAATAACTGCCTGCACCTGATTGGCAAAATCACAATGGCTACCTCCGGCAGCGGTGACGTAACACCATGGAAAAATTACAAAAGCCAAATCACCGCCGTTACGGCGGCACCGGGTGCTTCGGTCAACTACACTCAGGCCCTCTTTAAGGATTGCCCCAACCTTGTTACCGCTGATTTAAGAAACCTTGAAAACAAATCCACCAATAAATCAATGCGCGAGATGTTCTATGGTTGTACTTCGCTGACTACCGTCAATCTTAAAAATTTCAACTCCACCGGCGTAACGGATATGTGCAGTTTGTTTTTGGGTTGCACGAATCTTAAAACCGTGTATTTAAGTACCCTTGATACCGCCTCCGTTACCGATATGAGTTATATGTTCTGCGCTTGTACCTCGCTGGTCGAACTGAACCTCAGCAATTTCGAAATGGCCAGTGTGAAAACTTTGAGAAGTATGTTCTATGATTGCAGAAACTTAAAATCCTTAAACCTCGGCGATATTGATTTGTTCAGCCTGCCAAGTGGTGAATTTTACGTTGGTTCAATGTTCTCAGGCACCGACAAACTTACCGAAATTACGCTGAACCCCGCTTCGGGTACCATGGCAAAGCTTTCGGGTCCGCTGTATGGCATTTATAAAACTTGGACGAACGATGCCACCAACGAGGTTTACAGAACGACCTCCGATTTGAACGCCATTACCGGAAAAACCAAACTGATCAAGGGTGAGGCCTACAAAATCTGGATCGGTGACACGCGTGTTACCTCGGCCAACCGCATCGACGTTTTGGGCGACGGCAGTGTTGTATTCCTCGAAAACGGTAAAGCCTTCGATCCGTATTTAAGTGGCGAAACGCTGGTGCTGAATAACGTTGACCTCGTGAATAAGGGTTATACTACCTACAACTTAAACGGCAAGTCCCGCAAGGCCGTCATCAGAATGGACTACGACCTTTCAATTTACCTGATCGGTGAAAACCGCATCGGCAACACCTACGAAGAAGATTTGGACGGTATCTACCTTGCACCGCAAGATTTCCTTGGCATCCACGGAAGCGGATCGCTTGATATCAGCGTTTCAAACAACGGCGGCAGAGCCATCAACGCACCGGGTTCTACGGTTTCGGTGGACGGTGACGTCATCATGAAGTTAAAGGGTAATTACGGCTTCTATACCGATTCTACCGGTGACGACGGTTATCTTGAACTGTTTGATAACGCAAAGGTTTATGCCTACGGTCTGCGCACCGATGACGACAAGGAAGGCAACGCCATTTGCACCTGCTACTGTTGGGTTTGCGATAATGCCTACCTTTATTGCGAATACGAATGGAATCAGCCGGCGATTTACTCGTGGGGCACAAGCTTCTATTACGACACCCCCGTCCATATTCGCGGCGTTCATTGGCGCAATTATCCGAATAAAGTTTGGCAAGCACTTGACAATTTTAACGGAACCAAAAGCGGTCAATACGAAGATGACTATTACATTGTCGAAGTAAAAGCAGGTGCACCCCAATATACCGTAACCTTTAATATGAACGGTCACGGAACGGCGCCGACCGCACAGACTGTTAATAAGGGAAGCACAGCATCAAAACCCGCAAATCCTACCGCAAGCGGATATGATTTCGGCGGTTGGTATGCCGACTCGACACTTAAAACCGCGTTTGATTTTGCAAAGCCGATTGATAATAACACCACGATTTACGCAAAGTGGACGAAATCATCTGCCGGCTATATTAAAGGAGATTTGAACGGCGACGGCAATGTGGACAGTGACGATGCGATATATCTTTTGCGCGCAACGCTTGACTCCGAAAACTATCCTGTTAACCAAAACTGTGATTTCAACGGTGACGGCACAACGGACAGCGATGATGCGATTTATCTTTTAAGGCATTCACTTGATCCTGAAAATTATCCGATTTGATTCGGTCACACCTTTCAAAAGGTGCAATCTCATAAGAGGTTGCACCTTTTTTGATAAAATAATATCAAGTGTTGAATTCGTAAACCAAATATTATATACTTAAAACATAAATATTTAGGAGAAAATTTATGAAAAAAACTGCAAAGAAAATCATTAGTTTAGTTTTAAGCATTATACTGTGCATTTCACTTATTCCGATAGGTGCCGTAAATGCGTCTGCCGCAAGCGATAAGATTTTGATAACCTATTGCAGATTTGACGGAGAAGAATTC
>JAZUJA010000101.1:0-4075 GCA_045642495.1 Acutalibacteraceae bacterium
CTTTGAGATAACAAAGGGCACCATCGGGTCAAACGGAATGCACTTATCATATCCGCCAGCAAGCAGAATCACCGGTTTTTCAAACGCTTTAAGCGCCGCAACCGTGCGGGTGGGACTTGAAGCGATGGAATCGTTATAATACTTTACGCCCGAAAGCTCACGAACAAACTCAATTCTATGCTCAACGCCCGTAAATGTTCTTGCAACCTTGCATATATTTTTAACATTCACATATCCCCAAACGGCAGTGATAGCGGCGAGATAGTTTTCAACATTATGGTCGCCCATAACGGCGATTTCGCGCTTATCGATTATCGGAACGTCCATTCCGCGATATGCCATGTGCAGAAATCCGTTTTCATCGAGCCATGCGCCGTTATGAAGCTTGCGCTTCATCGAAAAACCGAGCGACTGTCCGCGCGCATGCTTGCGGAAGCTTTCGGTTATCGCGTCGTCACGGTTAAGCACCGTTCTTGAAAAGGCGTTTTGATGAAGAATTATGTTTTTCTTTGCCTCAACATATTCGTCCATATCCTTATGAACATCTAAGTGGTTCGGCGCAACATTGGTAACAACCGCAACATCGGGGCTTTTGCGCATTGAAATAAGCTGGAATGATGAAAGCTCCGCCACAACAAAATCGTCAGCTTTGATTTTATCAATAAGCGGCAAAAGCGGAGTGCCGATGTTTCCGCCGACGTGAACTGTTTTTCCTTCTGCTTCAAGCATTTTTGCGATAAGGGTGGTGGTTGTTGTTTTACCGTCAGATCCTGTTACGGCAAAAATGGTTGCCGGGCATAAATCAAAGAAAACTTCCATTTCGCTTGTTATCGCGATGCCGCGTTTTCTTGCGTCTTCAAGCTCAGGCAGGTGGTAGTTCATTCCGGGCGTGCGGAAGATAATATCAACCTCTAAGTTTTTAAGATAATCTTCGCCTAAGTGAAGCTCTGCGCCGGCGCTTTCAAGTTTGTTCGCAATTTCGCCGATTTCCTGCTTTGTTCTGCGGTCGCAGGCGATAACGCGCGCGCCCTGCTCCAAAAAATCGAAAATAAGCTGTGTATGAGAAACGCCGAGACCGAGCATGGCGATCTTCTTTCCCTTTAATTTGCTGAAAAACTGTTTGAAATCCATATAAACTCCTCCGATTATTTCTTTTGTGATTCCCTTATGTTATCCACTTCGGCAAGGGCGGTATATTCTTCAAGGCAAAGGTTTTTCTCTTTCATTTCTTTTGCTCTGTTTATACCAACAAAGCGCCAATGCCATGATTCGTAAGATATTTTCGTTATATCTTCCTTATCCTCGGGATATCTGCAAACAAAGCCGAACTCTGCCGCGTGGGTTTGCAGCCATATATGCTCTTTTGAGCCGGTAAAACTTTTATCCGCCTTGCAAATATCGGCGCAAAGGCCGGTGTGATGCTCGCTGGTTCCCGGGTGCATAACGGTTTTTTCAACCTCTTTTTCGGCTTCCTTTTTGTCCATACCGTTTCCTTTAACAAGGTCTTTTACGTTGTTTTCAAAAACCATTTTCTGATCGGCATACGATCTGAAAGGCGACCAGACGGTAAGATTTATTCCGTCCTCGCGCGCGGCAATGAGCATTGCTTCAAGATATTTCCAAGCCGATTTATCAAAAAGATTGTTTCCGCCCGAAAGGTATCTTTGCGGGATTTTAACCAAATTGCCCTCATAGTCATAATCCTCGGGCAGTGGATTTTCCCGGTTTACAAGCAAAAGCCGTGTATAATTAGCGTCTAAAACGGCGCCGCCCGCCGTAACCTCCTGCCGCTCCTCAGAGAAGGTGATTTTCGGTGCGGAAGCAGAGGCGGAAGCACTTGCCTTGCTTTGCGTGGGTGTTTTAACCGGCGTTTTTGATGTATCGTCGCTGAAAAGCGAAACGATACCGTATATCATAAGTATAAAAAGCGCCAACACCGCCGCGCAAAGTCCCAGAAAGATCCTTCTTCTTATTATTGCTTTTCTTCTTTTTGAATTAACTTTGCGATAAGCCATAAACCCTCCGTTATTCGTCAAGTTTAAGAACTGCCATAAATGCGTCCTTCGGCACTTCAACCGAGCCTAAGCGGCGCATTTTCTTTTTGCCTTCCTTTTGCTTTTCAAGCAATTTTTTCTTTCGTGTTATATCGCCGCCGTAGCATTTCGCAAGAACGTCCTTGCGCATTGCCTTAACGGTTTCACGCGCGATGATTTTGCCGCCGACCGCAACCTGAACAGGAACCTCAAACAACTGCCTCGGGATAAACTCTTTAAGCTTTTCGGCAATTCTTCGGGCTCTGTTATAAGCGTTTGAGGAATGAACGATGAACGAAAGCGCGTCCACCGTATCGCCCGCAAGCATAACATCAAGCTTAACAAGCTCGCTCTTTTGATAGCCGATCGGCTCATAGTCGAAAGAGGCATATCCGCGTGTTCTCGATTTAAGGGCATCAAAAAAGTCATAAACAATTTCGCCAGTTGGCAAAACATAATGTATGTCAACGCGGTCGCCCATATATTTCATATCCTTATATTCGCCGCGGCGATCCTCGCAAAGCTGCATTATCGTTCCAACATAGTCGCTCGGTGCATAGATATGAACCTCACTCACGGGTTCAAGCGCCTGCGCGATGACCGCCGGATCGGGATAGTTTGTGGGGTTGTCCACCATAACGCTGCTGCCGTCGGTCAGATCAAACTGATACTGAACGGAGGGCGCGGTTGTGATGATATCAAGGTTATATTCGCGTTCAAGGCGTTCCTCGATAATTTCCATGTGCAAAAGTCCCAAAAATCCGCAGCGGAAACCGAAACCCAGCGCCTTTGATGTTTCGGGCTCAAAAAGCAGGGAAGCATCGTTAAGCTGCAATTTTTCAAGCGCTTCACGAAGATCGGGATATTTTGCGCCGTCCGCCGGATAAATTCCGCAGAAAACAACCGGCTTAACCGTTCTGTAACCGGGAAGCGGCTCGGGTGCGGGAGCCTCGGCTAAGGTTACTGTATCGCCTACCCGCGCTTCGCTTACGGTTTTTATCGAAGCGGCAAGATAGCCAACCTCACCCGCTTCAAGACAGTCGCACGGAACAAGCGCCGTTGCGCTCTTTCTTCCGATTTCAACAACATCAAACTCGGAGCCGGTTGCCATCATCTTGATTTTATCGCCGGTTTTTATTTTTCCCGAAACAACACGGAAATAAACAATAACTCCCTTATAAGCATCATAATAACTGTCAAAAACAAGGGCTTTAAGCGGTGCGGTGCGGTCGCCCTCGGGCGAAGGGACACCGTTTACGATAAGTTCAAGCACCTCGCTTACATTAAGACCGGTTTTTGCCGAAATGCAAGGTGCGTTTTGCGCCTCAATGCCGATAACATCTTCGATTTCCGCCTTTATTCTGTCCGGCTCGGCAGAGGGAAGATCGATTTTGTTGATAACCGGCAAAATTTCAAGCCCGTGATCCACCGCAAGATAGGTGTTTGCAAGGGTTTGCGCTTCTATGCCCTGCGAAGCGTCAACAACCAAAATCGCACCCTCGCAGGCGGCAAGGGAACGCGAAACCTCGTAATTAAAGTCAACGTGCCCCGGTGTGTCGATAAGATTTAATTCATAAGTGATGCCGTCCTTCGCGGTATAGTGCAGGGTAACGGCGTGTGCCTTTATGGTTATTCCGCGTTCGCGCTCAAGATCCATGCTATCAAGAATCTGTTCCTCCATATCCCTTTGCGCTACCGATTCGGTAAGTTCAAGAAGGCGGTCGGCAAGGGTGGATTTTCCGTGGTCAATGTGTGCTACTATGCAGAAATTTCGTATGTTTTCCAAAGGAAAGGACAAGGTGATTTCTCCTTTACTAAAATATATATTTATACAGTATATATTCTATCATAAACAAACGGCAATTACAAGTGAAAAAAGCAAGAACGCTCGGTTTATCCCGAGCGTTCTCGCACAAAAAAAGAGGTTTATGAAAAAGGAGCAACTTAGCCTGACGAAAATAATCCGAACCTGCCTGAAAATGCGACTTTTGGGTTTATTTTTGCCTTTCGGTTTTGACGGGCGCCAGCACGTCTGCAACCTC
>JAZUJA010000102.1:0-9901 GCA_045642495.1 Acutalibacteraceae bacterium
ATGGCAATGGGGAAACCGTAGGTTGGCTCAACATAGGTTACTTTGCTGTCCGGTCCCCACTTGTTGGACATTTGCTCCGTTTTATTGATAAAATAGACTTCGCAGTGGAACGGTGTTTGATCACCGGTCGTGCGATTCAGAGCTTTTCCGATTTTGGGAATATTCTGCGTTTCAAGCGTGTAACGCCCGGCACCGAACATATCCAGTGCCTGACCGTTCATAAAAAAGACTGCCTCTTGGCTTTCGTGAACGATAAGCTGAGTTAAACTGTTAAAATCCTCACACGGATGTTTCCATATAAAGGTGCTGTTGTCACCCTCGTATTTAATAACTTCTGCTATTGCCATATTTATCCTCCTTATAAATTCTTATCTTTAACACAATTTTACAAAAGATATATGTTATTGTCAAGAAAAATTCTTATCTTTAACATATAGGAGGTAGCCCTGTGAAGATATATGATTATGAGGGTAGGAAGAATGTTTGCGGCGAGCGAATTCACGAAGCAAGATGTCGTTTGCGTCTTACACAGAGTGACCTTGCGGCAAAACTTCAAATTGCCGGAATTATTATTGAGCGCGACAGTGTTTCGCGAATAGAAATCGGCACCCGTTTTGTAGCGGATTATGAATTAAGAGAACTATCAAAAATTCTTAAAGTAACGGTAAATTGGTTATTAGGTTTAGAATAAACAAAAAAGCGATTGGAGTAATTCCAATCGCTTTTTTATGTGCTGCTTTTCACATCTTATATTTAAGTGTAACTGTGCCGTCTTCGTTATAAGTAACGGCGTTTATATCGGCGATTTTCGTATCGATAAACGAAAGATATTCTTTAACCGAGTTAAACTGAACTTTTTTATTTTGGAGTATAAATTTTGCTTTTTCGGCACCGTTTTGAAGCAGTTTAACAAGTGCGGCGGTTTGTGCTTTTGCACTCATAACACAAGCTTTATGCGGATCGGTTACAAAAAAGTTTATTCCGTGCGCTTGACCTACCGACCCGCTGAAATTCGGGTGAATGGCAGGCATAACGCAGGAAACATCGCCAAGGTCGCTGCAACCTGTTCCGAAATTATTGTTAAACGAGAGCATATCCTCAGGATACAAAAGGGAACATGCCTCGTGGAAACACTCATTAAAGTTGGGGTCGTTATAGCGGGGAGCGTATCCGTGCATATCGTGAAGCTGAAGCTCGCATCCCATTGATGCGGCGGCACCGGCGAACGCGCGGTTGATTTTATCGCTTGCGGCGCTCATAGCCTCCAATGTTGCCGCGCGGACATAACTTTCAACAACAACCTCATCGGGTATCGCGTTAACAACATCGCCGCCCTTTGTTATGATCGGGTGAAAACGAACATAATCGCATTCTCTGAAGGTTTCTCTTAAAGCATTTGCGGCGTTAAGTGCGGCATTTGCGGCATAAAGAGCATTTATTCCAAGGTGAGGAGCGCCGCCTGCGTGGGCGCTTTTGCCCTTGAAAACGGCGGTTTTGATCATACAACCGTTTGACCCTCTGTTAGAAGAAACGGCCAAGTTGCCCGATGAAGCATGAACAAGAAAAGCCATATCAACATCATCTAAAACACCGCGGTTCATAATTTCAAGTTTGCCGGAAATGTATTTGATAACGCCTTTTTTTATGAGGCCTTTGCGGAATTCAAGCTCAATGCCTTCCTCGGCAGGAACGGCGATAAGACGAATGCTGCCGCAAAGATTATCGAGTATGCCGGGAGTTTTAAGGGCAATTGCAACGCCCAAAAGTCCCGCCGTTTGGCAGTTATGTCCGCAAGCGTGAACGGCGCCCGTTTCTTTATCGCATTCGGGGTGAGAGGGGATAACAAGCGAATCAAGTTCACCGAAAACGGCAATTTTAGGGCCGGGTTTTCCGGTTTCAACATCGGTATAAAATCCCGGAATATCCGAAAAACAATTTAATTTATAACCAAGCTTTTCAAATTGCTCTGCAAGATATTTATGGGTTTTATATTCTTTATATCCGGGTTCGGGATTGTTCCAAATATACCTTTCAGCATCAAGAATGGGCTGCTTGTTTTGCTCAACATAATCAAACATTTTTTCAAAAACATTTTCCATATAAAGCACCTCAATTAAACGGATTTATAACATTTATTCCGTTTTGTTTTGCCGCATCACATAAAGCACCGTGGCAGGTGAAAAGGATTATTTGATGCGAAGCGGAATATTCTTTAAGCATGGCAAGTGCCGTGTTTGTTCTTGTGTCATCATAATCGGAAAGTGCATCGTCAAGGAAAATCGGGAGAGATTCTTCACCCGAAAGCATTTGTGCCATGGCAAGCCGCAAACTTAAATAAGCCTGCTCGGCAGTGCCTTTGCTTAAAAATCCGATCTCTTTTGCTCCGAATTCGCCCTTTTGCTCGGCACTTACATCAAATGTGTTGCTTAAAATAACATTCTCGTATCTGCCGTCGGTCAGTTTTGAAAAGATTTCAGCGGTTTTTTGCTCCAAAACAACGCCATAAGATTTTCGCATTTCGGCGGCACTTTCGTTAATGACCTCCACAGCGGTTAAAACCGCATTGCAAAAGCGTTCTTTCGACTCGATAACCTCGGAAAGCTCGGCGATTTCGCGCTCTAAGGTTTGCGGATTTACAAAGGAGCGGAACTCGGTTTTAAGCCTTGTTTCAATTTCGGTTATCTCATTGGATAGCGCTTGATATCGATTTGTTAAATCATCGTTCATTTTATGGATTTTTTCAAAATCCAAGTCCTTTATCTGCTCTTTTTCCGATTCGATATCTTTGAGTTTTTCTTTCATTTCCTCGGCGGTAAGCGAGCCTAAATCCTGCCCTAAAAGATTAAGCTGTAACTTTAACTCCTTTTGTGAAGCGAAAATTTTGCCAAGCTCTTTTATTTCGCTTTTTATGATATCAATATCTTCACAATCTTTATATTGCGAAAACATTGAAATAACCTCTTTTTCGGCACAGGAAAGCTTTTGGTTCAATTCTTCGATTTGATTTTTCTTATCATTTAGCAGTTTTTCTTTTTCCTGCTTTACGGCAATCCTCGCCTGCATATCTCCGCCCATATCTGAAAGCTTTGAGTTTATATCGGTGAGTTCATCGGTTGTGGTTTGCCTTTGGTCGAGAAGATTTTTATATTCGTTTTCTTTTTGCTTTATTTCCTCGGCTTTGATTTTGTCAATCGGTTTAACAACAAAGGCCAAAATGAATAAGATAAGTCCCAAAGCGGCAACCGATGAGAGAATGATATTAACCGCAAACGCAAGCACCGCACCTGCCGCTGAAAGCAAAAGACCGATTACCAAAAGCAGGGGATTAAACGGCTTTTTCGGTATGATTTTATTTATATCAGCGGCATCTTTATACTCACTGAGTTTCCCGGTTATATCATCTCGCTTGTTTTGAAGCTCTTCTCTTTTTCGCTTTAACTCTTCATATTCATTTTGCATCTGCTCTGGCGATAAGTTGTTAAGCTTTTCAAATTCGCCCTGCAGTTTTTCCGCTTCTTGCATTTCATCGTCAAGCTTTGCGCTTAATTTTTCATATTTTGAAATGCCTGCGTTAACCGTGTTCAAAAACATTTCCGAAACGGGCTTGCCGGATTTATCAATAACCTTTTCATTAAGTCCGTCGATTTCCGTTTTAAGACCGATATATTTTTCATATTTTGCGGCATTTTTAATTTCATTTTCTTTTTTAAGAACAATTCTGCACTTTCTAAGCTTGCTTTCAAGATTTGCCATTTGCGATTTTATTTCATCGTTTTTCTCGGTCAATTTCTTTTTGGCTTTTGCCATTAAAAGTGAGGATTCAAGGTGCTCTTTGAGTTCCGATAACTTATCTTTATCGGCAACAAGGTTTCCGGCTTTCCCCGTTTTTGAAAGGATGGGAGTTTTGTTTTTTTCAAGCCTTTTGATAACCTCATCCTTTGAAACATCGGTATCACCGGTTGTTGCGGCGGAAGATAATTTAAGGTTTAGATCTCCCGCGGCAGAAGCATTGCTTATAAAAACGGCACCGTTTCCGATAAATGCGCTTCTTAAAAACGCTTCCTCGGAAATGCCGAAATATTTAAGACCTATTGCGCCATCGGTTTCAACCGTTTCGCCCGTATCGGTGTTACGCAGAAGAACGTTGTCGGTTTTTGTTGTTTTTCCGAGTTCTTTTTGCAAACAGTAATTTGTGTTGTTATGCGAAAAATAAATCTTGCCTGAAGGCTTTCCACCCTGCCAGGGTGTGTATTTTTCCATTTCACCGAGCGCACCCGTAGGTTTTTTGCCAAAGCCGTAAAACATTGCTTTGATAAATGCCATAACCGTGCTTTTGCCGTTTTCGTTTTCTCCGAAAACAACATTTATATTATCGGAAAAGTCAAGTGAAAAGTTTTTGAGTTTTCCGAATGCGTTTATTTCGATTTTATCAATTTTCATCCGGCATTACCTCCGATGTAAAAGCGCGAAGACCAAGACTAAGCGCGTAAAGCAGATTTTCTTTTTCCGTTTTATCTGCGCAATTATCGATTTTTTCAAGCATTTTTTTAACAAAAACACCTTTAAGTGATGGCTCTGCTTTAAGTGTTTCATAATCAAGCTTAACGGTGGTTTTGTCTTTTATTTTCGCAAAATAAACAACGCCGTCAAGTCTTGCCAGAATTTCAGCGCCCGAAATCGAAGCGGATTCTTCTGTTTCACCTAAAAGCGTTATTCTGTAAAGATTTTCGCCGAAATCGTTTCCGTATTTTTCCTTCAACTGTGAAACTATAATATCGGTTGCATTTTCTGAAGTTAAAGCGGCAGAAATATCAACATTTTCGCGGATAAGTGTTCTTTTTGCAGTTTTATAAAACTGCAAATCGGCATTTCCTTTTGTAACTGTGCCTATATAAACGCCTTTTTCGCCCGATTCATCAAAACCCTGCCCCTCAGGACATCCGCAATATGCAAAGTAGGTGTTGCCGAGCTTTGCGATATCGCTTCTTTTGTGAATGTGACCGAGCGCGATATAGTCCATTCCGCTGTTTCTTATAAAGTCGGCGGAAATCGCGTTATAAGGCGAGCTGCCGTCGTTTGATAAATCACCGTGGATGCACATAATGTTAACATAATCATCTTCGGGCGGATTTATCGAAAATTCGGCTTGACCGTCACAGTAAATTTCTTTAAAGGATTTTCCGTAAACTCGCAGTTTAATATCATCAAATGTAAATGAACTGTCAGAAGTATCAAGAATATAAAAGTTCTTCGGGATATCGTTTTTTCTGAAAGGGGAAGTAATGTCAAGCGGATCGTGATTTCCGGCGGAATAAATAAACTTTATTTCTGCGGCATTTGAAACAGCGCTGAAAATTGCCTTAATAAAAGCGTTGTCAACGCCGTTTGAATCAAAGAGATCCCCGGCTATCAAAAATACTTCAACATTGTTTTGAATAGCGGTTTTAACTATTGTTTCAAAAGTCAAAAGCGTTTCGGCTTTTCTTGAAGCCGATTTTGATTTCAAAAACTCAACCGCCGCACCTAAGTGCAGATCGGCGGTGTGCAAAATTTTAACCGATGTCATATAATATCCCCTTTTGTCAAATCTTTTTATATTTTATCATTTATTAAATCTATATTCAACTCCTTATTGCCTTTATTTTGAAAATGTTTTATAATAGGCATATCAAAAAATATGCGGTGCATTCGGGTGGAAAATTCCCGCCCTTTCAAAAATCGCCTTTTGAGACGGTTTTCGCTTAAAGCAATAAAAAATAAAAGGGAAGATGATTTTTTGGATATAAATGTCGGCGATAAAATCGTTATGCGCAAAAAGCATCCTTGCGGATGTGATGTGTTCAAGGTTTCGCGAATAGGTATGGATTTCAAAATCGTTTGCATAAAATGCGGCCATGAAATAATGCTTCCGCGAAAATCTGTTGAGAAAAGCATTAAAAAAATAGTAACCGAAAACGGAGAGATAAACTGATGTTTGAACAATTATCTGCAGTTGAAAGCAGATTTGAAGAAATATCCGCGAAATTAACCTTGCAGGAAACCGCGGCGGACGGTGCGCTTTTTTCAAAACTTATGAAAGAATTAAGCGAGCTTTCCCCGATTGTTGAAAAGTATAGGGAGTACAGAACTGCGGTTGAAACCAAAGCAGAAGCCGAAGAGCTTTTGTCGGCAGGTGGCCTTGATAAAGATTTCCGTCAGCTTGCCGAAGAGGAACTGTCGGATGCAAAAATAAAAATAGAAGAAGCGGCAGAGCAGCTTAAAATCCTTTTGCTCCCCAAAGACCCCAATGATTCAAAAAATGTTATTGTTGAAATTCGCGGCGGTGCAGGTGGGGAAGAGGCGGCTCTTTTTGCGGGTTCGCTTTTCAGAATGTACACGATGTATGCCGAAAGTCACGGCTTTTCGGTGGATGTTACCAATGCAAACGAAACCGAGCTTGGCGGATATAAAGAAGTCAGCTTTATGATAGAGGGCGCAGGTGCATACTCAAGATTTAAGTATGAAAGCGGCGTCCACCGCGTTCAGCGCGTTCCCGATACCGAAACGCAAGGTCGTATCCACACATCAACCGTAACGGTCGCGGTCCTTCCCGAAGCTGATGAGGTTGAATTTGAACTTAATCCCGCCGATCTTAAAATTGATACCTTCCGTTCTTCCGGTGCGGGCGGTCAGCATATCAATAAAACTTCCTCCGCTATCCGCGTGACCCATATCCCAACGGGCACTGTTGTAGAATGTCAGGACGAACGCAGTCAGTATAAAAATAAGGATAAAGCGCTTAAAGTGTTAAGAGCCAGACTTTTTGATGCCGAAAAGGCAAAGGCTGATGCCGCTATTGCTTCCGATAGAAAAAGTCAGGTCGGAACAGGGGACAGAAGCGAGCGCATAAGAACCTATAACTATCCGCAGGGCAGAGTGACTGATCACCGAATAGGGCTTACCCTTTATAAGCTTGATACAATTCTTAACGGTGATATTGATGAGATAATCGATGCCCTTATAACCTTTTACAGAACAGAAGCGCTTAAAGCGCAGGAAACAAATTGAGGATTTATTATGCAAACTGAAATTTTAGATGCAATAAACGGTGATTATTCTTTCGCGGTTCAAAAGGCGGCGGAGATACTCAAATCCGGCGGAATTGTCGGCATTCCAACCGAAACGGTTTACGGTCTTGCCGCAAGCGCTTATGACGATGCGGCAATAGCAAAGGTTTTTGCCGCTAAGGGCAGACCGCAGGATAATCCGCTTATCGTGCATATAAGTGATATGGAAATGCTGTCAAGTGTTGCAACGGATATTCCCGAAAGTGCTTATAAAATGGCAAAGGCGTTTTGGCCGGGTCCATTTACGATGGTGCTTAAAAAAACGTCCGCCGTGGCGCAAAGCGTTTCTCGCGGACTTGATACAGTTGCTGTTAGAATGCCCTGCGAAAAAACGGCTCACGATATAATTAAGGTGTCAGGCCTGCCGCTTGCCGCACCCTCGGCTAACATTTCGGGTGCTCCGAGTCCAACCACCGCAAATCATGTAATAAACGATTTAAGCGGTAAAATCGATGCCGTTGTTGTCGGAAATGACTGCGAAGTCGGCGTTGAATCAACGGTAGTTCTTATGGTCGGCGAGCATCCTCGCCTTTTAAGACCGGGCGCCGTAACCCTTGAACAGTTAAAAGAAATCGCTCCCGATATAGTGGTTGATAAGGCAATCCTTAATCAACCCGAAAAGGACGAAAAGGTTTCAAGTCCCGGTATGAAGTATAAGCATTATGCTCCTAAAACCGAAACATATTTGGTTGAAGGCGATTTCGGGCAGTTTTGCGATTTTGTTAATTCAAAAACCGACTGTGTCGCCGTTTGCTTCGAGGAAGAGGCGGAAAAAATAGCGGTTAAAAAACTTGTTTACGGTTCAAAGAGTTCGCCCGAAACACTTGCAAAAAATGTTTTTTCGGTGCTTCGTGATGTTGATAAATTAAATGTTAAAAAGGTGTTTGTTCATGCTCCGGCAAAAACGGGAGTTGAGCTTGCGGTGTATAACCGTCTTATCCGTGCCGCTGCATTTAAGGTGGTGGAATTATGAGCTTTATCATAGGTCTCACGGGTCCTACGGGATCGGGAAAAAGCAGTTTTTCCGAGGTTGCAAAGGATCTTGATATTAAGGCAATAAACTGCGATCTTGTTGCAAGAAAAGCCGTGTTGCCGGGCACATCGGGCCTTGCGGCAGTTGCAAAAGCATTCGGTGATAATGTTCTGCTTCCCTCAGGCGAACTTGATAGAAAAGCACTCGCAAAGGCGGCTTTTTCGAGTCGGGAAAATACAGAGCTTCTTAATAAAACCCTTCTTCCGCATATCGTCGAACTCATTATGCTTGAAATTGAGGGCGAAGCGGTTTTGCTTGACGCTCCAACGCTTTTTGAAAGCGGACTTCAAAAAATCTGCGATAAGACTGTCGCCGTTTTGGCAGACAGTGATATTCGCCTTGAAAGAATAATGGCAAGGGATAAAATTGATAAAGAATCCGCGCTTTTGCGTATGAACGCAGGAAAGCAGGATGAATTTTACATTGAAAATGCCGATATAATATTGTATAATAACAAAGATAAAGAACAATTCAGTAATGAAGCAAAACAAGTTCTTAAAAATATAATCGGAGGTATTAAATAATGGCTCAGAAAAATGAAGTTAAAAACCTTAAAGAAAAATTGTTTTATAATCATAAAAACGGTCTTCTTCGCTGCGATGAAAAAACAATAAATGCGGCTGAAAAATACTGTGAGGGTTATAAAAAGTTCCTCGATGCTTCCAAAACCGAGCGCGAAGCGGTTAAAACTGCCGTTTCAATGGCGGAAAAGAAGGGCTTCACCGCTTTTGACAGAGCAAAGAAGTATAAAGCAGGGGATAAGGTATATTTCAATAATAGGGGAAAGACCGTTGCTTTCGTTGTTTTCGGTAAAGAAAAAGCGGATGCCGGCGTTAATATAACCGCTGCGCATATTGATTCACCCCGTCTTGACTTAAAACCCAATCCGCTTTATGAGGATGTTGAATTCGCGCTCTTCAAAACTCATTATTATGGCGGCATTAAAAAATATCAGTGGCCTACTGTTCCGCTTTCTCTTCACGGCGTTTTTGCCAAAAAGGACGGCAGCATAGTTGAAGTAAATATCGGCGAAAAAGACGATGAACCTAAATTTGTTGTAAACGATCTTCTTCCGCATTTGGCTCAGGAACAGTCTAAGCGCACGTTGGCTGACGGTATCCGTGGCGAAGAACTTAACATTCTCATAGGCTCCCGTCCTTTTAAGGATGACGAGGGAAGCGAACTTGTTAAGCTTAATATCCTTAAAATACTTAACGAAAAATACGGCGTAACAGAAGAGGATTTCCTCTCTGCCGAGCTCGAAGCCGTTCCCGCAACAAAGGCTTGCGATATCGGTTTTGATCGCTCTATGATCGGCTCCTACGGTCAGGATGACCGCGTTTGTGCATATCCTGCCCTCACTGCCGCTCTTGATATTAAGGCACCTAAGAAAACCGCAATCGCTATACTTACCGATAAGGAAGAAATCGGCTCCGACGGTAACACCGGTCTTAACTCTGATTTCCTCCGCCATGTTGTTCACGATATTTGCGTTAATGATAAGGTTGATGAAACTGTTGCGCTTCGTAATTCAAAGTGCCTTTCTGCAGATGTTAACTCTGCTATGGATCCTACCTTCCAGGATGTTATGGAAAGAAGAAATGCCAGCTTCCTCAATTACGGTGTTGTTGTAACCAAATATACCGGCGCTCGCGGTAAATCATGCACATCCGATGCATCTGCCGAGTATATGGGCGAAGTAAGAGCAATGCTCGATAAAGCCGGCATCGTTTGGCAGATTGGCGAACTCGGTAAGGTCGGT
>JAZUJA010000103.1:0-4881 GCA_045642495.1 Acutalibacteraceae bacterium
TTTCTTCCGCTTTTTCTTCAAAAGCATCAGTATTTATTTGAAATTTATTATCTTCCATTTTTTTCACCGTTTCAAAAGCCGGGATAACGCATATCCTGTGCTGTTTTCTTTGCAAATTCCTTATCTGTTAAAGCCTCAACAAGCTTAAATCCGAAAAGGCAACCTGCACCCGCGCCGAATGCGGTTACATAATTTTCATCGGTAACGCAAGGCTCATTTACAACCTTGGCACCCAAAAGATCTTTTTCAAATCCCGTGAAGCAGGTAGCCTTTCTGCCTTCTAAAAGACCTTTATGTCCGAGAATGGACGGAGCGGCACAAATCGCGCCGATAACCGCTTTTTTCTCAGCTGCATAATCAATTATCTGCTGCAGACGTTCACATTTTTCAAGATTAAGTGTTCCGGGCATTCCGCCGGGAAGAACAACCGCACTTATATCATCGGTTTTTACATCATCTATCATAATATCCGCGGCAATTTCAATACCGTGAGCACCGGTAACGGTTTTACCGGTTACACCAACGGTTTTAACCTCGATTTTCGCTCTGCGAAGAATGTCAACCGGGGCGATTGCCTCAACCTCTTCAAACCCGTTTGCCAGAAAAACATAAACCATTAAAAATCACCTCATAATATTTTCAAAGCTTCGGCAAGAATATCCTGCGAAATGCTTTCGATTGTTCTCGGCGCTCCGTTTTCCGCGCAGGAAATCACCTTCCAACCGGAATATTGCGCCACAAACTTTGCGGCATTTCGGCATTTTTCAAGATACTCTGTATCACTTTCGTGAATATCCTTTTTGCCGCCGTTATCATCATATCTTTTTGAAAGCAGTTTTTGCGATACATCAACCGGCATATCAAGAAAGATAACAAGATCAGGTTTTGGAATTCCAACCTTACCGTATTCAAGCGAATAAAGCCAACTGAGAAAATCTTCCCAATTTTCTTTTTCCATCTTTGATGTTTGATGAATAGCGTTTGATGTTGTGTATCTTCCCGAAACAACAGTTCCGCCGCCATCATAAAATTTGCCCCAATCGGTTTTGAAAGAAGCATAACGGTCAACCGCATAAAAAAGCGATGCGGCATAAGCATTAACATCATCGGGCTTTGTGCCGAACTTTCCGCCCAAATACATTTTAACAAGGGCGCTTGAATCGCTTTCATAATCAGGGAAAGAAACGCGGCGAATATCAAAATTTCGGGATTTAAGATTTTCGCACAGAATATCAAGCTGAGTTGATTTTCCGCTGCCGTCCAACCCCTCGATAACAATAAGTTTTCCCATTATTTTTTCAGTTCCTTATAAAATTCTTTAATCTCGTTCGCCTTACCGCAGGACATATTACCCTCAGGGCAGGGACCGTAAAGACAAGGAGGACCTGCCTTTTTGAAAATATCGGGAGCCAAATCATAAACGATTTTAAGCATTTGATTTGCAACCTCTTGAATTTCCCACTGAGCGCGATTACAACAACGATGCTCAAAGAAATTAAGCAATGAACGCGCGTTCATAGTTACAACCATTTTTGTTTCACAAGCGTTCGGAAGAACGAAACGAGCATCCTCTATCGCTTTTTTAGAAGCCAAGCGTGCGGCGGTTTTTTCGTCCTTGCCCGCGTTTTCAAATGTTTTTGTATGTTTTGCCGTTAATATTTCGGCAATTCTATCATACGCTGCTTGAGCATCTGCCATAGACTTTTTATAAATTTCAAGCGCTTCGCTATCAGCGGCTATTTCGGGCGGAGTTACAAACTCAAAAGAGCCTTCTTTAACATAGCGCTGACTTTTAACCGAATAAGACGCGATACGGTGACGGGTCATTTGCGCCAAAAAAGATCTTGAAACGCCTTCGATACCGAAAGTGAAAGACGCGTGTTCGATAGGACTTGCGTGACCTATTTCGGCAAGCATATCAACGAATGATGATACCTTTTCATCGGTAAGTCCGTCTCTCAAATCCTTAATAGTTGCGCTGCTATAACAAAGTTTTGCGGCAGAAGCCACTGTTTTTTGGGGATCGGGTGTATATGCTAAAAGTGTTACTGTTGGCATAGAAAACTTCTCCATTCATATTTATTCAGTCTATATTATATCAAATTTTGAGCATAAAGGCAATTATTTATTTCAAAAAAACAAAGAGTATCAAAAATGTCACTATTTTTTTCAAAATCACTCTTTATTATCCGACAAAACTATGCTATAATAGACACGCTTAACAATCATTTGGGGGTATTATATATGTCAAACGTTGAATTTCAACATACGCCATACGGCGATCTTGCCGTTGTAAGCATGCGCGGCTGCGAAGATATGGCTTCTAAGGTGGACTATTATCTTAAACAATGGAGAAACATTCCGGAGGATGAATCTTTTGTTGTAAGCACTAACTGTCCGCGTTTCGGGACAGGCGAAGCAAAGGCTGTTCTTAATCACACTGCAAGAGGACTTGACGCATACATAATCTGCGATTGCTTCAATTACAACGTTGAATATAAAATGTATGGCAGATCAGTTCCGATGAGTCCTGACGATCATTATCAGGATCTTAAAAGAGTTATCGCGGCTTTCGGCGGAAAAGCAAGAAGACTTACCGTTATTATGCCAATGCTTTACGAAGGCAGACAGCACAGAAAAACCGCAAGAGAATCTATGGACTGTGCTATGGCACTTCAAGAGCTTAACAATTTAGGTGTTAAAAACATCATCACATTTGATGCACATGATGCCCGCGTTAACAATGCAATTCCGCTTGGCGGCTTTGACAATGTTCAGGCCTCTTACCAAATGATAAAAGCATTGCTTAAAGATATTCCCGATATTCAGCTAACAAGGGACAAGGCAATGGTTGTTTCCCCCGATGAAGGCGGAATGAGCCGCTGCATTTATTATTCTTCCGTTTTAGGTTTAGACCTCGGAATGTTCTATAAGCGCAGAGATTACTCGGTTGTTGTAAACGGCAGAAATCCGATCGTAGCTCACGAATTTTTGGGCACCGATGTTGCAGGCAAGGATATGATCATTGTTGACGATATGATATCTTCCGGCGATTCTATGCTTGACATTGCCGAAAAACTTAAAAAGATGGGCGCAAAAAGAATTTTCCTTTTCTCAACATTTGGTCTTTTTGTTGAGGGCCTTGAAAAGTTTGATAAGTTTTATGAGAACGGACTTATCGACAAAGTGTTTACCACCAACCTTATATATCAATCCCCCGAACTTCTCAAACGCGAGTGGTACTCCAGTGTTAATATGGCAAAATACATTGCGCTTCTTGTTGACACCCTTAACAATGATAACTCAATAAGCAAGCTTCTTGATCCGATTGACAGAATTAAGAAAAAGGTTGCCGAGTACAGCGACAACTGGAAGTAATATAAAAACGACAGACCGCAGCTAAAGCCGCGGTCTTTTTTTATACCTATATATTATCAAGCGGGAAAATCGGTCTTCTTGAATGTTCAAGCGGAAGATCTTCGGGGTTTGTATTATAAGCCATAACGGGATCGATCTGATAACCTTTGAGCGCATCAAAATAATCAATAAATGCCGTAAGTTCGTTTTTGGCACCCTTTAATCTTTGGCGAATTTCCTGTTCGTTTTCGCAGGAATAAAGCTCGGAAAAGGCATTATGATCACTAACGCCGGGAGAGTATCTGTTTGTTTCAAACTTAAACAAAGCGGAAAGTATTTTTTTCAACGCAAAAACCTCTTTTCATTTTTATTATTTTATCATATTGGGCGATAATTTGCAAATAATATCATCATCACCGGCATAAGATTGTTATGGGTGATATAATGAAAAAATCAGGCAGTATTTTAAGAATTGCGATTGCCGGAATTTTGTTTATTGCAACATTTTGTTCGGATATAATAAGCGCAATGCCGCAAGCGAAAACAGATGGCGAAAAACAAATTGTTTTGGCTTCCGATGAGTCGGAAATTAAAGAAGAAAGCCCGGCAACCGAAATCACACCAACCGAAAGTGCGGCGGTTGCGGTGCAAGCGGCTGAAGCGAAAGGGCGGATAATAAACCGTTTTATTTCCCCCTATACGGCAAACACGGCATATAACAATGTTTATCTTAAAAACAACACCGATTTATCCATAAATATCAAAAGTCTTCTTGAATCGGATTTACCGTACAAGTTAGATAAAAGCGGCGATCCGCAGGTGCTTATTCTTCACACCCACGCAACCGAATGCTTTATGAACGAAGAACGGGATTATTACACCGATGCCGATGCAACCCGAAGCGATGACAACGCGCTTAACACCGTGGCTCTCGGAAATATTATTACAGAAAAATTAAATGCCGCGGGAATTGTTACATTGCATAGCGATGTTCAACACGATAACCCCGATTATAACCAAAGCTATTCAAAAGCGGCAAGAACGATTTGCTCGTATTTAGAAAAATATCCGAGTATAAAAATAGTTATTGATCTGCACAGAGATTCCGTTTCGGGAAGCGACGGCGATAAATACAAGCTTACAACCGAAATAAACGGCAAAAAAGCGGCACAGGTTATGCTTGTTATGGGATCGCAAAGCGGAAATGTTAAGAATTTTCCGAATTATGAGCAAAACTTAAAGTTGGCGGTAAGGCTTCAGCAAACCGTTGAGGTTATGTATCCGACTCTTGCAAGAGCGTTATGCCTAAATCCGAAAAATTACAATGAAAGTTTAACAACCGGCTCTATCTTGCTTGAAGTGGGCACGGAAGCAAACACACTTGAAGAGGTGAAATATTCAGCGGAGCTTATGGGAAACGCGCTTGTTTCCCTTCTTAACACGCTGAACTGAAAATGAAATTATACTTCAAATCTTTTTTTATTTCCGCTTTTATAAGTCGGAGGCCAAGCGGTCTTAGGAAGA
>JAZUJA010000104.1:0-18509 GCA_045642495.1 Acutalibacteraceae bacterium
ACGACCTGAAAAGGATGAATTTTGGAGGAGATTTTTGTTTTGAGGTTGCAGACGTGCTGGCGCCCGTCAAAACCGAAAGGCAAAAATAAACCCAAAAGTCGCATTTTCAGGCAGGTTCGGATTATTTTCGTCAGGCTAAGGAGGAATTGTATGTCAGAAATTCTTGAAACGTCCATGCTGGTTTGCTTTGGTTTTTCATGGCCGCTATCCGTTGTGAAAAACATCAAATCCAAAACAGCAAAATCCATGAGCCTTCCGTTTATTCTTCTTATAGTTTTCGGGTATATAGCAGGGATAAGCGCAAAGTTCATATCCGGCAGGGTAAATTATGTTTTGGTTGTTTACCTTGTTAATCTTTTCTTTGTATCGGCAAATCTTGCCGTTTACTTTATAAACCGAAGCAAAGATAAAAAAAATATAGCAGAAATGGGGAAAATCGGTATGTCAGAAAAAAATTGTGAGGTTTTTGAAAGCACAAAAAAGCGTTACGACGCTATGAATAACATAGCTCAAAAGAGGGGCACGGTATTTTTTGGATCGGATTTATTTTGCCACCTTAATGTAAACGAGCTTGCCGCCTCTTTCAATCTTTCCGAAACACTTTACAACAGAAGCGTTGAGGGAATGAGCATCAAAGATGCCGCAACCATGCTTGATTCCTGTGTTCTTGATCTTGCACCCGAAAAGGTTTTCATAGAATTCGGAAAATCGGATATTGCCGATATGCAAAATAACATATCAAATATTGTGGAAAAATTTGAATGGTTGCTTTACACAATCCACACCAAAACAAAGGCACGCATCATCGTTGTTTATTCCGCCGGAAAAAAATACGGCAATAAAGAAATTATGAAAAAGGTTAAAGAACTTACTGCCGACAGCGGATGTGAATTTGTTGATATTTCAGATTATTACTCTAATCCAAGCCAAGAACTTAAAATATTTGAGCAACTTAGATTTTATATCAGAAGCGGAAAAATCAGCTTTATCGATGCTATGAACACGGTAAATGTTTAAAATTCAAGAAAATCCCCCAACAAACAGTTGGGGGATTTTTTAGTTAAAGCCCATTTTTTTCCTTAAATCGCCTAAACTTTTATCATACTGCGCTTTGGTTATCGCCTTATGCGCCAAAAATGTGTCAAGCAGATTTTTTTGATTATCAAAAAGCATTTTCTTTTTCTGTTCGGGGGTCAGCCCCTCAAAATCATTTGTTATTTCGGTTGCCATAAATCCACTTCCCTTTTCCTAAATTATATACATTTTAATCTAAAAAAGCAAACAAAATAATAATGTTGCAAATCATATATAGTTATGATATAATAAAGTTACAATTCTGTAACTATTGGAGTGTCATAATGAAAAAGTTTATTTCGATATTATTAACAATTTTAATAATCGCGGGACTTTGTGCATGCGGCGAAAAGTCCGAAAAAGAGCCAACTCTTTCAACCGACGGAAAGATAAGAACGGTTGAAGACCTTGAACTTTTGCGCACAAAGCCGGACGGAAATTATACCCTTGCCGCAAATCTTGATTTAGGCGGAAAGGAATGGTCCCCCGTTAAAGATTTCAGCGGAACGCTTTCGGGCGTTTGGGGCGGCTCGGTTTGCTATACCATCAGCAATTTCAAAATCGTTGCAAAGCCTACCGATACCAGCATTGGATTTTTTTCTTTACTTTCCGGAAAGGCAAACAACATCAATTTTGAAAATGTTGAAATAATTTTAACAAAAGGATTTTCGGGAAACGCCGGCATTGTTGCGGGTGAAACAAAATCAGATATCGCTGCCATTGAATTAAAGGGTTGCAAAATAAACGGCAGTGTAAACGGCGGAAGCGTCGGCTCTGTTGCAGGACTTATAACCAACGGAAACGTAACCGGATGCAAGGTTCGCTCTTCTTTCGACCTGACAACCGGCGGTTTAAGCAACATCGGCGGAGTTGTCGGCGCTGTTAGCGGCTCGGTTGAAAAATGCTATTCTTATGCCGAAATGAATGTTAAAGCATCTGATGGCGAGTTGAACTTGGGCGGTCTTGCGGGTGATTCGCTTTATTGCGGAGAATCATATTTCCTCGGCAAAACAAACGCCAATGCCGTTGCAGGTGCTACCGTTAAAAGCGGCCAGATTTGCGGAACGCAAACCGGTGTTGTTTCATTTTGCATAGCAGGTGCTACGGAATATAATATTTCGGGCGACGGCACCGTTCTTTCGGGAAATTTCAATTCTGATCCCGAAACAACACTTACGAGTGAATGTTTTGTTCGTGATCTTTCAAACATCACGGAAATACCCGAAAATGAAATGAAGCTTCGCCAAACCGTTGTTGATTATATGTATATGGAAACCACAATTCCGTGGACTCCTGCTATCGATATGGTCTATACCGATAAGCACCCCTCTCACGAACAGCATTATTATAAGGGTGAATGGTATTTCGGTATGCCCTATACCCATAAAAGCGCAAGTCTTGAAAAGATGAAATCAAACATTGATAAAAACAACAAGGTTAATTCCAACATAAAGGCAACCGGTTGGGATTCGTTGCTCGGAAATGACTGTGCCGATGCGATTTACTGGGCTCTCGCCCAGGTTTCCGGCAGTGTTACATTTGAGCTGACCGACGGAATGATCTGCGAAAACGGACTTATCCCTGTTGGCAAATATTCGATATCAGCGCCTGCAGGAGCGCGCGTAACAAAGGATATTTGCGCCGAAAACGGCGAGCAGGTTATGTTTGAAGCGTATGCCTCACTTAAACCGGGCGATGTTATAGTCAAAGCACCCGGCGGACACACAAGAATGATCGTTGATTTTCCCTGCATTATAAAAAATGATGACGGCACGATAAACGGCGAAAAAAGTTTTATTATAACCGATGAGCAGGGCGGAAACATAAAGGATCTTGAAGCAAACCATAAAACCTGCGTCACCAACAAAAAATACACATTTTCTTCAATTTTCAATAAGGACTACATAAGCGTTACCATTCCCGAATATTCGGCAGGAGCCGCAACAGAAGGAACGGCAACCGTTGACAATGCCTCAGCCGATAAAAACGGTCTGTTTGTCGGCATGCTTAATTCCGCTTACAGAATCAACTATGTTACGGTTGAGATAACCGAAAAAAATGAAAAGAAACCGTTTTTTTCAAAAACACAGTTTATTGATTCAACTAAGGTTATGAAGCAGATTGATCTTAAAACGCTGTTTGCAAAGAAAGATATGCCCGAACTTAAAAAGGATGCCGAATATAAATACACCGTTTACACAAACGGCGGAACAAAAAAGATAACCGCATTTGAGTTTGAGTTCAAAAACTGACAGCAAAAAAGCCGTGCAGGATTTCCGCACGGCTTTTGTCATTTAATATTAAATCATATTTTTAGGGTTCGGCAATTTTTTATGCACCGCAAGGGAAATAAGTTTTGGCGCAAAGCAAAACGGCAGGAGATTTCTCCTGCCGCTTATTGTTTTATAAACCTTTATTCAACAGTAACGGATTTTGCAAGATTACGCGGTTTATCTATATCAAGGCCTTTGAATGATGCCACATAATAAGCATACATCTGGAAGGGTATAATCTCAACAGCCGCGCGCAGATATTTATGCACCTTTGGGATATAAATAACCTGCTGAGCCTCAGCTTCAACGGCGGTATCACCTGCACACGCGCAGGCAACAACAAACGCGCCGCGCGCCTTAACCTCTTTGATGTTACTTAACATCTTATCGTAAATATCCTCCTGACAGCAAAGGGCAACAACCGTTCTGCCCGGCTCGATAAGAGAAATCGTACCGTGTTTAAGCTCACCTGCCGCATACGCTTCGGAATGGATATAAGAAATTTCTTTAAGCTTAAGAGATGCTTCAAGAGAAACGGCATAGTCAATATTTCTGCCGATGAAGAAGAGTGACTGTTCATCAACACAATGCTTTGCATACTTTTCAATCTTTTCGCCCTGAGCGATAACATCCTGGATCGCTTTGGGGAGAGAAAGAAGTCCCTTTGTGAGTTCTGAGAGCAACTCATCACTCGCCTTGCCGAGCTTATCTGCCGCCCAAACGGCGAACATATAAAGAACGGTGAGCTGGGTTGTGTAACCCTTAGTTGTTGCAACGGCGATTTCGGGACCTGCCCATGTATAGATAACATCATCGCTTGCCTTTGCGATGGAAGATCCGACAACATTTACTATTGAAAGAACATGAGATCCTCTCTGTTTTGCCTCTTTAAGTGCGGCAAGTGTATCGGCTGTTTCGCCCGACTGACTTATAATGATTGTGAGTGTTTTTTCGTCGGTTATCGGATTTCTGTAACGGTATTCACTTGCAAGATCAACATCAACGGGAATACGCAAAAGATCTTCAATAACATATTTTCCGACAATTCCTGCATGGTAAGCCGAGCCGCAGGCAACGATTGAAATGCGGTTTATCTTTTGAAGCATCTCAGCGTCAAGCTTGATACCTTCAAACTCAATTTTGCCGTCCTTAACTCTTGAAACAACCGTCTGCTCAACAGCGCGGGGCTCTTCGCAGATTTCTTTCATCATAAAGTAATCAAATCCGCCCTTTTCGGCTGCGGCAATATCCCAGTCAACATGGGAAACCTTATATTCAATTTGATTGCCGTTATTATCATAAAGCTTAACCTCATCGGGAGTTAAAACCGCGATTTGATTATCTTCAATATAAATTACATCTCTGGTATGTGAAACAAGCGCCGTAACGTCACTTGCGATATAGTTTCCGTCCTCACCGAGGCCGATGATAAGCGGACTGAACTTGCGCGCGCAAACAAGAGTATTTGGGTTATCGGTGCAAAGAATACCGAGCGCATAAGAGCCCTCAAGTTTTTCAACAACCTTTGTAACGGTTTTCAGCACATCGCCGTCATAAAGCTTTTCGAGCATTTGGGGAACAACCTCAGTATCCGTTTCGCTGCGGAATGTTACGCCGCCGCTTTGAAGCTCTTCTTTAAGCTCAACATAGTTTTCGATTATTCCGTTATGAACAACGGCAAACTTTTCGTGTTGTGAAAAATGGGGGTGCGCATTATCGTTTGAGGGTGCGCCGTGGGTTGCCCAACGGGTGTGACCTATACCGATAGTACCCTTAACGGTTTTGCCGTTTTCTGTTTTGTCAACAAGGCTTTTAATACGCTCAACCGTTTTTGAAAAGGTCAACTTGCCTTCGCTTATCGTTGCGATACCTGCCGAGTCGTAACCTCTGTATTCAAGCTTCTGAAGTCCGTCAAGCAAAATAGGAGCCGCCTGTTTTCCTCCTGTGAAACCAACTATTCCACACATAAAAAAATCACCTTTCCTATTTGGAAAAGGCGAAAATGGGCATAGCAAACACACCAAAGTCGGCGGTCATACTGCCGCCCTTCGCCGATTCCGTTATTTTTAGCATAGCGAAAGCAACTTTGTTGGGCAGTTACCTGCTGTTTTTAATTGCTTTCTAACGATTCTTCACCGTGGGGCACCCGCCGAATGTTTCGATGAACCCCATCCTCGTCAACCGCTATGCCACCAACGGTCCCGGCGCTTTTACAAATTTATTCTTGCATTGAAAATGTGACATATACATAATTTGCGCATATATTATACCCTATTCGTTGAATTTTGTCAACACTCTACCGAAAATGGAATTTCGCGAAAAAATTTATGGTTGACATATTGAAAGCTATGTATATAATTAAGTTATCGTTTCAGAGTAAATGATGATTCGTAAAGTGCTGAGCGAACGGGGAGTTGTCGCGCAGACGAAAGGATTTTTCCTGCGGTTTCATCATTGCATCCCGCTGATAAAAATATATGTGGTAAAATTCTTTAATACCCCTATATTCAGTTGGAATTTCTGAGATGGGAGGTATTTTTTATGCAAAACAAAAAAGTAAACATTCAAAACCTTTGCCTTTCAGCTGTTATGGCGGCAATCTATTTTGCCCTTGACCTGGCGGCAACAACACTTTCGGTGACTTTTTTCGGTAACACCATGAAAATCTCTTTTTCGGGCCTTGCCGTTATTATTCCAGCCGTATTTTGCGGACCGCTTTGGGGTTGCGCTACCGGTTTTATCGGCGCGTTTTTAGGGCAAATGCTCTCCTACGGATTTACCCCCACAACGCTTTTGTGGGTTCTTCCCGCAGCGTTAAGAGGTCTTTCCATGGGCTTGCTTTTCATCGCGTTTAAGCGCTCTCAAAAAATAAGCATTTTATCGCTTGAAATTATTTTGAGTTCGCTTCTCGTAACCGCCGTTAACACCGTTGTGATGTATATTGACAGCAAAATTTATAATTATTATTCCTATGCTTATATCTTCGGCGGACTTCTCCCCCGCGTTATTGCAAGCTTAATCACCGCTGTTATCTTTACTTTATTATTACCCGTTATTTTGAAAATGCTTTCAAAGGTAATTAAAAACAGATAAAATAATGTATAAAAAATTCTCTGTGCCGAAAGGACACAGAGAATTTCTTTTTTTGTTTTTGCGATCAATATCCCAATTCTTCGTTAATAATAAGAACATTTATGCGGTCTTTTATTGCCTGCTTACCGCTTACAACATAGTTGCGGCAAATTCTGTCCTCACAGTCGCAGCCTGCCATCAAATCGGGGTTAGAGCATTTGCAAAGCGCAACACATTTTCCGAGTTCAACACACGGGGTTTTCTTTTTAAGGCGCTTGGCGTTTTTGGGAGCGGCAATTTGCTTAACACGCAAAAATCCCTCATCAATATCCTTAACTATCTTGTTGATACCAACCATCATAATAACTCTTTCGGGTCCGTTTACAATAGCGGAAACGCGGTTTGAAAAACCGTCAACATTGATAAGCTCACCGTTTTCGGTTACGGCATTTGAAGAGCAGAAATAAAAATCGCATCCTACAACCGAACGGAAAACCTCTAACTGCTGTTCGGGGGTTATGCCCTTGGCAAAACGGTCACGAAAATCATATTTATCGCGGCTTATCAGCTCCCAAACGGGTGATTTATAAACGGTAACACTTCCGCCTGCGCAAATAACAGCGCCCTCGAAAAGCTGTGACTCAATATATTTAACGGCATCATCCATTGTTTCGAAATACATACCGTTCATATTATTGCGTTTAAGTCCTTTTAATACCTTTTCTATTCTTTCTTCCATTTTAAGATTCTCCTTTAACAATTATTCCGCCGCCCACACAGTAATCATCCTTATAGAACACCGCCGACTGGCCGGGCGATGCGGCACGCTGGGGATTATTAAATTCAAGAACACATTTATCTTCTGCGGTTTTATGAATAATGCATTCTTCTGTTTTCTGGCTGTAACGCAGTTTTGCAAAGAGCGTTTCACCGTCATCAACACGGTTTATATAATTTATATCCGAAACCGAAACAAATTTTGAGAAAAGCGATTCTTCAAATCCTAAAACAACCGTATTATCGGCGGCGTTTTTGGAGAGAACAAACCGCGGTGCGCCAAGCGCAATGCCAAGTCCCTTTCGCTGACCTATTGTATATCTTATCATACCCTTATGGTCACCTAAAATATTGCCTGCCTCGTCAATATATTTCCCGGCAGGATAAGGTTTTTTTAGCGCCGTTTCGATAAATCCGGCATAATCGCCCGAGGGGACAAAGCATATATCCTGGCTATCCTTTTTATGCGCCGAAACAAGTCCGTATTTTTCGGCAATGGCGCGAGCCTGCGGCTTTGTCAGTTCGCCGAGCGGAAAAACCGTTTTTGAAAGAATATCCTGCGTTAGATTATAAAGAACATAGCTTTGATCCTTTGAAATATCCGACGCTTTTTTAAGAAAATATTCATCCCCCGTATGCTCTATCCTTGCATAATGCCCGGTGGCTATCTTATCAAAGCCGTTATCCTCGGCATACTTTAACATCAGCCCGAATTTTATATGCTTATTGCAGAAAATGCAGGGATTGGGCGTTAGTCCGCTTAAATAAGCATCGATAAAAGGAGATGTAACATACTTGCCGAAATCCTCAGACAAATCAAGAACACCAAACGGAACATCAAGACTTTTTGCGATGTTTTTTGCATCTTTTATATTGTTTTCGGTGTTTTCAAGGCAAATCGCATCCTTATCATAAAGGCGAAGGTTAACACAGGAAACATCATAGTTTTCCTTTAATATTGCCGCCGATGCCGCCGAATCAACACCGCCCGATATTCCAACCAAAACTTTCATATTTTTTCTCCCTATAAAATATATAGTATTATATCACACTTTAATTAGGAGGACAATATGGAAAACACAAAAAAGGAAAAAGCCGCCGCGGCATACCCGATAATTATAACACAGTGTATCGCGATGATAATTTTGGTTGCGGCAATAATAAGCTTAAAATATTTATATCCCGATATTTACGGCAAAATAAAAAATTTTTATAAAGAGGAAATTTGTTATGACGTTATGAGTGATTATGAGATTTAAGCTTTTCGGTATTGATTTTTATATTTCTTTTCTTTTTATGGCGGTTATAACGCTTTTGCTTTTCACCGATAAAACAGGACTTTGCCTGCCGGCGCTTATTGCCTGCGGCTCACACGAGGCAGGTCATCTTTTGGCAATGACGATCACGAAAAAAGAGGTTAAAAGCATAAGTCTTATTCCGGGAAACGTGAACATAACAAAAAAGTTTTGTGCTCAAAAAAAGGGCGACACCTTTGTTTTGCTTGCAGGTAGCGGCACAAATTTTATTATTTTTGTTGCCCTTTTAATAAACTACTATTTTGAGGAAAATATTTTTATATTAAACTGCGCTTTGATAAATTTAATGCTTGGTGTGTTCAATCTGCTTCCCGTTAAGGGGCTTGACGGCGGCGATCTTGTTTTTGCAGCCATAAGCCGAAAGTCTGACCTTCAAAAAGCGGAAAAGGTTTTGCGGATAACAAGTGTGCTCTCGCTTTTGATAATACTGTTTTTCGGCATATTATCGGCAAACGAGTATGGATTTAATGTGACAGTGATAATTGTCGCAATATACATTATTATATACGCTGTTATAAAAACTTGAATTTTTTTGAAATTTACTATTGATTTTATTAAAAAGATGTGGTATTATACTGTTTGCACCGCAAATGCGCCGGTAGCTCAGCTGGATAGAGCGTCTGGCTACGGACCAGAAGGTCGGGAGTTCGAATCTTCTCCGGCGCGCCAAAATAAAAGACATCCATTTTGGGTGTCTTTTATTTTTTTGAGTGCAAACGAAAAATGAAGATTCGAACAGGACGGTTTTGCGTCAGCAAAACGGCAACCTTTCGGTGAACGGTTGCTGAGTCCGCGTGCGTATCGCAAAAGCAATAAGGTTTTGTGCAAACCGTTTCGGGCGCGCAATACACTCCCCTACAATTTAGTTTTATATTTCCTGCCGAACGGCACACCGAACTTATTACTTATTAACTATTACTTATTACCTAAAATAATCCCTCGTCCAAATTGCGGACGAGGGATTTGTTTTATATTGCTTGTTCGATTACCGAGCGCACGTCTTCTACGCCCATATTTTTAAGAGCGGAAAACGGTATTATTTTAATATCGCCGTAGCGGGACAAGATTTTTTCGGTTTCGGCTAGGCTTTTTGCAAATTCCGTTTTATTAAGCTTATCGCACTTGGTCATCACAACACAAAACGGCAAATTATAATGCACCATATATTCAATCATCTGAATATCCTGCGCGGTGGGGGCACGGCGGCCATCCACAAGCTGCAGGCAAAGTTTGATATTTCTGCCTGATGCGAAATAATGCTCCAAAAGTTCGGCAAAGCGCTGTTTTTCGGCATCGATTATTTTGGCGTAGCCATATCCCGGAAGGTCAACAAGGCGAAGCGAATCCGCCTTATAAAAATTGACCGTTACGGTTTTACCGGGTGTTGCGCTGACCCTTGCAAGCGATTTTCTGCCCAAAACCTTATTTATAAGGGAAGATTTGCCGACGTTACTTCTGCCCGAAAAGCAAACCTCGGGCAGATCGGATTCGGGCAGTTGGCTTTTAAGTCCGAATGCCGCTTCAAACACGGCACCGTTTATATTCATAAATAATACCTCACTGGCTTATTCCTGCGGATTTTTCTTTGCGCGCAGGACACAAAACATTTTTTTCGGTCTTTTCCTCAATCGGAAGCAATGCCGCATCAATGATTTCATCAACATGGGAAACGGGTACAAAGCGGACATTCGCCTTTACCGTTTCATCAACCTCATCAAGATCGGCAACATTATCCTTGGGGATAAACACGGTTTTAACACCGCCGCGGTATGCCGCCATAGACTTTTCTTTAAGTCCGCCTATGGGAAGCACTCTGCCGCGAATGGTGATTTCGCCCGTCATTGCGATATCTCTTCTGATTTCACGGTTGGTAAGGGCGGAAATAAGCGCCGTTACCATTGTTACACCGGCTGAAGGGCCATCCTTCGGAACAGCACCCTCGGTTGCCTGAATATGAATATCGCGATTTTTATAAAATTCGCCGTCTATTCCGTATTTTTCGGCATTTGCCCTTGTGTATGTCACCGCGGCACGAGCCGATTCCTGCATAACATCGCCCAAAGAACCGGTTATTTCGATTTTACCCGTTCCGACCATTGCGGCGGTTTCGATCTGCATAATTTCGCCGCCGACCGCCGTCCAAGCAAGGCCGTTTATGATGCCGACCTCATTATTCTCGGGGATTATTTCGGGGCGATATTTTTTATGGCCCAAAAGGGTTTCAAGATCCGTTTCTTTAATCGTCACCTTTGCGCACTCGCCCGAAGCGATTTTTCTTGCCGCTTTGCCGCAAAGCGAACCTATTGTTCTTTCCATTTTGCGAACACCTGCTTCACGGGTATAAAAATCGATTATACCGTAAATCGCACCGTCGGTGATTTTGCAGGTTGAAGCGCTAAGCGCATGGGAGCTAAGTTGCCTCGGAACAAGATGTTTTTTGGCAATATTGAACTTTTCTTCCCTTGTGTAACCCTCAACCGATATAACCTCCATACGGTCAAGAAGCGGAGCGGGAATGGTATCGATAGAATTTGCGGTTGTTATAAACACCGCATGGCTTAAATCAAAAGGAATTTCAAGGAAATTATCGCAAAAAGCACAGTTTTGTTCGGGGTCAAGCACTTCAAGCAAAGCCGATGCGGGATCGCCCTTATAGTCGTTTCCGAGCTTATCGATCTCATCAAGCAGAATAAGCGAATCAGCCTCACCGGTGTTTTTAAGGGCGTTTATTATTCTGCCGGGCATTGCGCCGATATATGTTTTGCGGTGACCTCTTATTTCCGCCTCATCGTGCATACCGCCGAGCGAAATGCGTGCATATTTTCTGCCCATACATTCGGCGATCGTTTTGCCGATAGAGGTTTTGCCGACTCCGGGAGGGCCTGCAAGGCAGATTATCTGACCCTTTATATCAGGAGAAAGCGCATAAACCGAAAGCATCTCAAGAATACGCTCTTTAACCTTTTTAAGCCCATAAAAATCACGGTCAAGAATTTTCTCGGCGCGTTTTATGTCAACCTTTTTAGGCGTGCCCACGCTCCAAGGAAGCGAAAGCGCCAAATCCAAAAAGTTTCTTTGAAGGGTTGATTCGTGCGCACCCTGCGGCATTTTCGCAAGCTTGCCGATTTCAAGTTTTATTTTTTCCTTAACGCTGTCGGCGGCCTTTAATTTTGAAAGACTATCATAATATTTATCAATTTCATCTGCGCCGCCATCGCCGTAAAGCTCATCATTGATAACCTTAATCTGCTCTTTAAGGTAATATTCCTTTTGGCTTTCATCAAGATGAGTTTTAGTGGTTGAGCTGATTTTATTATCAATTTCGGTTATTTCGCGTTCCTTTGAGATAAGCTGCAAGGTGACTTTTGCTCTTGAAACAGGATTTATCTGCTCAAGAACAAACTGTTTATCATCAAAGGGCGCAGGGATATTAAACGCTATAAAATCGGGGAGAAATGAAATATCATCATTGGTGGCAACCGTCATAACAATATCGGGCGCTACATGCGGCGCTACTGCCAGATATTTTTCAAACTCCGTTCTGATTTTGCGAATAACACTTTCAAGATATATCTGGCGATTTTTGATCGGTTTATCGATAATGCGTTCAACTGTGGAGATATAATATTCCCCGTTTTCCGCAAAGGTAAGATGTCTTGCGCGGTAAAGTCCCTCAACAAGCACCTTTGCGCCGCCATCGGGCATTTTAAGCACCTGACGAACCTTGCAGATACAGCCGATCGGATAAAGATCCTCGCGTTTGGGTTCCTCAACCGCCATATCCTTTTGGGTAACAAGATACACCGGCTCGTTTTTATCCATTGCATAGGACAGTGCCTTGACTGATTTTTTTCTGCCGACATCGAGCGTTAACATCATTTTGGGGAACGCAACAAGTCCGCGCAGGCACAAAACCGGATATGTACCCATTAACTGTTTTTCTTCAATTGCCATTTTTAACTCCCGTAATTTTCATAAAGTGTTACGGCGCAAAGCTTATCCTCATCAAAAATGAAGTGCGCCGTGTTTTTGCCGAATGAGTATTCAATACACTTGAAATCGGATTTTATCGGGAAAAAGAATCCCGCATTTTCTTCTAAATCATGCTCAGATGCGGAAAGCTCGCCCTGTTCAAGTGTCTTTTTAACTTCATTTATATATGCGCCCTGCGAAAAGCCGTATCCGCCGTCAAAAGAAACGATATAATTTATTTTTTTATCCTTATCACCGGCGGTATAATAATAAGTAAAATTGCCGCAGGGCTTTGCAATGCGGTTATCCCCTGCCTCATATTCCTCTGTTTGCTCATCTTCATCGCCGGACTCAACAACCTTTATTTCATCCGCCTTTGTGCCAAGCTTAACCTCGGTTTCAGGCATAGAGCCGAGCTTTATATAATATTCAAGATCAACAACATCGGATTTTTTATCAGAACCTTTGCAGCCGCAAACAGCGACGGCAAAAATAAGCGAGAAAACAACACAAAGTAATTTTTTCATATTTTTCTCTCCTTTATTCCATATTGTGTGAAAGTTCCGTCAGCATACTGTTTTTAAGATCCCAAAGCTTCTGTGAGAGGTCAACATAATAGGTATGCGGTTTTTCAAAACGCTTAACCTCATCCCAAAGATTATCAACCGCCTGCTTTCTGAAAGCGGAAATTTCCGAAACACTCGGAGAAGAATATACCTGCTTTCCGTTTTCAATGATCTTAACCTGCAGTTTTTCAGCATGGAAATTGGTTATGATCTTTCTTTTCCATGTATGCTCGGGATCAAATATTTCATAGGGTTTTGTATCGTCAATTTCCTCATCGGCAAGGCAAATAACATCTGCCAAAGCTTTGCCGGTTTCGTTATCATAAAGTCGCCACGGGATTTTAATACCGGGAATGGTTATTTTTGCCGTGTTTTCGCTGACCTTTATTTTAGGAATTACCTCGCCGTTACTCTCAACAGCGGAAAGTTTATAAACACCGCCGAAAACGGCTTCGCTTGATGCGGTTATAAGGCGTTCGCCGACACCGTAAGAATCAACCTGAGCGCCTTGGAATATCATATCGCGGATAAGATATTCATCAAGCGAGTTTGAAATGCAGATCTTGCAATCGCTATACCCTGCATCATCAAGCATTTTGCGCACTTTTTTGGTAAGATAGGTTATATCGCCGCTGTCAATTCTAATGCCCAAGGGGCGTTTGCCGAGCGGTTTTAATACATCATCAAAAACCTTGATGGCATTTGGAATTCCGGATTTCAGAACATTATAGGTATCAACAAGCAAAAGGCAACTATCGGGATATTTTTCGGCATAGGTCTTAAACGCTTCATACTCACTGTCAAAAAGCTGAACCCAGCTATGCGCCATGGTTCCCGAAACGGCAACGCCGAAATCCTTTGCGGTTTTAACATCGCTTGTTCCCGTGCAGCCGCCGATTATTGCCGCCCTTGCGCCAAAATATGCCGCATCGGCACCCTGCGCACGGCGAGCGCCGAATTCCATAACCGGTCTGCCCTGCGCCGCGCGAACTATTCTGTTTGCCTTTGTTGCGATAAGTGACTGATGGTTGATGGTAAGAAGCACCATTGTTTCAACCATCATCGCCTGAACGGCAGGGCCGCGCACCGTAAGGATCGGTTCTTTAGGGAATATGGGTGTACCTTCAGGCACCGCCCAAACATCGCAGCAGAATTTGAAATCCTCAAGATATTTTATATATTCTTCCGAAAACAGATTTAATGAACGCAGATAATCAATATCTTCTTTTTCAAAGTGAAGGTTATTGAAATAGGCGATAAGTTGTTCAATACCTGCCATAATGGCATAGCCGCCGTCATCGGGAACACGGCGGAAAAACATATCAAAATAAGTAATCGTATCATTAAGCGGATGATCAAAAATTCCGTTTGCCATGGTCATCTCATAAAGGTCGGTTATCATGGTTAGATTGCGGCTGTCGATATTCATAAAGATACCCCTTTTTTTCACATCTTTTCAGGTGCTGTTATTTTAAGCATTGAAAGTACATTTCCTATTGCGGTTGCAGTTGCGCGGCAAAGGTCAAGTCTTGCATGAGTAAGTCCTTCGTCCTCACCCTTAACCCTGCTTGAAGAATAGAATTTATGGAATTTTGTTGCAAGCTCGGTTACATAATGTGTTATTCTTGCAGGATCAAGCGTTGTTGCCGATTTTATTATCTCGTCGGTCATTGCGGACAAGTGAAGGATTAGCTCGCGCTCGTCTTTAGAACTAAGCATCATAAGTTCTTTTTCGGTTGCAGGTCTTAAATCAATACCTTCAGCCTTCGCGTTTCTTAAAATACTGCAAATTCGCGCATAAGCATATTGAACATAATAAACCGGGTTGTTGCTGGTTTCGCTTACCGCAAGATCAAGATCAAAATCAAAATGAGAATTTGGTTCACGCAGGTTGAAGAAAAATCTTGCCGCATCTATCGGCACTTCTTCAAGAAGTGTTACAAGCGTTATCGCCTTGCCGGAACGCTTTGATGCTTTTATTACCTCGCCGCCCGAAATAAGACGAACCATCTGCATCAAGATAACTTCCAAACGGTCGGCATCCACGCCAAGCGCCGCAAGAGCCGCTTTAAGGCGGGGAACATATCCGTGATGATCGGCACCTAAAACATCTATCGCTTTATCAAAGTTTCTAACGCAAAGTTTATTATAATGATAAGCTATATCAGGCACAACATAGGTCGGAACGCCGTTTTCTCGAACTAAAACAAAGTCCTTATCACAGCCGTAATCGGTTGCCTTAAACCATAAAGCACCGTCCTGCTCATAAGTATGTCCGCTTTCTTTAAGCAAGCCTATAATTCTGTCAGTTTCGCCGGAATTATGAAGTGTGCTTTCGTTAAACCAGGTGTCGTAAGTTATTCTGTATTTTTCAAGATCGGTGTGAAGTCCCTCAATGTTCTTAGGAAGCGCGAAATCAACAAGCGCTTTTCTTCTTTCCTGCTCGGACTTTTCGATATAAGAATCACCGAACTGCTCGGAAAATGCCTTTGCGTGCGCGATTATATCGGCGCCGTGATATGAATCCTCAGGCATTTCAACGCCGTCTTTATAAATCTGCTGATAACGAAGATCAAGTGACAATCCGAATTTGTTGATCTGATTGCCGGCATCATTTATATAAAATTCTCTTTCGGTTTGATATCCTGCCGCAGACAGAACAGACGCCAGGCAGTCACCCAAAGCGCCGCCTCTTGCGTTACCGATATGCATAGGGCCTGTGGGGTTTGCCGAAACAAACTCAACAAGCACACGCTTGCCGCCGCCGAAATTACTTTTACCGTAATCCGCGCCTTTTTCGTTTACATCGGCAACAATATCGGCATAAAATTTATCCGATAAAAAGAAATTCAAAAATCCGGGACCCGCAATTTCCGCTTTTTCAATGTAACTGCCCGAAAAATCAACATCTTCAAGTATTTTTTCAGCTATCATTCTCGGTGCGCTTTTAAGCGGTTTTGCCCAAACCATGCAGGCATTTACCGCATAATCGCCGTGATCCCTTTTCTGCGGAACTTCAACCGCAAAGGGTGTCGGCTCAAAATCGGGAAAATGTTTTTTTGCCTGCTCCTTAATAAGATTTTCAATTTGTTCTTTTGCTTTTGATACAATCTGTGACATTACTGTTTTACCTCTTTCACCGTTATCTTTACCGTGTTTTCACTTATTGCTTTTAGATTTGAATCTATCGTGTAAACCATTTTAAGTTTTCCGCCGGTTTCCGTTATGGAATTTTGAAGTGCTTTTCCGTAAATACCAAGTGTTAACTCGCCTTGAGGAACACAATAAAAACAAGTGTTGCGAACGCCCTTTTCAATCACAAGTCGGGATTGCATATCCCCTGTTCGTTCAAGGATAAACGTTTTGTTTCCCTTTGCGGTAAGCTTTGTATTTACATTCTTTTCGCCAAGCATTTCACCCTCATTATAGTGAAGTGCAAAGCCACCCTCGATCCGCTCCAACTTTCCCTCGGTTGTAAGCTCGATTTTATCGTTGCCCGTTTCGGAAGACTGGATAGATTCGATCTTGATTATAACATCTTTCATACAAGAAGAACCCCTATATATATTTAATCAATTTATATTACCATAAAAAGAGCGATTGTGCAACAAAAAGCTCCGGAAAATTTTTGTTGTTGATTTATTGGTTTTTTAATGGTATAATTGCTTATATTAAGTAAGGGGTGGGTTCTATGAAAAAGATCATCGCATTGATTTTATGCCTTTGTATGTTTTTTTGCTTTACCTTTTATTCTTCAGCGGCAAACGATATCCGCGGCGATGTTAACCGCGACGCAGCAGTTGACAGTGACGATAGCATTTATCTTTTGAGATATTCACTTTCACACGCAAATTTTCCTATATATCAAGATGCGGACTTTAACAAGGATAACACCATCGACAGCGATGATGCGGTTTATCTTTTGAATCATGTTTTTGATCCGCTGGCGTATCCCCTGCCTAACACCGGCACAAACACACCGATCATCCCGTTTTGAACTTAAAAAAGCATAAAAAATGCAGTCCTTTTTCGGACTGCATTTTTATTATATCTTATTTTATTCCGCAGTGATTTTTGCCTGCTCGATAACCTTTGCGGCGATATTAGCCGGAACCTCCTCATACCTTTCAAACTCAAAGGTATAGGTTGCGGTTCCCTGTGTTATTGAGCGCATCGCGGTTGAAAAATCGGTCATTTCGGCGGCGGGAACTTCGCCGATTATTTCCTGCATTTTATTCTGCAGCGGATTCATACCTACAATTCTTCCGCGGCGTTTATTTATATCACCTATAACATCGCCGAGCATTTCGTCCGGAACGGTAACTTTAAGTGTTCCGACCGGTTCAAGCAAAACGGGATTTGCGTTTTGAACGCCTTCCTTAAACGCGATGGATGCCGCCGTTTTGAATGCCATTTCAGAAGAATCGACCGGATGATAAGAACCGTCAACAAGCGTTGCTTTTATGTTAACCATCGGGAATCCGGCGAGAACACCCTTAGCGGTTGATTCGCGAAGTCCCTTTTCAACGGCGGGGAAAAAGTTTTTGGGAACCGCGCCGCCGAATATTTTTTCTTCAAAAATAAGCTCATCGCACTCAGCCGGCTCAAACTCTATCCAAACATCGCCGAACTGACCGTGACCGCCGGACTGTTTTTTATGTCTGCCCTGCGCCTTAACGGCCTTGCGGATCGTTTCTCTGTAAGCAATCTTAGGCGATTTCAAAACAACATCGGCTGAAAACTTTGATTTAAGCCTTGAAACTATAACATCAATATGCTGTTCACCGAGAGCGGAGATAATAAGCTCATGTGTTTCTTTATCATTAGATATGCTGATCGTCGGATCCTCCTCGGCAAGGCGAGCCAAACCGGCGCTGATTTTTTCTTCATCGCCTTTTTCTTTCGCGTAAATTGCCATTTTAAGCGTCGGGATCGGAAAATCGGGCATTTCTGCCGCCGCTTTGCCGGAAACAGACAATGTATCGCCGGTAAGGGCGGTGTTAAGCTTTGAAACAGAGCCGATATCACCCGCACCGAGCTCGGACGTGTCTTCCTGCTTTCCGCCTTTGATAACCATAATTTTCGAAAGGCGTTCTTCCTCGCCGGTGCGACTGTTTTTAAGTTTTATATCGCCGCAAATCTTTCCGGAAAGCACTTTGAAGAATGAAAGTTTTCCGACAAACGGATCGGCAATGGTTTTGAAAATAAGCAATGCCGGCTCACCGGAAGCATCGTATTTTCTCGCGCCTTCCGCGGTTTTATATTCCGCTTCGGCAGCACAAGGCAAAATTTCAAATATACCGTCGGCAAAAAGCGAAACGCCATCTCCCGTTTGCTGAACGCCGCAGTAAACCGGGCAAATATCGCCGGAAAGCACACCCGATTTAAGTCCCTTTATCATTTCATCTTTTGTAAATTCCTCACCGCCGAAATATTTTTCCATAAGTGTTTCATCGGCA
>JAZUJA010000105.1:0-21349 GCA_045642495.1 Acutalibacteraceae bacterium
ATTCCTTGACCGCGCTATCGCGAACATTGCAAACCTGATCATAATCACGAACATCACAAACAACGGCAAGCGCCCTGCCCTGCTTTTTTTCGTTTATTTCACTTTCAAGCGTTTTAAGGGCATCACCGTTTACATCAACCATCACAACGTTTCCGCCTAAATTTGCAAAGCATTTACTGAACAAAAGTCCCATTCCGCTTGCGGCACCCGTTACAACGGCAACTTTATTGTTAAACTCCATAAAATCACTCCTTTTATAGCTTATAAAAAAATTATAAGCATATATAAAAACTATGTAAATAGAAAAAACGCTATCATTTATCATTTTCGAAACAAAAATAATATTTTTATTTGAATATTTTGTAATTTTTGTTATAATAGTTTTGAAAGCAGGTGGATTGTTATGCTGAATGATATTACGGTTACCCACATTGAAAGCGTTAGAAGAATATGGTCTTACAAAGGGAAAACTTATAACATAAAAAACCGCACAACCTATGGGTTATCACTTTGCGAAAGCGGAGAAATAGTTTATCGCGGCAAAAAGGGTGAAGTTTTATCAGATAAAAACCATGCCGTTTTATTACCGATGGGCAGTTCTTACAGTTTATGCGGGCTTGCCGACGGTTGGTTTCCGCTTATCAACTTTACCTGCACCGAGGATTTTATCTGCAATGATATTGTTAAAATTCCGCTTTCCGATCCCGAGCAATGTTTTTCGCTTTTCCGCCAGCTGCAGGCACAATCATTTATTTCAAACAACCGCGCGGGAACAATGGCGATGTTTTATATGCTTATAAAGCAGATATGCAAACCGAATTTGCAGAAAAAAAGACCGCTTATAAAAGCGATCTCATATTTAGAAGATCATATATCCGACCCCGACTTATCCGAAAATGCTTTATGCGAGGCATCAAAGGTCAGCGGAGCATGGCTAAGGCGCCTATTTGCGGAAACTTATAAGGTCAGCCCAAAGCAGATGATTTTGCAAAAAAGACTGCAAATGGCACAGCATTTGCTTACGGAATATGATTATTCAATAAATGACACCGCGGCAAAATGCGGATTTTCGGATATTTATCATTTCAGCAAATTTTTCAAAAGCCGCACCGGAATTTCCCCGACACAGTACAGAAGAATAAGCCGAGAAGGACAGATGTTATAAAAAATACACCTCAAAAAATGAGGTGTATTTTTAATTTACAGATAATATTTTGCAACCTCGGTATATTGAGCATCGGTACCTTTATCCACAAAGATTTCTCTTTTGAAATCTATTTTTTCATGATTTAGGCAAATTTCAAGAATACAAAGGTAAATACCGATATCAATGCGGTTGAAATACAAAGCACTCGTAGGTGTTAAAAGACCGATTCTACCCGATTTTCTATACCTTGAAACCGACAAAACACCGTTTTGGTTTTTCACAAACCAGGGTTGAGAGTTGCAGGCGCTCGGTGCAAATCTTGCAATATTCGCAACGCCCAAATCATCCCCCTGCCAAATATCTTCAAGCGGTTTTCGTTTTGCGCTGAACATATCTCTACGGTACTTTTCATCATCATTAACCTTATGAATGGCTAACATAATAACAAAATCAAGACCGTTATATGTTTGTTCGTCTGGTCGGCCTATGCCAAACCAAAGGCTACCGATATTATGAGAAACAAGGTATAAATCAAGTTGTTCGCCTAAGTATCCCGCATTCACAAGATAATTATCTTTTTTCTCGCTGTAAAGCAAAATGCAATACTCGGCATCTTTTCGAAAACTGATTTTATCAGACGGAACAATACGAATTGCGGTTTTTATATCGGGACAAAGCGACTCAAAGCTATCAAAAGCCGTTTTTATTTCTTCAAGCTCTGTTTGGGCTACCATGTCTTTACCCACACCCTTAAAAAGATGAAAGGATTTTCTTTTGAAAATCATATCATAAAAACCATTATTCATAGCACCCTCCGAAAATCAAAGATTATTTTTGATATATTCTATCTGTGCTTCAACCGATGCCTTTCCAGTGCCTCCGGCGCTTATTCTGCGGTTTACGCAATTTTCAATATTAACGGCATCGTAAACATCATTATCGATAAGCTCGCTTGCCTCTTTATATTTTTCAAGCGGATAATCTTCAAGAACAAAACCGTTTTTCATACAATCGTTTACAATACCGCCTGATATTTTATATGCGGTTCTAAACGGCATACCTTTTCTAACAAGATAATCTGCAAGGTCGGTTGCGTTGATAAAGCCCCTTTGAGCTGCAGATTTCATATTATCGGCGTTGACCTGCATTGTTGCGATCATACCTGCCATAACCTGCAAGCAGTTTTTAACCGTATCGCAAGCATCAAACACGCCCTCTTTATCCTCTTGCATATCTTTATTATATGCAAGCGGAATTCCTTTAAGCGTGGTAAGAAGTGCAAAAAGGTCGCCGTAAACTCTTCCGGTTTTTCCCCTAACAAGCTCTGCCATATCAGAATTTTTCTTCTGCGGCATAATTGAAGATCCGGTTGTATAATCATCGGATAATCTTATAAATCCGAATTCAAAGCTTGACCACAAGATAAGTTCTTCCGAAAGCCTTGAAAGGTGCATCATAATAAGCGAAATATCGGACATAAGCTCAACCGCAAAGTCACGGTCTGAAACGCCGTCAATACTATTTAAGCAAATTGAAGAAAAGCCGAGCTTTTTTGCCTCAAATTCTCTATCGGTTTCATAAGTGGTGCCGGCAAGCGCGCAACTACCGATAGGCGAAACATTAAGACGCTTTCTGCAATCATAAAGCCTATCAACATCACGCAAAAGCATAAACGCATAGGATAAAATCTGATGGGCAAAGGTTATGGGTTGCGCCCTTTGAAGATGGGTGTATCCCGGCATAATGGTATCTTTATTGTTTTCTGCCTGAACGCAGATTTCGGCAATAAGTTTTGTGCAAAAGGTTGTGATAAGATCAATTTCAGAGCGAAGATTAAGCCTTAAATCAAGCGCAACCTGATCATTACGGCTGCGAGCAGTATGCAATTTTTTGCCTGCCTCGCCTATGTTCTCGGTCAACAACTGCTCAACAAAGGTATGAATATCCTCACAACTCATATCAATTTCAAGTTCACCGTTCATTATACCCTGCAAAATATCGGAAAGACCTCTTATAATAAGATCCTTTTCTTCCTTTGTTATAATGTTGCATTTGCAAAGCATTTCAGCATGAGCAATACTGCCCGTTATATCCTCTTTGAACATTCTTTTATCAAAAGAAATTGATGAATTAAAATCATCGGCTAACTGATTTATAGTTCCCGAAGCCATACCGGCCCATAATTTTGACATTTTGATTTGACCTTTCTGAAAAAAGTTTAGTTTTGGATTTTTATGCAATAATTATACACTAAATCCTTCAAATTGTCAACCCGATAACCCGATTTTATTCAAATGTGGCATTTTTATTCATTTTATATTCAAAAGTTATACATAAATCTCATAGAAACTGCATATTTTGGAACAGGATGGGATATTTTTCATAATATATTGTAAAAGCGTATGCTTTTAATTTTATTATGGAGGCTTAATAATGACAGACAACTTAAACGGTCGTGGCCCGGACCGAGGCTTTAAAGAAGCCGTTTGCATAGATGCGGGCAGGGTTTACGATTCCTGCTGTGACAGAGATTGCCTTGAAGATATTCGGTGTTATTTTAACGAGGCGGGGCAAGCGGTTATCGACACCGCGCGAAGCGTTAGACTTAAAGATGCAGAGGTACTTAATGTTGCGATAACCGTTGAACCGGTTAATCTTAATCGCGGATTTTATTCCTGCGAGCTGACCTTTTATTTCAGATTGAATTTTGATGTTTACACCGCACCGCATACCTGCCCCACTCCCCTTGTGGGCGCTTGCTGCTTTACGAAAAAGGTGATTCTTTTCGGAAGTGAAGGAAATGTTAAGGTTTTTGCAAATTCGATGGGTGAAACTGATCCCGCAACCTGCGATCCTATTGTTCAAACAGGCTCGAATGTTCCGAGATGCGTTGTGCAATGTGTTGACCCCGTTTGCCTTTCTGCGCGCATAGGCGAGGTTAGAGAATGCTATGAAAACTGCTGCATTCCCGATCCGATAACCGAGTATATCGGCGGTCCGCTTGTAACAAACGCGGAAATTGAAACACCGACGATTTATGTAACGCTCGGACTATTCACAATAATTCAGCTTATAAGAAACGTTCAAATGTTAGTGCCGGTATATGATTACTGTATCCCCGAAAAACAATGTGACGATACAGCGGATCAGCCCTGCGAAGTGTTCAGAAGAATAAAGTTCCCGACAAATGATTTTTTCCCACCCAAGCCGGATAAGTTTTGCGGTAAAGAATAAGCATAAATATAAACCATATCTTTCCGCTTGAAAACCGTAAAACGCGATGCTACTATTGAGGTGGAGTTGCTGCTATGAACATTGATACTTTAAGTAAAAACAAGATTAAGATTAGTTTAACGGACGAGGAAATATACACCCTTTTCGGCGGATATGATATGATTGATTACAGCAAGCCGAGGTCTAAAACCGTTATTGATATGCTTATTTCCCGCGCCTTGCCTGAGGAGATGCTTCCGCTTGACTGCAACAAGGTGCTTATTGAAGTGCGCCCGATATACGGCGGATGCGCAATATATTTCACAAGAATTTACGATAAGAAAAAGCAAAAATCAAACAAGGCAGGAAGGTATATCCTGTTCTTTGAAACAAGCGAAAAAATGATAACCGCCCTGCCCTTTATAAGCGCCTCAAAAAGCAGGCTTTATCATATAAATAACGGCTTGGCTTTGCTGATAGAAGCAAAGGAAGATTTTGATAAAATACGCATAGGCGAATATGCCGATTGCATTATCAAAGACAAAATAATGATAGAAAAAATAACCGAGCATTCAAAAATCATTTGCAAATCGGGCGCTGTTTCAAAACTGAAAAAAGCATTTATAAAATAAAAAATGCCGAACATTAAGTTCGGCATTTTCTTTTATTCATCATCGTCATCGTCAACTACGACAACCGCTTCTTCAACTTGTTTTTTAGTATTATCTTCAATGTTAAGAGCGTTTTTAACCTTCTTTTTTGCCTTTCTAAAGAAAACAGCTGCAACAGCTCCAACTCCTATAACAACACCGGCGATCGCAGATGCAGCATAGCTGACAACTGAAGGATCAATATAAGCGACATGAGGAGTTATCATTTTCTTTCACCCCCTTTGGTAAAAGTTTTAAGAATATATTTTCCGCCAAACGAACCGTTTGACCCAAAATTATAAAAATAATTTTCACGATTTTCTTTTGCACTTTCAGCAAAAGAATCACTTGCAAGTAATTCTTCCACCACAGAAGAAATATCACTTACCAGATCTTTATCAATAGCTTTACCCAAAACATTTCTGAGTCTTATTTCCTGAGGCTCAATGTTTATAACATTATAGTTCGGATTTTCCATTTTTATCTTTGTGTTAACAAAAATAACGGGTTTTAGTGTTGCAAAGCCAAACTCAATACCTATTCCCGACCAATCGGTTATTAAAATATCCGAAGAATAAACCGAAGCATTTGAAGAAAAATCCAATTCGAAAACTATACCTTTACCGGCATGTTTTTCAACGATAGCATCCATCTTTTCTTTATATCGCTTCATATATTCGGGATGAGGTCTGACAATGATTTTATATCCTTTTTGACACAAAGAATCAAGCAAGGGATCCAAAACACTGTCAAGCAGGTTATCCTCCTGCCAGGAAGGCGCGATAAGAATTTGCTTTGTATCGTCCGATTTTTCATTTTGGGCTTCATAAGAAGCAACCAATTTTTCGATAAGCGGATAACCAAATTCAACAAGATTTTTTTCGTGCGTTCCATAGTATTTTTCGCTTGCTCTGACCTCTTTAGCGATATGCGGCCCCGTGCAGAAAACCGTGTCAAAATTATCAAGAGAATGCTCGCGAAATCCCATATGCATACTTGATGGATCGTGCGGAACGAATATATACTCTATATCTTTTCGAACAAGAGATCTTTTTATATAGAAATTATCAAGGTCAGGCGTTGTCATAACAACAACATCGGCATCCATTTTCATCATCAACGGAATCAGTTTTTTAACACCTATATAGTAAGGTTTGATGCGCGGTTGTTGCTTAGATATTTCAAAAACAATATCCTGCGGATCGTTTGTTACATAATGAATTGACAAATTACTTTTAGCCAAAAGATAATCGATTATCTCCTGATAATACTTATAAAATCCGCTTCGCTCTGAATAGAAAACAATATGTTTATTTGCTATAGAGAAAAAGCGTTTATAATCTGCTTTTTCGCGTTTTGCATTTTCGTCATTCTTAAATTTTTTATCCGACTTAGCAAGCGCGTTGAGTTTTTCAAGTTCTTTTCTGCTGCTTTCTAGAGCCTCATAATCAACATATTTTTTCGGAGGGATAACTGCGTTAAGAAAATAAAGCTGAACTATCGCCAAAAGGTTGCTTGAAACCCAATAAAGCGCAATGCCTGCAGGCACAAAAAATCCGAGATACAAAGAAAGCGCAACCGAGAAAGCCAAAAGCCCATACTGATTTGCCTTGCTTTGTTCTGCCTGCAAAACATTCGATTTGTTTTGCGCAAACGACAAAACAAACGATGAAAGTCCCGCAATAATGGGAACAAATATTGTAACCCCTAAAACAACGCTCGGATTAAATGAAAGATTTACGCCGAGGAACATTAAATCGAAATCTTTTAAGCTGTTTATAACAGACGCATCGACAGAGCTTAAAGGAAGAAGCTTTCCGGTTTTGATAGCATCGATCGCAACAAGCTCAATTGAATTATCACTTAAAGAAACACCCGATACTTTTGAAGCAGCATTATTTATTGCAGAGATTGTATCAGCTGAAAAATGAAAAAGATATTCGAAAGGATGATAAATTACCGCAACAACGCCCATAAGCAAAATCAACTGCGCGCAAAGAGGAATAAGACTTGCAAGCGGATTATACTTAAATTTCTTAAAAAGAGCGGATTGATGATCGGCAATAGTATCGGGATCACCGAAAAACTTTGCCTTAATTTTGTTTATTTCGGGTTGCATCTTCACCATTTTAATTGAGTTTTTTTGCACCCAAACCGATAGCGGCATTAAAATGATTTTAGTTAAAAATGTAAAAAATATAATTGCAAGACCATAGTTTGAAAAAACAAAATGGCACCATTGCATAGCATATCCAAGCGGAACTGCGATTATTTTTGTTATCGTATCCAACAAAATCCCTCCATATTTAATTTATTTTAGCATAAAGATATATAAATGTAAATACACAATTCGACAAAAACTCCTTAATAACTTGACATTTAATATTGCCCTGCTATAATCAAACTGGAGGGCTTAAAATGAAAGATAAAAAAAGACTTAAAAGATTTTTCGGAACACTTTTAACAAATAGTTTTTTTGTTTTAACAGTTATATTTTTTTCTCCTATGGAGGTTTACCTTGGAAACTTAATTGAATTTGATTTTGGGGTTACACAAACTTGGTGGATTCTACTTGCAACTTCCCTTTTGATAATTGCAGTTGCAACTGTATTTGAATTCTTTGTTTTTCCTAAAAAGATGTTGCGCGCCGTAAATCTGTTGGTTTTTTCTTTTGGCGTTTGTTTTTACATACAGTCAATGTTCCTTAACGGTAAAATGATTTCACTTACAGGTGATAAAGCAAATTATTCTTCAAAAACCATACTGATAAACGCGCTGATATGGGCTTTTATTATTGCGCTTGTTTTTATTATCTATTATGTTTTCGGCAAAAAGATAAAGAAAAGAATAGTGTTTAACACCGTATTGTTCCTTTGCGGTGCTTTGATTGCCATGCAAACAGTTGGCATTATTTCAACTGCATTCGGCACTGATTTTTCTTCAACATCTGATAAATACAATTACTTTTCCGAAAAAGATGAGTTTACATTGTCAAGCGGAAAAAATGTTGTTTGTTTTATTATTGATACCTGCGACGGTGCATACGTAAGCAGTGCTTTGAATCAATACCCCGATCTGTTTTCGGATTTTAACGGCTTTACATACTACCCCAACACAACACCCGTTCACAGCAGAACATACCCTGCCGTTCCGTATCTATTGACCGGTCAAATATGCAAATTTGACAAGCCTTATCAAGAATATATCGATGAAGCATATAAGAATAGCACTTTCTTAACCGATATGAAAAAAATGAATACCGATATAAGGCTTTTTACCGAACGGTCGTTTATTTCCCCCTCTCAATATTCTAAAATTGATAATTACCCTTTCAGTGATAAAAATTTCATTGAAACCATAAATTATTTTGGTTTTCTTAAAGAAACCCTTAAAATTTCATTGTATAAAAACGCGCCTTATTTGATCAAAGAAAGATTTAATTATTCATTATCTGAAATAAATGATATATCTATTAAAAAGCCAACCGATTTTGCAAAAGAGGAAGACGACTTATATTTTTATAATTCATTAAAAAAGAAAGGTATAAGTAAAACCGATAAATATGATAAAGCTTTCAGATTTTATCATTTGTTCGGAACTCATCCGGGAGCACAGATTGATGAAAATGCAAATCCTTGTTCCGATGCCTCGTATGAGCAGGTGCTTAAAGGCGATTTGAAAATCATAGCCGAATATATAAAAGGTCTTAAAGAGTGCGGTGCGTTTGATGATACAACAATAATCATCACAGCAGATCACGGAAATTCCGGCGGAAGCCAAAATTTGGAAATTCCTATGCCGGCAACATGCTTAATGCTTGTTAAACCGGAAAAATCCGCAGATGAAGCAGCTATAACCGATAATTCTCCCGTTAGTCACACGGATTTTGCAGCCACGGTAATAGACGGCCTCGGTGGCGATTATTCAAAATACGGAAAGAGAATATATGATTATAAAGACGAGCCCGACAGAGAAAGATTTTATTATTACACTGCGCTGGTTTCAGATATTGACGGAGAGATTGCTTTAAGAGAATATTCCATTAAAGATGATGCAAAACTACTTCAAAATTGGAAATTAACCGGTAATAACTGGGATATAAATTACAGTACCCGAACAGTATCAAAACAGAGACTTAAAATAAAGGAAAAATAATATGATTTTATATTTAGTGCGTCACGGTGAGCCGGATTACGAAAACGATTGCCTAACTGAGATTGGAAAAAAGCAGGCAGAATTAGTTGCCAAAAGGCTTTTAAATCACAAAATTGATAAAATTTACACATCTTCAAAAGGCAGAGCAATCGAAACCGCGCAACCTTTTTGTGAACTTACGGGAAAAGAGAGCATTAAGCTTGACTGGGCGAGAGAAATCAGTTGCAAAGTAACTTTTGAAGACGGAAAAGAGGACACCTTAGCCGCTGTTTCAAATGTTTTAATGCGTGGCGAACAAAACGATAAACTGACTTTTGATAACTCTTTTGAATGTTTCGGATTTGAGGGATTAAAAGAAAAATATAACCGCGTGGCAGAAGGCGGCAGAGAATGGCTCGCCTCCCTCGGATACAAGGAAGAAAACGGACTATATAAAATAACAAATCCGAACGAAGAAAGAATAGCTCTGTTTTGTCACGGAAATATGGCAAGAGCGTTTATTTCAAACATTCTTCATATTCCCATTCATACAATGTGGGCGGGATTTGTTTGTATGCACACGGGCGTTACCGTTATTCGCTTTACAAATCACCCTGAAGGATATTGCGCACCGAGAGTTTTAACCTTTGCCGATGTTTCACATTTATATGTTGACGGAAAGATTGAAAGTTCGGTTATTGAATGGTGATAACAAATAAAACATATAAAAACTCCTCCGCGGATTATTCCACGGAGGAGTTTTGTTTAATCAAATATTTCTTCAAGCTCTGCGGGTTTAACGAATATGTTTCCTGATTTTTTTCAATTATCACTGTTTTTTCTTTGATATGTATGTTATAAAGCCATTAAAACCGTATTTTACGGTTGCTGACAGATTTTCGGGCAATTTTCAATATCCAAATACTTTTGCGTTGCTTTTACTATTAGTGAACTTTTTATATTGAAAAAAGCGTTTTAAGCAAATATGATTATCTTCTAATTGCGTTACAGCTTTTTCTTGACATAGGTTCAAATTAACGAAAAAACCCATCTTTGTTAAGATGGGTTTTTTTGTTATCTAAAAATGTTGATGGTCATAGGCATTTATTTATCTTAAAACAAGGCGATTGCCGTATAGCCAGCTTTTTGAGTTTTCGGAGATAAATCCTCTGACCGTAAAGAGCGATCCCCAAGTGTGATCAAAACCGGCGCCTACGGCATAATGATAAACATTTTTAGGATCAACCGGTTTATTTTCATAATCCTTATCGGCATAAGCATAGCATACTCCGCCGAATTTTTTATCGTGATCCCCTTCGCCGGCGGTATCAGGCATAATAGCCGAAGGGCAACTCGGATCAAACCCGAATGATGTTACCCAAGAGCGCGAACAGTCAATATTAGGCAAAAGATTTTGAACGGGTGCCTTAAAAGAGAGTTTGTTCCATTCGCTTAATTCGCTTAAATACTTATCTGTTTCAAAGGTATAATAATATGTGAGTTCCTTAATTTTAAGGCCTGAAACAAGTTCCCAAACATTGCCCCAAACATTTTCTATATATCTATAACGGAAGGGCTGAACAAGATGAGGGAATGAAAACGGATAAAAAATATGATGATCGCATCTGCCGGTGTGATACGGAATGCAATCGGAAAGACCGTTTGGCTGAACAACGCCGTAAATCGCCGTTTCAAGCGGCACGATTTTATCCGAAATATCCTCACCGTCATAGGTTATAACATAGGTTTCGTCCTGCTTTTCGATGTTAAGAACGGTTTTTCTTATGGTATCGGCTTCGGTTCTGCCCTTGCCTATTCCAACCGTGCTGCCCTTGAAAAATCCGCCGTTTTTACCCTTGCATCTTACGGTGACGGTATTGTTTTTTGCGGCAAGCACCATATTGTTTTCACGAACACGAGAGCCATAAGAGAAGTTTTGAAGGCCGCCTAAAATCATTTTAAGATCCCTATTTGCAAACTCAATAACCATAAGCTTTTGAATTGCCGTCATTATGGCGAAATCATAGCCGGAATAACCGAACTCGTTAAACTCTCTTTCAAAATCATCCGGCCTTTTTTCCATATCGGGAATACCGCAGTTTGAAGAAAATATGCCGTTTCCCTGCGACGTTGAATTATACACGCCGACATAAACAAAATCAAGTTCCCTATCGCCGTTTACAAAAATCGGGTCAAGCGAAAAGCCGTTATGCATCTCACCGCTTACAAACCATTTTTCAACAAGATTTTCTTTTTCTCGCTTTGAATAAAACTTAGGAATTTCAACCATAACATTGCCGGCGCTTCCGTCCCTTGCAAAGGCGGGTTCATTTTCATAAATAACAGATTTTTTGCCGTTTTTAACCGTAACGCAACAAAGGCGCATTGCGCCGAACGGATAAGCGTTATCAAAATCATTTTCACCCGCATTTGCAAAGCTTTCGCCGATAACATAATCATTTTTCATATTTTGCGCATCGGCAAGGCGTTTGCAAATGGGAGAATCTTCACCGCAGTTTATTTGAACACCGTAAATTTTTGATTTATCCATTTTTTGCACCCTCTTTATAAAAATACTATCATAATTTTTATCTCTTTTCAATGATTTTTGGAACTTAATTTAAGGTTCGCGCATTATGATATGCGCATAAAAACGGAAAAGGAGAAATTTTTATGAAAAATCTTATTTCACGCATTAAAAATTCACTAACCGAAATAATAAAAGAAAAGAAATGGAAAATGCTGTTTTCAAGCAAAAAGCGAATCGTGATTTCTTCGACCTGCATTTTGCTTATTGCGGCACTTATCGGAACGGGAATTTATATGGGCTTTCGGAAAGATCCTAACGACTGCGTTGACGGCAGCTGCGATATACCCGAGTTTGATGAAAACGGAAACCAAGTTTATGCGATAGTATCGCCGGTTGGATACAACAACATTGAGGAAATAACCCAAGCTCCCCGCCTTGACACGTTAAGCGGCAAAAAAATCGCCCTTGTAGGCGGAAGTTTTATGGCATCCGTCACTCATGCGGAGCTTAAAAAATGCATTCTTCAAAAATATCCCGATGCACAGATTTTTATGTTTAACGAAGTGGGAAGCGGAGGCCCATACTCTGTTTTCGGAAAGAGCGCCCAAACCGAAAAGTTTGAAAAGCGCCTTCAAGAGTTGGGAATAGATGCCGTTATTTCGGGTAACTGCGGATGCGGACTTTGCACAACAAAGGAAAGCGGATCGGCAATCGCCGCCGAATACATAGGCATACCCACGGTTACAGTTGGCGCGCCGACATTTATAGCGCAAATTCATTCAACCGGTGTTAACCGCGGAGTTCCGGTTTTAAGAACGGCTGAATATCCTAACGCGTTTGCAAGCGAATCAAATGCCGCATTGCAAAAAAACACAAGAGAAATCGTTTGGCCGCAGGTTGAAAAGGCGCTGACCGAGGAAATAACCCAAAAGGAAATTGACACCTATGCCGGCAAGGGTGAACGCCCGTTTGATGAGATTGTTTATTATGGCTCTTATGACGATATTCAGGAATACTGCAAAATCAACGATTGGACAGATGGCAAACCGATCGTTCCCCCGACCGACAAGCTTATAAAAGAATATCTTAAATTCACACCATACAAAGCGGAGGATGAACTCGGCACTTATGCCTTGGCATATAGAAAATGCTTGGTTTACACGGTTGCGGCAAATGCCGTTATGGCAGGTGTGCCGAAAGAATATATGCCGATTTGCATTGCAATCACTCAGTCGCTTGAAAACGGCGAATGGAGAAGGCCGCTTGCAAGCACGCACGGTTGGTCGCCTTATGCCTGGCTTAACGGTCCGCTTGCAAGACAGCTTGGCATTGATCACGAGCAGGGCATGATAAGTGAGCAAAACAACCAAGCCCTCGGCAGATTTATTGAATTTGCGATGCTTAACCTCGGCGGATATTATGTTAAGGAAAACCGCATGGGAACATTCGGATATCTTACCCCCTGGACATTCTCAGAGGACGAGGAAACCTGCCTTGAAATAGGTTGGGAGCCCTACCACGTTTCAAAAGGATATGAACTTAACAGTAATACGGTTACTGCCGCTTCTGCGCTTTCATGGGGAAACAATGTTACCCCTGCCACCGATGATCCGCAAACGATAATGAACCTTATGGCATTTGACATAACCGAAAAACAGCAAAACGGACTCGGAAATACAAATCCGCAGGTTTACAGAACGGTGTTTATAACCGCCCCGGTTGCCAAAGCGCTTGCAAGCGGATATGCAACCAAAGGAACTCTTGAAGACGCACTTATTACTGCGGCAAGAAGACCGCTTTATATGCGCGCTTATGCTAATTATTGGGCAAACACCGGAAGCAGACAATCGGATAAATACACATTCCAAGAATATATAAACAAATTGCAAAACGATACTGCCGAGCAGGCGGCATTAACCGCAACACCCGATTGGCTTAAAGGGGTTGTGGGAAGCGACAAAATAATGACGATAGCAACCATGAACAAGGGTGAAACTCCCCTGCTTATAACCGGCGACAGCACAAGAAACAAGTTTATGACCTTGCCCGGCGGCGGATATATAACAAACGAGATAAAGTTGCCGAAAAATTGGAACGAGCTTGTAGCACCCCTCGGATATCAGCCGATTGAAAACTTCTATCTCGGAACAGATGAGCAGAAAAAGGAAGCTGAAAAGCAGACCGAAACAAAGGGTGAGTCCGGGGAAGCCGCAATAAGTGTTACTTCCCTTCCCGACGGAACTTACCGCCTTACCCCCTCCGCAGAGCAGGTTACGGGTGAAGGCAGAGCATACTATAAAGAGGGTGAAATGCTGATTTCAAAGGGCAGCTCTACCGAAAGCATAAAGCTAAAGGATAAAGAGCTTACCGACTTACTTGATATATTAAATCCGGGCTGCTCGATAGTTATAAGCAACAAAACTTTGAGCGAAATAATAATCCGCCCGACAACGATAACCAAAAAACCGATTTCGGATCTATCGGGACTTGAAAAATTCAACCTTGAAGGCGTTAAAATACTATTTACCGTTAACGCAAAGAAGAGTGCCGAGGGCGGAGGTGTTACGCCGAGCGGAGTATCGGTTATATTGCCCGCAAGTCTTAAATCCTTCGGCTTTTCATTGGGCGGCGAAATTTCCGGAAGCAACGGTTTTGTGAGCATTTCGGGCAACAGAGCGACCGTTGACCCAAATGCCGCCGCAGGAGAAACGGTGAGCTTCACCGGCGGCGGAACAAGAACTATGACATTTACAAAAAATCAAAACGGAACTGTTACGGCAAGTTATGCCACAACTGATAATCAAAATTAAGCGGTGATAATATGGAAAAAACAGCAACATTATTTGTTTTGATATGCCTTATTTTTTCCCTTTGTGCCTGCGGAAATGAAGACAGCGGCAAAAGCGCACAGATAATCGGGAATTTTTCGGCAATAAATCTAAACGGCGATGTTACCGACGAGCGAATAATCCAATCAAACAAAATAACAATGATAAATGTTTGGGGCACATTTTGTGCCCCATGCATTGAAGAAATGCCCATTATTGAAAAAATATATAACGATTATTCCGAAAAGGGGTTTGGCGTTCTGGGAGTTGTTGTTGATGCCGCCGATAAAAACGGCGTTTCGCTCCCTAACATTGTAGGTGAAGCCAAAAAGATAACAACAAAGCTTAACATCACTTATGATAACATCATTCCGAATAAAACCTTTTATAAAGACACTCTTGCTGAGGGACAGTCAACACCGATAACCTATTTTGTTGACTCTAACGGAAATCAAATAGGCAAAACAGTTGCCGGAAACAAAACCGAAAAGCAGTGGCGCCAGATAATTGATGAACTTATGGAGGACATCAAATGAGCAAAAGATCCATTATAACCGTTTCATTGCTTATTGGCGGAATAACGCTCATTGTTCTCGGAGTATTAAACGGAGAGGCAAACCGCGTTTTCGAAAAAGCGATCAAAATATGCTTGGAGTGTGTTGGAATTGGATAAAAAGGTTAAACGCCGCGAAAGGTTAAGACTTTTTATCGCGGCGGCTTTCACGGCAATTTCAAACGGATATTTGATAGGATTTTCAAAGGGCAGAATATACGATGGCTCATTAAAACACCTTTGTGTTCCCGGAATGAACTGTTATTCCTGCCCGGGCGCACTTGCCGCCTGCCCGATAGGTTCGCTTCAAGCGGTTTTAAGCGGAAGAGAATTGAAATTTTCACTTTATGTTATCGGGCTTATAACCGTTTTCGGCACAATAGCCGGCAGATTTATTTGCGGATTTTTATGCCCGTTTGGGTTAATAGGCGACCTTATTTATAAAATCCCCTTTGTTAAAAAACTCAGAAAATTGCCGGGCGAGAAATATTTAAGAATTATAAAATACATAAATCTTTTGCTTTTTGTTATTATTCTGCCGATGATAATAAGCGATGTTACGGGACTCGGCAAGCCTTGGTTTTGCAAATACATCTGCCCTGTGGGAACACTTGAAGGCGGAGTTTTGTTGGTAGCTTTTAACACGGCGCTTCGTTCGGCGGTTGGTTTTCTTTATGCTTACAAGCTGATTATTCTTGCCGTTATTTTTTTAACTTCGATTATTATTTACCGTCCGTTTTGCAGATATTTATGTCCGCTTGGGGCAATTTACGGGCTTTTTAACAAGGTTTCGGTTTACAGATATTATATCGATAACGATAAATGCACAAAATGCGGCGCTTGCCAAAATATTTGCGAATTTGATATTGATGTTTTCAATAACCCTAACAGTACCCAGTGTATAAGATGCGGAAAATGCAAAACGGCTTGTCCGCAAAATGCGATACAAACCGTTTTTGATATTAAAAAATCATCTTAAATTCGCCGTTATAATAAGGGTTTTATCCCCTATCATTTCGGCCTTTATGCTGCCCTTATGTTTTTCTGTTATGGCTTTGGCAACGGATAAACCGATGCCGAAGCCTTTTTCTTTTTCACTTGTTTGTGCGGCACGGTAAAATCTATCGAAAATACTTAAAAGTTGCTCTTCTGAAAGAGGGGTTTCAACGGTATTTGAAACGCTAACCGAAATTCCGCCGCTGTTTTTAAGAGCGAAAGTAACCTCGCCGTTTTGCGGACAATACTTAAAGGCATTATCAAGCAAAACCGTAAAAAGTTGACAAACGGCGTTTTGATCACCGCAATAATCAAAGGCCGGCTCTATTTCCTTTTTGAAATCAATATTCTTATTTTGCGCTATTGCGCGGTAATCACCGCATATTTCCTGCGCAAAGTCTGAAACGGGAAACAAAATTTTCGGCGTTTCACTTTCTTCAATTTTTGAAAGCTCGGTCAGTTCACCGGTCATTTTTGAAAGACGATCTATTTGTGAGCTTAAATCGTTTATCCACTCGCTCTCTCCCTTTTCATCGGATAACATTTGAAGATCGGCGCTCATAACGGCAAGGGGTGTTTTAAGTTCATGGCTTGCGGTGGTTATAAATTCCTTTTGCTTTTTATTTGCCATTTCAATGGGGCGCACCACAAATTTAGAAAAGCGGATAAGGATAAGAAACATAATAACAAGTGCAACGGTTGAAATGACCGCGGCAGAAACCGTGTTGTTTTTAAGCACATCAAAATATGCGTTTCTAAGCAGGAAAACCGCCCTCTTGGTACCGTCCTCCTGTGAAAAAAGCTTATAACGGTAACCCTCATAATAGCCTGATTTGGTTCCCCTTGTGAAAACCTTTTCGGCATACTCTGCCGCCTGCTCACGCGATGTTTGCATAGTATGGATAAGTATGGTTTCGCAAACCTTACCGCTACTATCGAGCGTTACGGCAAAATATCTTGCATCTAATTTTTTATCGTCCGTTTTATTTTCATATATCTGCTCAATAACCGAGTCGGCACGGTTTACGATATTATAATAACTTCTAAATGCCGTTACGCCGATAACAAACATTTGCATTAAAACAAGCAAAGCCATTGAAACGGCAACAAATCGTATCCTTAACTTCTTAGTCATTTTTATTCACCAACACATAACCCAAGTTTCTTTTGGTTTTTATGGAAACATCAGATTTCAAGGCTTTAAGTTTTTTCCTTAAATATGAAACATAGGTCCAAACGGTGGAAATTTCGGCGTCTTTTTCAAAATTCCAAACCTTATCTATCAGAGTTTCAGGAGTTATTACAAGCCCTTCGTTTCGCATAAAAAGAGAAAGCATAAGATATTCTTTTTTAACAAGAGCAAAACTGCCGAAGGGGGTTGAAAGTGTGCATTTTTCGGTGTCGAGGATAGTGTTTCCCATAACGATACGCGTTGAGTTTTGAGAATTTCCTTTTCGAAGCAGGGCATTTATGCGGGCAAGCAATTCGCGCATATCAAACGGTTTTGTTAAATAATCGTTTGCGCCGAGATCAAGCCCCGCGACCTTATCCTCTATTTCCGATTTTGCCGAAAGAATAAGAACGGGAACGGAAATCCCCTCTTCCCTTATTGTTTTAAGAACCGAAAAACCGTCAAGAAACGGCATCATAATATCAAGAACAACAAGATCATAAACATTTGTCCTGATATATGAAAGTGCGGCTTTACCGTCCACAGCGCAATCTGTTACAAAGTTTTTTTGGCTTAAATATGTGCATATACTTTTTGATAAAAGCGCCTCGTCCTCGCAAACAAGAATTCTCATTTTTATCCACCGTCCTTTATTTATTTTATTATACCATAATTCAGTTTTGGAAACAATAAGCATATTTTCACTTGTAATTCATAAATGATTATGTTAATATATATATTATTATTTTGTTATACTGAAGAAAGGTTAATTATGAAACAAACAATTGCTAAGTTTATTCGATGGTTTGAAAAATTAGTTACAAACGAAGAAAAACGAAAGGTTTTGCAATCAAAGTTCATTTTTTCGGCATTTTTTGTTATCGCCGCGAGTATGACCTTTATAAACATTGTTACACAAAGAAAGCAAATGATGCTTGTTACATTTTCCTTCACTATACTATGCGGATTCAACCTTATTTTATCAATGTTTTCGCCAAGGCTTACTAATTTTGCAAGCTATCTGTTTATGTTTGAAAGTGAAGCGATGTTCCTTTATTTCCTTGTTTCGGGCGGCGTTGACAATTTCAGCGCAATATGGTTGCTTTTAGCCCCTGCATTAAGCTTGTTTTCGCTTGGAACAAAGAAAGGTCTGGCACTTTCCTTTTCACTTTTTGTATTTATAATCTTGTTCTTTTATATCCCGCCGTTCACAAATTACTGCACAGATTACAGCGAAACTTTCAAGTTAAGATTTCCGCTTGTATATGCAAGTTTGCTTTTTGTTACACTTCTTATTGAAAGCATAAGAAGAGCTACCGAAAAAAAGCTAAACGATCTCAGAAGCACATATAAATATCTTTACAGACACGATGAGCTGACAGGTGTTTATAACAGATACGGATTTATCAAGGTTACCGAGGAACTGAAAGAAAATCCGGAAATTTCAACCGTTGGTATTGCGATATATGACCTTGATAACTTTAAGAAAATAAATGATAAATACGGTCATATCGCCGGGGACAATATACTGAAAGAGCTTACAGATCTTGTAAGTGACTCACTCCCGCAAGGCGCAACGGTTTGTCGTTTCGGCGGTGAAGAATTTATCATCGCGTTTTCGAGCGGCGAAAAATCATTAGACGATCTTGAAAAAATACTTGAAACCGTTAGAACTCACGACTTTACTATTGACAACGAAACGAAGATAAAACTTACGATAAGTGCCGGTCACATTTTGATCAATGACTTCAAAAACGAGAAAAAGTTTATTGAGTTAATTGACGCCGCAGACAAAAATCTTTATGAAGCAAAGCAAAGCGGAAAAGATAGGGTTGTCAGCACGGTTTACGGTAACTAATATTAAAACGGAGCAGAAAAATCTGCTCCGTTTCTATTTAATTTAATTTTTCGCCCATAAAAACGGGTGTTTCAAGTCCTGCAAGGGTATTTTCAAGCAGGGTGTTATTTATCTTAACATTTTCACCAACCAGCAAAATAACGGTTGATCCGCCGTAAAGAAACATTCCTTTTTCATCACCTTTGGTGCATTTCCCCGCGCCATGGTGATTTTTTATTTTGCCCACAAGCATTGCGCCGACTTCCATCATGACGATTTTACCAAAAGTATCAGACTGAATAACGGTATATTCCCTTGAATTTTCGCAAAAAACCTTTGTTTTATTAAGGGCTATCGGGCGAACTGTGTGGAGAGTGCCGTTTATATATCGGTTTATACCCTTAACGCCGCTTGCAGGATAGCAATAGCGATGATAATTATCAACGCAAAGACGAAAAACAACAGCATAACCGCCGTTAAAATCCGCGGCAAGATCAGCATCGCATAAAAGCGATGAAACGGAATACTCGCTTTGTTTTATCGGCATAACAAGATCATCTGTTATTTTATATGCCGAAACAAGGCCGTCACACGGGCAAATAAGCGCGTTTTCATCCTCGCAGATACTGCGCTTACCCGGTTTTATTTTGCGGGTGAAACAATCATTAAAGCAATGAAAGTTATCACATTCATAATCATTAAGATCAATATTATTATTTTTAACAAAAGAATTTATAAGCGGCTTTGAAAGGGGCGTATCCATAAAAGCGCCGACTGTTTTTGAAATCCATTTTGCACGAAGAACGCGAAGAATAATTCTGCCAACCGCGTTATTATACAAAAATTTGAGTGCCGATGAATCGTCTTTTGGGGCTATACCCTTTCTGCCGGTAATATTATTTGAATACATAAAGAAGAATAAGGATGATCGCTTCAAGCGAACCAATAGTGACCATAATAAGAATACCTCTTATGCCGGGCTTTGTAATTTTGAATTTTGAAACAAAAGCAAAGCCGGTAAAAAGCATAACGGCAAAATAAACCGGAGTGAGGTCAATAGGCATACTGAAATAGAACTTTAACAAATACTGGAAAAGAAGAACAGTTGGGAAAATAAGCGAAGCGCTTGTTACCGGAAGGCCTGTATATTCCTTTCTGACACCGCTTTCGGTTTTTTGCCTTTCTTCTTCCGTTACATTAAAGTAAGCCAAGCGGATAAGTGCCGCCAAAACATAAACAACGATAACCGCAAGAAGCAAGATATTATATGTTTGATAACCTCTTTGTCCCTTCATATCAAGCACACGGAACATAGCAGCACCGATGCAAGCAGGAAGAACACCGAAAGCCACAAGATCGGAAAGAGAATCAATCTGGATACCAAACTTTGATTGAAGAACGGTTCTGTTTGATTTGGTTCTTGCAACCTTACCGTCAAACGCGTCACAAAGTCCGCAGAAAAGCAGGAAAAATGTTCCGTAAAACGGATGACCCATTCCCGAAAGAGATATAATAATACCCAAGGTTGAGGATATTAAAGATAAATAAGTCAGTATAACAGTATAATCATAAAATCCTATCATATTAATTATTTCCCCCTGAAAAGCGATTATCAAATTTATAAAATACCTGATTTAATTTTGTTTTTTTTGCAACAAACAACCCGATTTCAAACACGATTATTCCTGCGGGAATATCTATAAGAACATGCTGTTTGCAAAGAACAACAGAAGCAAAAACAAAAAGCGTGAAAATAATATTTATTATTCTAACGGTCTTTCCGCATTCTTTTGATTTGAAAGATATACGGACACAAGCCCAACTGTTAAGGCAATGAATTGACGGAAAAAGGTTTGCTGCCGGAGTATCGGCGGCGAAGACAAGCCTTGAAAGCCACGACAAAAAATCACTGCCCGCAGGAACAGGTCTTGATGGAATGTATGTCGGAAACGAAATAAATATAACAGCGCATAACAATTTTGCGACGATCATTCCCGCGGCGAAATTAAATGCCGTTTCCTTCCCTGCGCGCATTGCTGCGATATAAAAAACCGCCCATTGCACATAAGAAAGAACATAAACTATCATAAAATATTTATTAAAAGGAATCATCATATCAAGTGCCGACTGAATATCATGATATTCTCTTCCCATATTAAGCAGTTTTGTTCCGAAATAGCAAACCATATCGAAAACAACCACCATAGTAAGCGGAAACAGACTTTCAATCGGGCAAATTTTATTAAAAAATGATTTTATAGCACTATCCCCTTATTATGATATTTAGTTT
>JAZUJA010000106.1:0-4276 GCA_045642495.1 Acutalibacteraceae bacterium
CGGTTTTATCATCATCAAAACTATCAGGAAAATATTGAATTCCTATATCCGTAAATTTGCAGCCCTTTGAAATAAAATACAAAAGCCTTTGTTTAAGAGCCGTTTTAAGAGAAGCGAGATCATTTATTTCAAAACCGCAAACATTTGATAATTTCTTTATATAAGATAAATAATCCTTATCAAACATCAACATAACATTGTCGGTTCTATACGACGGATAAACAACCGTGTTGAAGGTATTATCATTTTTAATCAGATCATGAAATTTAAGATCATCGCAAATATCATCAGTTGTACAAAGTTTTGTAACATTAAACTGTTTTATAAGTTTTCTCGGAGATAGCTTGTTTTTCTTTATAAATTCGCAGGATCTTTGCCAAATTTCTTCAGCATTATTACTTGTTATCGGCAAGTCAATTCCAAAAACAGATGAAAGTTCCATTCTTGACCAATCATAAAGCGGATTATCAGCGGCAAATTCAAGTGCTTTTATATAAAAAATAAACTTATCGTGGTAATCGGCATCACCGGTTATGTATTTTTCAGATATACCCACGCTTCTCATAAGGCGCCATTTATAATGATCAAAGCCAAGCCATATTTCACCAATATTATTAAAGGGTTTATCTTCAAATATTTCTTGCGGTGAAAGATGACAATGATAATCTGCGATAGGCATATTTTTTACATTTGAATATATTTTTTCAGCAGTTTTATTATAAAGCAGATAATTGTCTTTCATAATATCAACCTCCGTTTTTATTATTATACATCAATTCATTTTACAATAAAATTGCAAATTGTATCAAAAAGATTGCAAATAGTGTCATTGTGGCTTATAATAAAAAGGGTGATATTTTTGAACAAATATTTCTCATTTGCAGATGATGATATAAGGTTTCATTATTCCTATACCGAAAAGCCGCAAAAAGAACATTTTTCAATGCACATGCACAGCTATTGTGAGGTATATATTTTTATCTACGGAAAAGGATCATTTAAGGTTGAAGGTAACGAATATCCTTTATCATCGGGAGACGTTTTGATTATGCGTGAAAACGAATCTCATTATATAGATATTGATACCGATTATCCTTATGAAAGAATGGTTATAAACTTCGATTCATCGCTTTTTTTGAAAATAACAAAGGATAGTAATTTTTTATCCCCGTTTTATGACCGAACAGCAGGACTTAAAAATATATATAAAAAAAGCGATTTTTCGCAGGAAATATATAATTATATTTTTGATCAACTTAAAATTAAACATACAAATGAAAAACCCGATCTTATTGCAAATGCTTTAATGTTGCTTTTGCAAATAAAGAAAATCTTTTCAAAAGAAACTGAGGTTTTCGATGAAACATCACTTATCAGAAATATTATTTTATTTATAAATGATAATATTGATAAAAAAATTACAACCGAAAGCATCTGTGATAAATTTTATATAAGCAAATCTCAGCTATACAGAATTTTTACCGCCTCAACCGGAACAACCATCAATAATTATATAAATATTAAAAAAATTGTTCGTGCAAAAGAACTGCTGAAAAGTCATACAATAAGTGAAACCGCAATAATGTCAGGTTTTTCCGATTATTCAACATTTTACAGAGTATTTAAGAAATATTACGGTTGTTCTCCAAAGCAAATCAAAAAATAAACAAATATTTCCTTTATCTTTTTGCGATTTTTACACACAATAAGATTGCAAACAAAATAAGGAGGTATAGTATGTTTGATAAAATTTGTCTTATTTTAAGCATTATCGGATGTCTTAACTGGGGACTTGTCGGTCTTTTCAACTTTGATTTAGTGGCATGGATTTTCGGCGGACAAACAATGATTTTAAGCAGAATCGTTTACACGATAATTGCTCTTGCGGGAATATGGTGTATCACACTTCTTTTCAGAGAGACAGATACAGCCCATGCCGTTACAGACTGATAAGTTAAAAAAGCACTACCCTTTATATATCGGGTAGTGCTGAATTTTTTTATGCTTCCATCATCTTGCGGAAATCATCGCCGTCGATTTTTTCATCTTCAAATAAAATTTTTGATACTTCATGAAGCTTAGCGATATTTGAATTAAGAAGCTCAAGCGCTTTTTTATACTGTGTCATAACGATTGATTCAATTTCTTCATCAATCATTGCGGCAGTTTTTTCAGAATAGTTTGGCGTAGATGAAAAGTCTCTGCCAAGAAAAACTTCATTGTTATCATTTCCATAAGTTACAAGGCCCAATTTATCACTCATACCAAACTTGGTAACCATTTTTCTCGCAAGGTCTGTTGCGCGTTCAATATCGTTTGAAGCGCCTGTGCAAACATCTTTTTGAGTAAGTTGTTCAGCAGCTCTGCCGCCCAAAAGTGAACAAATCTGTTCAAGCATTTGATTTTTGGAAACATGACCTTTTTCATCAGTCGGCAAGTACATAGTATATCCTGCTGCCATTCCTCTTCTGATAATCGAAATCTGATGAACAGGATCTTGCGTAGGTAAGAAATACGAAACAATGGCATGACCTGCTTCGTGATATGCCGTTACAAGCTTATCCTTATCTTTAACGATATGAGATTTCTTTTCAGGACCCATAACAACCTTAATGGTAGCTTCTTCGATTTCAAGCTTTGTTATTGCTTTTTTACCTCGTCTAACAGCAAGCAAAGCAGATTCGTTAAGAAGATTTTCAAGATCTGCACCGGTAAATCCGGAAGTGGATTTGGCAATGGTTGAAAGATCAACATCAGGGCCTAACGGCTTGCCTCTTGAATGAACCTTTAGGATATCTTCTCTGCCCTTAACATCCGGGTAGTTTACAGTAATCTGTCTGTCAAATCGACCGGGACGAAGTAACGCTTTATCAAGAATATCGGGACGGTTTGTTGCGGCGATAACAATAACGCCTTCGTTCATACCGAAACCATCCATTTCAACAAGCAACTGGTTTAATGTTTGTTCTCTTTCATCATGACCGCCGCCGAGACCTGCCCCTCTCTGACGACCAACAGCATCGATTTCGTCAATAAACACAATGGCAGGAGCGTTTTTCTTTGCTTCGCCGAAAAGATCACGAACGCGGGACGCACCGACACCAACGAACATTTCAACAAAGTCAGAACCGGAAATTGAGAAGAAAGGAACACCTGCCTCACCTGCAACTGCACGAGCAAGCAAGGTTTTACCTGTTCCGGGAGGACCGACAAGCAATACACCCTTTGGAATACGCGCGCCGAGTTCATTGAACTTTTTAGGAGCTTTAAGGAAATCAACTATTTCAGCCATTTCCTCTTTTTCTTCATCGGCACCGGCAACATCGGCAAATGTTGTCTTTTTAGCACTGTCATTCTTCTTGACTTTTGCTTTGCCGAAATTCATTGTTTTATCGGCGCCCATTCCGCCGCCCATTCTTCGCATTATGAACAGCCAGAAAACAACCATAAGAATAACAAGGACTATTGTAGGCATCATACTCATAATCCATGAAGCCTGACCGCCGCTTTTATAATCATACTTGATTATTTTATCTGTACCCTTGTTTTCAGTATTGATTTTGTCGATTGCTTCTCTAACATCGGTATAGAAAAGCGATGAATCCGCAACGGTATAGTGATGGGTTTTCTTATCCGCTCTTGAAACATAGGTAAGATCGCCGCTGTAAAGATTTAATTCAAATTCGGAAATTTCATTATTTTTTACGCTTTCAACTATCTCGTAGTATTTTGTTTGAACGGTGTCCTTTGATATCTGAGATACCACGATAAATGCAATTATAAGCACAACCGGAATACCAATAAACAAAAGAACATTCTTAATATTTTTGCTCAACTTATTTTCTCCTTTATATTCTTTTAATTATTTTTCGTAAACTTGCGGTTTTAATACACCGACAAACGGTAAATTCCTATATTTTTCGTTAAAATCAAGACCGTAACCTACAACGAACTCATCAGGAATAACCTTTCCGACATATTCTGCCTGGATATCAGCTTTTCTGTTTTGGGGTTTATCAAGTAATGCCGCAACTTTAATGCTATTTGCATTTCTGCCTTCAAGAACCTTTTTAAGATATGAAAGAGTAATACCGGAATCAAGAATATCTTCAACAATCAAAATATCGCAACCGTCCGGATCAATATCAAGATCTTTTTTGAATTTAACAACACCGGTTGATTTAGTGCCGCTATAAGAAGAAACAGCGATAAAATCTAAAATACAGTCACACTCAATTTCACGCATAAGGTCACTTAAAAATACAACAGCTCCTTT
>JAZUJA010000107.1:0-12421 GCA_045642495.1 Acutalibacteraceae bacterium
GCATTGTAACCAAATATGAACAAAAATTCACAAATATTTTACAATGTATAATTATATTGTGTTTATGTAATATTATGCAATGCCTATTGACAAAAAGAAAACCGGGCAGGAATTCCCACCCGGTCAAACACTATTCACTTATCCCCATTGATCAGCCATTGCTTTTGCAATTCCCACAAAGGTTTTAGATCTTTCCTTTTGATCGTGTACATACCCGAAACGTTTTCTTTTTTCACCCTTTCCGTTTTTCGTCCCTGCAGAAACAAAAGGTGTATAATCAGTCAATAGATTTGTTGGTTCTAATTTGGGTAAACCTTTCAGCCACAAACATGTTTTCTTGCTGAATGGTTCACCGAAATAATACGGTTGTATTATTTGTGTGTATTTAGGCAGCTTAAAAATTCTTATTGGGATAGGATTTTCAATGCAGATTCTGCTGCAATCAGCATTAACAAAAGCGTAGAAAAACCATTTTGCTTCTATTCCGAGACGATACCTTTCAGGATCAATTTTTCCTGATGTTTTAAAAAGTCTGCAGGCACCCGCATTCGTCAGATATGTACAAGGCGGATGTGCTATAATCAAATCCCATCTTTCCGATATTTCATGCCGTGTTCCGTCCATTGTCTCAAAGCTGCACCGACCGTTTAACAACGGCAGAACATCCTGCATTATATGCCATTCAGGATGTCCACCCGAACACGGAATAATATCGCAGGAAAAAGCGTTGTGTCCTTTCTCCCGAAATGCCGTACATACTCTTTGCGATTCCTCACATGCTATCAATACATTCATACCGTCTTGATCCCTCCATCTTTTCCGCACCACAATAAATAGTTCCGCATAATCTCCCCGGTTTCATTATCCGAGAAGAAAACCTTATCGTTATCATAAAACCATTCGATTTGCTTTTCCTCCGCTGTCACGATCTGCCCGATTTTCCTTCTGAAGTTCGACCGCGCATCAAATTCCGGCTGATATATCAGATCATGTGATTCGTCCCGCAATGGTGTTGTTTTCGGATGAACGAATGTAAATACCATATTCGGAAGGCACACTATTTCACATTGCAGGATATTCCTTTCCCACTTTACGAAATAAGTCAGAAGCACATCTTTCCGATCATATTCAGACGGGCAATGCGGATATATTGCTATTTCCCAAACACCTTTTTTCCCGGTAATCATTGTCAAGCGCGGATTGTCGAAAGCGAAATACACATCCGAAGGCTTTGCTTTGCTTGCTATATCCGTCATCTCGACAGCAACCCGCAGCGCGGAATCACCATACCGATATATATCAATGTCTCCCGGTTTCATTTTGTCGATTTTCGTCAATCCCATTTCGCGGAAATACGGGCAGGATTTATTGATTGTATTACCCGCCATGAAGATCCGAACATTGTCCCGAAGTCGGATAATCGTGGAAAGCAATCCCGTGAATTCGGTGAATTCGTTGATGATGTACCCTTTTCGGCTGATGAATTCTTCAAAGAATATGTTTGAATAATCCTGAAGCACCATAGTTTTATAGTGTTCCGCTTGATTGACTGCAAATGCTTTTGCAAACGGCTGCGGATCTTCCACATCTGAATTATTTTCGTTATCGTGGATATAGAGAAACCATTCCCCGGCACGGTATTTGATATTGTCATACTTTCCGTTGCTGTACTTATAAACGAGGTTAACACCGGAAGCATTTACAACCATATCCGCGAAATAATCCCGAATCAATCCCGCTTTTATATCTGTGTCCCATCTCCGAAGGATGGCAAGACCTCCCCTGCCATCGCAATAATCCTTCAACGCAGTTTCTTTCACCTGAAACGATTTCCCGCGCGACCGTGTACCGATCATCATCATATAATGCGCGTTTGTTTTAAGTAAATTTGATATGTCATAAAATTCCGATTTAGACATATAGCACACCTCCTTTGTGCCTTACCGCCATAATATAGGCGCGATAAATTTCCGTAATTCCCATTGTGTAAAATGTCCCCTCCATGTGTACACCCGAAAGCTGCGAGTAAGGACGGCAAATCCCGTCTTTATCTATAATCACACCTTCGCGGGGTTCTTCGATATAAGTATGTGTGAGTTTCCCCGTTTTCCCTGCCGGAATATGCATCCCATCCCCGAATTCTTCAAGCATATGCCCTTTAAAGGTTTCCCGCATGTAAGGAACAACCGCTTTTTTATTAAGTCCTGAAACCGTTATAGACCATTTCCCGCGCTTCCTGAACATATAGCATTTCGCATGGATTGCCTTGTATTTTTCATAGTATCCTTCGTACTCGAACACACCGAGCATCTTTTCTTTTCCCTTGATATTCTTCGGTGCGAACATCTCAAACGGTATTTTATAGTATTCGGAAACCGCGATAAGTTTTTCCCTTACGGAATCATTATACTTTTCTATCTGCCCTCTGTGGGCTGAAAAATGGCGCATCTTGACCGAATCCGTATCGGAGTACACATAATCGTCCCCCGCCTGCAAAATCCCGCCAAACCAAAGATTTTTACGGCATAGAGCGCACACCCAAATCCCCCATGAGTAAACCGAAAACCGTCCGGGATTATCGTTGTATTTTTCAATTGCTTCTTCGATATCCGGCATTCGCGGGATTTCCCATTCAGTTGAATATTCGTTGATCTCCTGACAAGGATCGGTGCAGAGCATCCCATAGCAGGAATTGAGCAATTCTTTCGTTTTCATGAGTTCCTCTTCCGCATCGAGCCCCTCTTCCGTAAGTCCGGTCACACCTTTCAATTTTGTCTTTTTCTCATAGAGTTCTAACACGGTCATTATAAACGATTTCGGCAAATATCCGGCATCGTACCAACAGAAATTACAAACCTTCATTTCCTCCCATTCATAGCATCTTTCGATTATCTCAAAATCGACATCCGTTATAGATGTTTCAAGGTGTTCCGCAGATGACACCCGCCCGTTATCAAGAACCGCATTGCGAAGGTTTCGACAATGCGAGGACGATATATAACTATCAGGTACACCCGCTTTAGGATGGATCCCATCAAAGGACACATCGAACATAGCGCGAAATGTTTTGCCCCGAACGAATCGATTGAATTCCGCAAGCGTGACGGATTCGATATAATGCGCTTTGGACATGGGGAACATCTCCGACACCATTACATAAGGATATGCGGAACAAAAATCGATAGATCCAACCTTATTTAGCGATATCCCCGAATAAAACGCATTTGCGTGTGTATAGCCTCCTTGATAAGTTCTGCGCAGCTGAAGATATTCCCGAACGGTTATTTTCATCTGCTTCATTAACCGTCTGTAATGGTAGGATTCTTTCAGGCACCGATCCCTGCATAATCTTCTGATGTATCCCGTTTTCGTCAAGGGAATTCGCAGGATCGTTTTTTCCCTCTCGATCTGTTCTTGTATATAAGCTGCAAGTGTGATACAGTCGGCAATACAGTAACCGATCTCCGTTTCCGTTATCGGCGTTTCCGGTGTCCTGATCAAATTATAATCCCAATCCCCCACCCTTTTCCGCGCCGGATATTTTTTCAGCTTTTTGCCGAGTTCCGTGAGTGAATACCCGGTTAAGATGTAGGAGCAACGCAATTCGATTCCGTTCCGCATGAGAGCGTAAACGGGTTTTTTCCGGTCAACCGCAAACACATTTTCCCAATCGAAATACCGGGATATCATCGCAAAATCGAAAGCTAAATTGTGGACATAGAATACGATTCTTTCGCCCCGACGGCAGAACACCTTCCCGACCGTATCGAAGAATTCAACCAATTCAGCGCAGCTTCTCCCGATATACACATGATTCAAGATCGTTGCAGTCCATTCGCACAGAATCGAAACCTTTTTCCCGTTATCATAAAAGGAGGATGTTTCGGTGTCGAATGTGCAGGGAATATTATATGTGTACGGTTTTTTCGGACTGCGCACCAATACTTTATACCGTTTCACAAGATCGTCATGAAACGATTGTAAATCTTCCCGGAAATCCCTGCGATCAGGGAATACCGAAAACGGCGGAAATTCCCTTGTATCTGCTTTATGCGATGACATTCGATCACCTCAAAGCGTTATATTTTTCTGTGTTTGGTTCTCCGTTGTTCTGATTCGCTTTCCCTTCGATAAAATCTCGCGCGAGTTCTTCAATTCTCCCGAATCCGTTTTGAGTGATAACGAGTTCTGCGAATTCGATTTCCTGATGATTATTATAGATTGTATTCCGCATGCCTTCATTTTCTTCTGCGAGTAAGTCAAGGACTTCAAACGCTCTTGCTTCGTCAATCTGCAAATCGGAAACCGCCTGATCTTCCCATTTTTTCGAAGCACCGACCGTTGAGGTGTAAGTGTTCAAAAACACCTTGCGATCCTTGATCGCGTTGATGTAGGCATCTATGATTGTTTCATCATTCTTACCGGAATAGGAAGGCTTATAATTAAATTTTACGGAGGACAATTTCCCCGATTCCGCCCGGATCTGCCGTCTGTAAAGAGCAGGAGAAAAAAAGTTTTCGTTTTCTTCTGCCATCTTTTCAAGACGGGAAAGTCTCTTGTTTGCCTGCCCCGTTACCGCTTTTAATGCATCTTTAAGCTGCGCTTGTGACATCTTCCGCAGTTTATCCGGAGATAGTGCTAAAACCTCTTTAGCCGTTATTTTCTTCGCCATACGGTAATACCTCCTCAAATTTGATTAATCCGAGATATTCATATACTAACACATAGTAAAAAGATCTTTCAAAACCTCTTTCAAAAAGGGAAAGATTCGATTGATTGATCCCGGTTAACTGTTCCATTTCTTTCTGCGAATATCCTGCGCGTACTCGACCGACACGACAAACCGCACCGATTTCCGAGAATCTTTTATTGATATACTCTTTAATCATCGGTTTCGATTTCCTTCCCCATCTGTTCCAATCCTTTTTATATTCTTCCTTTTTCATAATTTCCTCCTATCTTTATTAAGAAAGGGGATGCCGAAGCATCCCCGCACCTATTCAGAACGGCAAGTCATCCTCGTCATCAGAATAGTCAAGAATTACGATCACGGGAATCTTGACGGACTTTTCATCTGCTTCGTATTCCCTGAAGGAGATGAAACCGTCTTTCACCATGATATCCGTTCCCTTTTCCCCGATCTCCGGTTCTTCACCCTTTTTGAACCGGACATCAAAATACATGTTACTGTACTTTTCCGTTTCGGGGTTCTTCACGGAAACCGTTGTCGAATATGCCGTGAATTTGTTCTTGCCTTTTCCGATCTCGCGGGCGAATACTTTCATTACCCCGTTCAGACCGTTCGACCATCTCTTGACCTGCTCTTTCTTTGCCTTTGCTTTGTTCTGTGCCATAATGTTTTACCATTCCTTTCTATTTGAGGGGATATTCCCCGATTTAACGATCTTCAATGCTCTTTGCATCCGGCGGGCATCTTTGTCCGTCATCATGGACGGTGCGCGTTCACATGTCACGGTGTGGAATGGGCATTTCGTCCCGCAGACATCACCATATCTTTTTTCGCAGATCTCCTTGTAAAAGGTATCCACAAGAGTTTTTAAACCTTCATTCATTTCTCTTTCCCTCCGCATACAATAGCGATGATACCAGCGACCACAAAAAACGGGGCAACAATCAGCCAAGACATTTCTTCTTCTCCTCCTTGAAATTAATATAGATTTGACCGATCCGGTCAACAATGTCATAATAGTCATCGGTATCGAGATCATGATCCCGGCTTGCGCAGTCCTCAATTCCGCGCGTGACGAGATAAAAAACCCAATTGTTTTTACTGATCATCAGCTGACGATTGATAGCTGCGTAATACTTTGATTTCGGCATTATTCTTCCCCCTCTACATACTGATCAAGAATATTGGCGATCTCGGTGTAATCTTGCATTGAGATGTCATTATCTTTGATCAATACCGTCCGGATACCGTTTGCAAATAACCATCTTGAATGTTGTTTCTCGAATGGTGTAAGAAGATGGTTGCAAAGATCCAAATAATTTTCTTTTTTCATATGTGTTTCCTCCTGCGCTTTGCGCTTGAATTATTGTACTCTCATTATATCGCGATGTTTCTATTTGTCAATAGGTTTTTCAAAAATAAATAAAAAAATTTTCCCCCGCCTTTCGGCAGGGGAATTGATCAGGCAATAAAACCGGATTTCAGAATTGCATCAATTTCGTTGATCTCTCCTTCTGATGCCGTGATACCGTCAAGATTGATTTCCGCAAATTCCGCATAACCCGCAAGCGCAGACACCTGAAGATGTTTCGCGGACGGCAAACCCTTTTCCGCGATGTATGCATTTTCATCTATCGTTGTTGCCTTTATGATCCTTAAATATACATCATATTGTCCGAAAATAGCAGTACCTGCGGAAGTCTGTCCAACAGTAGAAACATTTGTCGCAGGTGTAAGCGCGCTTACTGCCATATTTGTAACGGATGCCCCTATAGTTGCATCACCACCCACCGCATAAGCAACACCCGCACCGACCGCAGAAGTGAACAGATTACGAGCATATGAAGTCGAATCCGTGTTGACAAGTTCGATCTTTTTACCTATATTTGTAGCAACCTGCAATACAAGATTTTTAATCGTGGTAAGCTGCGGATGTACAGAAAAAACGGATATCATACAATCACCGGTTACAAGATCCGCTTCATAAGTTATCCCGATATCTCTTTCCCCTCCGTAAAATGCATTAGGATCAAGAGGAGCAAAACCATAGAATGGCAAATAAATAGACCATTGTGAATAGGGAGGATATGCCATATATCCGGACAAAGTGCCCGAAATAGATACGGTATTGCTATATATCGTAACATATCTTTTTTTCATTTCATACGCTTCCCCGGAAAATATATTACCCGTGATCTCTTTACCGTATTTAACAGATGTAACGGCAGTCCTTTCTGATGTGGTTGGTTGATATGGAATAGCCATCACAGATATAATATATTCATTAAGTTTATTTCCGATAAGTGACGATAATGACCATTCGTACATATTTTGCGAAAGTTGTCCCAAAGCAGTTGAATCAAGACAATATACACCTAGAAGTCTATTTACTTCCGGGGATGCATTTGAAGGAATCATACTTGCGCACCTCCTCTTAATATCGTTACATATGTTTTGTAGGTTGAAGGGAACGTACCAATATAATTTTCAAATATTTCACTACCTCCCGTTTGTACCTTAAGCGTATCTACTATCCCCCTATCTGCGTAAGTCGGATTTGCCGTCCGGTTAAGATATCCGGCACAATTCGCAATCTGTGTTTTATATGTCATCAGCACATCCACATGCAGGGAAACGCGCCATAAATCTTTAGCAATAGATACAACCTCACGAATAAAGTAATACCGCCCGAAATCGGGGATATATGCGTAATTCGCGGGATGTGCGGCATCTGCCTTAAAATAGTTTGTTGACGAATTGATGACGATCACGGGATCAATCAAGGATGACGGTTCGGTAAGCTGCCCTGATGTCATCGATGCCACTTGCGTAAGATATGCAGATTTGTTCAATCTGTTTTTCTCCGCCGTAGATGAATAAAGCGTGATGGTCATTTCTGTCCCTCCTCCGTTTTCACTTTCAGTTTTTCAATCACTTTAAGAAGGAAAACCGGGATAGGAATTCCGATTTGTGCAAGGTTTTCGAGGATCGAAATCATTTCGTTGAGTGCTAACCATATAATTATTAGAAGGGAAATAATGTTGATGTTCTCCCCTCCGAATCCCTCCGCTATCAGGACATCACATCCCATACCGACAAGGATTACCACGAAATAGCACAGCTTCTTGACGATTCCGATGAATCCCGTTTTGCTGCAAAGTTTTTTCGTCACAAATGCTTTCGTCATCCCGGTGAGATAATCGAGGATCATTACCACGATCAGAACGATAAAGGGAATCAGGATCCTTTGAAAATATGCCGTTATTACGGCAAGGGGCAAGATTGCCCCCAACCTTGCCCACATGCTCGATTTTTCCATCTTTAGACCTCCGTATATTCGACATACGGCAGGAACCCGTGACATTCCCAAGTGCGATGGTTTCCGCATTTTTCCGTGCCGAGATTATCGACCTTTGAAAGGAACACACCGCCCTGCTTGCTGTATGCCGTTGTTGCTTCGACCGCGAATCCGTTTCCGATATAGATTCCGACATGTTCAGTCCCGGAGAAAAGGATCTCGCCGGGCTGAATGCGGGAGAAATCGGAAGAAACGGAGGAACACTTTTTTCTTACCGCTTCGATCGTGGAATCCGGTACACCGTTCGACTTGTAAACCGCCCCGCCGTATTCCTTTGCCGTGTCCCCGTTCCAACCCCAAAGGATCGATTTGACAAGGCAAATACAATCGAAGCCGAATGTGTCAGCGGAAAGTGTGTTGATTGTATCTGCTCTCTTTTTGTTGAACGAATACGCATCAATTACGCGCTGTTTGTTTTTCGGTGTCATTGTGTAACCGAAACCGCCTTTGATGTATGCCGTTTTTGCAGTAGCTGCGAGGATTGCTTTTTTCACAAATTCCTTTGCTGTCATCGTTATCCCTCCTTAATAGTTCGGGAGGATCTGCACAAGACCGTTTGCAGAGACATACGCATTATACTGGACGAGAACACCCTCCCCGTCAGTCCACCCGGTGAAAACAACCTTGTTTCCGACTTGCTGCGCGAAATGGAATACGGAAAGTCTGTTTCCCATCTCGTCGGAAATATCGTCAATCAGTTTTACATCATATCCGTCATAAATGAGGGATACGATTTCGGACGGTCTTTCATCAATTTTGAGATGATCCCCCTGCTTTGTGATGGGGATGTAAACGGTTTTCCCCGCTTCAATCTTTTTGTTCAATTCTTCCCATTCAGGGAAATTCTGTTTCAGATCGGGCATAGATGCCATTTTATTAATCCTCCTTAAAGAGTAATTTTACCGGATATTTCGGGATCGTCCGTAATATAAAGATAGACTTTCGCGCTATTATATGGGATGATGCCCATCAATTCAAACCCGCTTCCGGTCGTGCGGATCTGCGTTGCTTTTACATATAAGATCGTTCCGCTGATATTGCATTTAATGGTAATATCTGCGGATGCTCTACCGCTTTCCCATTCGGAGCAGGCGGAAAAAATCTGTTCTGCCTTATCTGCCGGAACGGGAATCACGGACGGAATCTGCGTAACAGTTACCGCAGCTTCGTTGATTGAAAACACCTTGAAAGGAAAGGCGGAGGAATTCCCCCCGCCCTTTACCTTTTGGTGCAAGATGGGGAAAGATGCCATCTTTTACACCTCCTGATTACGCGACAAAGAACACCGCGCAGTTTTCGTCCAAATCGTTGAAAGATCCTGCATCCACAAAGTGGAAATAATTGATGAATCTACCCTTTTTGACCTCGTGCGCGGATGCTTCGCGCTTAAGGTTTGCGACACCGCATGCCTCCTTGTCAAAGATGACACCGAGGACACCGGACAGCGTGACGGTGTGCCCGCCTACCGTGTCAACATCAAGTTTAGAGGTTGCACCGAATTCAAATGCAGTTCCACAACCCTGCCAATAATTGATTTTCTGTGCACCGGGAAGAGCCGTCAGATCATTGTGCCAAGTGTCCGACTGGAGATAGACATTCGCAGCGTTTGCAAATTCGGAAAGAAGGATGACTTTCTGTCTGTCCTTGTTGGTAAATCTTTCTTTACCGCCGACATTGAAAAGCGTCGTCATGTCCTCCATCTGATTTGCGACCTTGCCCATGCGGAAACATGCGTAGCGAATGAATTCCGGATCATAGATGCAGGTCGCAGCCGTAAGCGTGGTAGCAGGATCAACATTCGTGGAATACTCGTAGAAAAGGTTGATAGCGCGGACACCGCTTGCCCCGGTATAAGTTCCGCCCGTGAATTCGGAGTAAATAGTCTCTCCGATCAGGTTATTCAGCGTTCTGCGCTTCAGCGCATCAAGTCCCTTATTGATAGCATTTTCGATCTGCGTTTCGAGCATGGACACGAAAGCGGACATCTGCGAGGCAGAGGAAAACGCGCTCTTTGCCTGATCCTTCGGGAAAGATTTATCGACTTCGACCGTGTACCGCTTGTTGAAGAATTTCGCACGGACGGACGAGCCGTAAAAGATGTTGGGATCGTAGGACTGACCGTCAACGAGATCCCATCCCTCCTGTTCGGAGAATTCGGGCATATCGGAGGAAATCTTTTCGCAAACCGATCCGTATTCCCATCCGTCCATCATGATATCAGGACCCGTCCCCCTAAATTTCCGATCGACAAAGATTACTTTGCCGATATGATCGACAAGGGTACGGGTAAAGTTTTCGACATCGGTTGCGCCGAAAATAGCCGTGCCGACATCGACAATGTTTGAAAGATCCTCGTTCGCAACCGCAGTAAGTCCGAGTTCCTCTTTCATAATGTCATTAAGTTCATTTGCAATCTGTTTTACTTCCATTTGTTTTTACCTCCGTTAATTTCCGATTGTAATTTCATCGTCGGGTGTGATAGTGATTACTTCCCCGCTTCCATCCGGAAGCGTAATCAGGAAGTTCGAGGAACTGACTAAAGGAGATACAAAAGAATTATGAATTTCTGTTCCTCCCTTGTTGATGTTCGTGAGAAGAATAGGTTTCCTTGTTCCCTCGATCTTCTCATATGTGCCGGGGATAGTTACTGCAGTACCAGATAGAGATTCTCCCCGAAGATCAACGATCTGGTATCCTCCTTTGTGTGCCATGTGCTTTTTCCTCCTTTAATAAATCGAGATTGTAATCTCGTTGATTACATCGTGGATCATGGTGTCGAGGAATGACCATTCCCAAAATGCCCGATCCTTTTCAAATACTTCGGCAGCAAGTCGGTTATGTTCTGTTCTCGTAACGGATGCATTTTGATTGATAGAGCCGGAAGATGTAGTGCTGTTTCCGTCATGGTTTTTTGCCGTGTTGCTGTTAAATCCGTAAAAGGTATTTGTTCCGGTGATGGTGTTCCCGGTTGTACTTGCCCCGGTTGACTGCTCCGTGTATCCCGTTTCCGTAAGATCATATGTTTCTTTTGCGTAAGCGTATTGATGCACCCATTTGTCAATATGTTTATACGCAAGAGATTTTATAACCCCTTCAGAAAAAGCGGAAGGTGTCTGCGTTTCGTCAATGCCTTCAAAAGCTGTCGAAAGTTCACGGTTTCCGTAATCAAGGCGGATGATACTATTTGCATATCCTTGTGCCGTCTGCCCGGTTATGTCCTGATCAAACACACCTTGCGGGAGGATTGATACAACCCAGCCGAAAATAGATTCTCCGATTGTGATTTGCCCGCTTGATTCATTCAGCAGCGTTTTCAGTTTCGGATACTTTCTGCTTTTCATCTTCTTCACCGCCTTCCGTCTGTCTGTCCTCGCGTTTTTTCCAAGACGAATTGAATGAAACACGGACATTCATTCCGTTCATCTTGTTGAATTCTTCAAATCCTTTTGTAAGCGAATATCGAACATTGTCAACATACGGATTCAGGGATTCTTCATTCAATGCGGATTCGGAAGAATTGATCGCCTCGCGCTTCGCGTTCCAATTGGCATTGATGCCGATTTCACCGAATTCGGATGCTTTTAGATACTGCCAGCTTTCAATAGTTTGAAGGATCGTTTGGTTTGCAGATGTTGCAAGGGGAGTGATGCTCACACCTCCGAGGATCGGAGTTTCCCCGATGATTGCTTGCCGTCCTTCCTCGACCGCTTGCAAATACTTTTCGCAAGATTCCTTCTCCCGGTCATTCTTCGCGGACATGGTAAACATCTGTCGCAGATTGATCAGTGCCGTTCTCATCGTGGTATAGTTTTCTGTGATCAGATGTGCGTATTGGGAAAAAATCGGCAGCAATCCTTCCCGCATGGTGTCCCACTTGATCAAGACGCATTCTTTCCCGATCTCGCGTTCTGCGCTGTATTTTTGATATGGATTCGTTATGATTGCTTTCGTTGGACGGTCATATTCATCAAGGACACCCCCAAGCGCAGCATTGTATGCATACGGTTTCCCGTTGTATCCGCTGTCTGCAATAATATAACCGTTCAGGATCAACATTTTCTTCACGATCTCTTCCGGCATTGTGTCCGGGAGTCCGTCAATGGAAAACATTGATTCGACCGTGTCGACCATTCGCGCGATATGTGTATTTATCAACATTTGCTTTGACGGTCTTCGGTTGATTCCCTTCCCGGTTATCGGATCGATATAGGGAACATTTATGATCATGTGTTCTGCTCCTTTCGTTAAGTTCATGTATAGTTTACTATTATATAATATGCTTGTCAATAGGCATTGCATAATATTCCATAAACACAATATAATTATACATTGTAAAATATTTGTGAATTTTTGTTCATATTTGGTTACAATGC
>JAZUJA010000108.1:0-6279 GCA_045642495.1 Acutalibacteraceae bacterium
AACTGCTTAAATCAATCTCTCCAAGTTCAAAGCACATCTTAAACATAAGCTCTGTGTTTTGGAGGTTGGGACAGTACACCCCTCTAAAGTCGATTTTTTCAAGATGCTCGCAGTTCGTAAACATTGACTGCATATCCGTTACTTCTGACGCGTCAAGTTTTCTAAGGTCAACCTCAGTCAATGAGCCAAAACCCCAAAAAAGTTCTCTGCCGCTTTCAATCTTTGCACCGTCAACGGCAACCACTTTTTCAACCCATCTACATTCCCACGGGCGGCTTCCGTCAGAATTATGAACGTCGCCGGAGATATAAAGTGTGTCACCCAATACGCACCAACCGTCGCCACCGTAAGTGGGAAATTCATCTGCATTGTTTACAAGCGTAACTGTTCCCTTTATTGTTTTAAGTTCTTCGGCGGTGGTGTATGCCGCTCCGTTTATTACGAACTTATTATACCAGGCGGGAGAAATGCTTATCAAATCGTCGGCAATTTTGAAAAGCCATCCGTCGCACAAGGTGATTTTGCCGAGAGATTCGCAACCGGCAATCGGCGATTCGTTTATCTCGGCTTGCGGATATGTATCTCCCAAATCAAGGCTGTAAAGATTTGGGCAGTCGTGGAACATATTATTCATAGCACACACTTTTGTGAAATCAAAATTATTCAAATCAAGTTCTTTCAAACCTGTGCATCCGCGGAACATCTGCTCCATGGTTTGGCAGTTTGATGTGTTGAAAGAAGGCAAATCAAGTGATGCTAATGACTGACAGCCCGAAAACATATTTGCCATATCACGGCAATTTTCAGTGTTAAAACCGCTTAAATCAAGTTCTTTTATGCTTTCGCATCCGCTGAACATTGCGTTCATATTGATGCAGTTGTGGGTATCAAGATTTGCAAGTTTAAGAATTTGAAGCACACTGCACCCTGCGAACATATTGCTCATATCGGCTGCACTTGATGTATTAAGTTTAGTAAGGTCTGCCCTTATTAAATTATCACATCCGGCAAACAGAAAACGGCCGTTTTCAATTTTAGCACCCTCAAGGGTGACAATATTTTTAATTTGCGCCTTGTATGCTGCCCACGGGGTAAGGTCTTCGGTGGCTGATGTGTTCTCAACCGCTCCCGTAATATAAAGCGCGTTGTCGCCGCCTATATACCAACCGTCGCCCTCGGCGATGTTTTCGTTTATATATGTGGTAAGAGTAACGGTTCCCTCTAATGCTTTCAGCGCATCGGCGGTGGTGTATTTTGTTCCGTCTTCCTGATTATACCAAACGGAAGAATGGCTTATAAGGGCATCTGCAATTTTAGAAAGCCATACATCATTCAAACGGATTCTTTTAAGTAACGGTAACTCGGGGAAATAAATTTCACCGTACTTTTTTATTTTATAGTGCAAATCCGACGAGCCCAAATCAATGCTTTCAAGACTTGTACATCCCTTGAACATATCATCAATGGCATACGCATTTACAAAATCAAAGTTGCTTAAATCAATCTCAAATAAATTTTCGCATCCGGAGAACATCATGTCCATATCCGTGCATTTTCGGGTATCAAAGCCGCTTACGTCAATTTCCGTTAAACTTTTGCAATCATGAAACATACGGAGCATAGAAGTGCAATTTGAAGTGTCAATATTTCCGAAATTGACCTTTTTAAGAAGAGAGCATCTCCAAAACATTTGAGACATACTTGTCATTTCGGAGGTATCAAGATTTGAAAAATCCACTTCGGTCAGATTATAACATCTCTCGAAAAGCTCATAACCGTTTTCAATTTTTGCGCCTCTAAGGGTAATAACTTTATTGATAAGACTTCTATAGGAATTCCACGGACAACTGCCGTCACCGTTGCCTATATCTCCCGTGATGATAAGGGTGCCGTCGCTGTTGATATACCAGCCGTTGCCCTCCATTTCACGACCGAATACCACGGTAGGCAACGCACCAAAAACTAACGCCAGCACCAAAATAAATGCTATAACTTTCTTTTTCATTTTGCATTCTCCTTTTATATTATCCGTCTGTTGTTTATACGATCAAAACAAATAAGTGGCTACAACTTTTTTATATAAAAACCACTTTATATACTTATACACAATAATATTATCATAAAATATTCAAAAAATCAACGAATTAGTATGAATCCGATTCAGATTGTTATATAGACAAAATAAAACAACTTTGCTATAATGATAATGTACCAAATATGTCACTTATGATTTCTTAATATAAATAATCGAAAGGACGATAAATATGGAAGGATTTGAACCTAAAAAGCTTGCTTTAATCAGAATTTGGCAAATATTCAAAGAATACAGCGATTATAATCATCCTTTAAAGCAAGAAGATATAGCAGAAAAACTTGAAAATGAATACGGTATTTTTTTGGAAAGAAAGGCTATTAGCCGCAACATTTCTTTGCTTAAAGATGCCGGAATAGAAATTGAACAAAAAAGAGCCGGTAGTTATCTTGATATGCGGGATTTTGAAGATTCCGAACTCCACATGCTTATTGACGGCGTTTTGGGCAGTAAATATATAACCGCAAGGCATTCAAAAGATTTAATAGAGCGCCTGTGCGGACTTTCAAATAAATACTTTAAGTCAAGTGTTAAGCATATTCATTCGGTTAATGAGTGGAGCAAAACCGATAACCAAGCGCTGTTTTATAATATCGAAATGATAGATATTGCCATTGAAAAAGGGAAGAAGATTCATTACGATTATAATAAATACGGTATTGATAAAAAGCTGCACAAATCATCAACACAAGAGGTTAGTCCTTATTTAATGATTTTGCATAATCAACGCTATTACTTGATGGCATACAGTGAATATTGGGGCAATATGGTATTTCACCGTCTTGATCGTATCACTAACATGACAATAACCGACCAAAAGGCAACGCCCATTCGAAATGTCAGAGGGTTTGAAAACGGAATCAAATACAAAGAATTATCCTCTGCTATGCCATATATGTACACCGATAAACCCGAACGAATTGAGTTTATTGCCGATATCGGTATAATTGATCAAATCATTGATTGGTTCGGTGCGGATATAAATATTGCTGAATATTTAGATGATGAAACAAAAGTAAAAGTAAGCTTAAACGCAAGCCTTAACGCTATGGAACACTGGGCAATGCAGTATATCAATTATGTTGAAATTACAGCGCCTGAACGTTTGCGAAAGAGCATAAGTGATAGTTTGCAAAAAGGATTTGAAAAGTATGGAAAATGCAGGTGAGCGTTTAGAATTTCAAAAATAATGCAAAAGTTTTTTCGGGTTAATTTTATCCCCCTTATCCGTTTTTTCGGATAAGGGGGATATTTCTTATACTCTAAGTATTCTTTTGTATAACTGATCATATAATTCGTTAAAATTTGCTTTATAAAATGCTTCTATAACGGCTATTCGTGCGATTTCGCAAGCAGGGGATTTCGGGAACATATATAATATCTTTTTGCAATAATCAGCATACCACCGGGGCATACCGATATTAGTTAAATCGTTTTCAAATTTTTCAATTTCCTCGGCGGATAGTCGCCCTTTTGCAAAATAACCTTTTCTGACCATTTCGGCATAGCGAAAAGCTGTTCTTTTATAAAGTCCGTGTGATGTCAAATCATAAAAAATATCATCCTTGGAAGCCGGAATTTCGCTTAGTTTGCAAATGCCTTTTTTAAGCAGTAATTCAGCATTATTCTTCCAAGTGTTTGTACCGTGTGTCAAACCAACCAGTTTTATTAAATCCGAGAAAGTTTGCGGATTGACTGTGCTTAAAACTTCGCTCAAGATTGTTCTGCCAAACTCCAAAATCCCTTCGGTATTTTTATCCTTAATAAGTGTAAATATCTCCTTAGAATTTGGTGGGATTTCCTCTGCTTTTACACCTGTTAACCTTTCAAGTGTGCTGATAAGTTCAAAGTATTTTACCGGCACAATATTGCATTTATAAACTGTATGATATAGGTCATAAAAACTAAAATGCGTTATGGGTAATCCGTGGTATTTTTCCTTTCTTATCGGTGTGAAATTCAAAATATCTTTATTTTTCGGAAAAATAAATAATACGGACGGATGTATATCATCGCATTGCTTAACCTCTGATATTTTATCGGCAATTTTCGCTTTTTTACAGTCATCAAATTTAACATTACTTGTCTTTTCATAATCAGCAATAAGCTTATCTGCAAATAACGGCATAACCGTATTTATAGTTCCTGCGCAGGCAAACATACAATCTTTAAGAATTTCGCTACTTATTTTATTGATAACAATATCTGCGGTTTCGCCATCCGCATTTATATCAATATCCGGCACACTATCGCCCGAAAATCCAAAAAATGTTTCATGGGAAATATTCATTCCGTCACCCTGCATATCGGCTCCGCAAGAGCATTTTTTGTCGGGCAAATCAATCCCGCAATAAAAATCTTCAACCCATTCGATTTTTTTACACTTTGGACAATAATAATGTGCGGGTAAAGGGTTTACGGTTGTTATTCCCAAACAATATGCTAAAAAAGACAAGGCGATCGCACCGCGAGTATTGCATAATCTATCTCTTGAATGGATTTCGTTAACGATTATTCTTGAAAGCAAAATTTTATCAGCAAAGCATGCAACATTCCAGTTTTTAAGCTCGCTATCAAGACGGTTTTTTATTTCTTCAGGTACTTTTTCGCCAAAATCGTCACCGTATTTATTTGTTACAAAAGACTTGGCAAACATTTTTATTTTGCTGTAAGCATCGCGGATGATATTCTTAAAATATTCATTCGGTATAATTGTTATTTTTTCGATTTGCCTTGCGAGTTTATGAGTGTTGTTTATTACAACATCTTCTGTATCCTCACCCAAATAAGAGAACTCAGCGAGCATTTCATCAGTGCTTCGCAAATGCAGATTTTTGTTTTTATTAAACCAACGGTTTGTTCGGCTTTTTCTGCCTAAAATTTCAATACAAATATAATCATCTTTTTGCACATACCGCGCATCACTTACGGCAACAACCGGCTTTTTAAGTTCTTTTGCCGATTTAACTATTTTATCGTTGATTTTTCTTTCCTTTTCAGTATTGTGAAAATTCTCTATTTCAAAATAATCATAGAATTTCAAAAAATCTTCAAGCTCATCAAAATCATTTTGATAAGCTTGAAAAACGGAACCTTCATGCCCGCATGAGCCATATAAAAGACCTTCGTGGTATTTTTCCAAAACGGAAATCGGTACACTGACACAGGCGCCGTCATTTTTAAGCTCCGATATAATTTTATATAGGTTTTTAAGTCCTACTTGATTTTTCACAAGTACGGTTGAAACGCAAGGGTAACGGTCCTTAAAACTGCCGTGAATAATTTTTGCGCCGTAAATCGGTTTGATATACGCATTTCGGCATTCTCTTTCAAAATTCGGAAACCCCTGAACACAGTTAAGGTCTGTTAATGCTATTGCAAGCATATGGTTGCGTTTTGCAAACTCTGCAAGTTCCGGTATTGTTATAACACTGTCCATTTCGTCAAAAACGCTGTGGGTGTTTAATTCAATTCTATTTAACATAAAGTTTATTGCTCCTTTTTTGCAACTATTCTTAACAATTAGGTATATTCTCAAAAGAAACAGCAAATTTATGAATAATAAATGCTTTCAGCATTAGGTATTCTTCATTATCACAAATGATTTTCGGGGCATTTAATGTTAAAAGACGGAATAATCTTTGCGCTCTGCGGATAACATCAAATGCGCAGTAATTTTCGCCTATTCTGTTTTCGGCGTCCTTTATTTCGGCATTTTTATAATTCTCCATAAATTTTAGTTCTTTAGAGGTAAAATTCTCAAAAGACGCGTCTTCAAACCATTTGTTTTGCAAACGGTCTATTTCAGAATAATCTTTCGTGCCGACATCAAGTTTTGCAATATAGGTATAAAAAGTATTCTTTATTTCCTCGGAACAGGTGTTAAGTTCGCAGATATGAAGATTTCCGTCAGCATCGGCAAGCTTTGCAAGTGAAATTATATTTTCCTTAATGCTTTTAAATTCCTTAACAGCGTTTAGCTTGCTTTCTTCGGTAAAGTTCAACTTACAACTGATATATCCATTGATTTCACACTCGTCATTTGGAAAATCTTGAATACAAAGAACTCCGTTTTCATCAACACATTCAAACATTTTAGAATAGGCATCTTCTAATGAATAACAGCAATTTTCACCAAACAAAACATCACAATTTCTCATAAAACTTTTCCTCCAAAAATCATTTAT
>JAZUJA010000109.1:0-37982 GCA_045642495.1 Acutalibacteraceae bacterium
GCATTTGTGATTCTCCGCATGCGGTAAAACAAAATAAAATAATTGTAATCAAAAACACACAAATAGTTTTTTTCATAATTAACTCTCCTTATTTATTTTTTTCTGCTCTCTAACAAAATTTGCAAATTTACGAATATCATCGAGCATTTCGTGAGTAATATCCTTGTTATCATCACCGTAAAGTGCAAACATCAACGCCTCATCGCCGGTCAGTTCGGTGGTGGGGCTTTCTTTTTTTGGTTCTGTGCCAAATAACATTTCTACGGTTACACCAAGCTGTTCCGCTATTCTTAATGCAATTTCGGTTTTTGGTTTTCTTCCGTTTTTCCAATTGGTGAGATTGCCGGGTGAAATTTGCAACTCAGTAATAAGTCGGGTTACATTGGTGCCCTTGTCTTTACATATTTTTTTAAGATTTTCATAAAACATACACAAACCTCCGACTTCACATTTGTGTATTTTTACAAAAACACATAATTGTGAAGTTTTTTATTGACATAGTCACTTTTGTGTTGTAATATGAATGTGTAATCACTTCACAAAAGTGTGTTAAAAATAATTTGACGGTTGTTTTTAACAATGCCAAAAAATAATAATGAATTTTTTGGGTAACTCATTATTAGTAATATATCACAAATGTGAAGTGATTGCAAGAAAAAATTTTAGGAGTGTGAAAAAGTGAAGTCTATAAAAAAGTGGATGCTTGATGTTCGCAGTGAAATGAAGTTAAACGGCATTACTCAGGAAGAACTTGCAAATAAATTAGGTGTTCAAAGAGAAACCGTTTGCAAAACTTTGAACGGAGATCAGGTAATGGCAAACGGTAAGGAAAGAATTACTTCAGCACTTGATGAAATAATTGTCGAGCGCTCGGTGAAAAACTAAGTTAAAACAAAAACCGGAAAGGAAGTGGAAAAAGTGAAAAAGAAATCGCCACTTGCAACACAACTTGATGTGGCTCGTGTAAAGACGGGATTTTCACAAAAAGATCTTGCAAAGCGTGCAGGAATAAGAGAAGCAACTGCTTCCCGGGTATTTAATGAGCCTGAAAATTGCGGAATGGCAACCTTGATTCGGATCTGTGAGGCGATGGGTGCTAAGATCCGAATTGAATAAAAAAAGACCGCTCGATGTTGGCGCATCGAAACGGTCAAGGACAAAAAATATGTCTTTCTGCATTATAGCAGAACAGAAAGGATAAGTCAAATGGAAATATTTATACCTTTATTTTTCGCAATAATCGCTCTTTCAATATATGGCGTAGAAACATATATGGATAAGAGCAAAGCAAGAAAAAGGGAAGAAGCTTATATCGAATATCTTGAAGATACCGTTAAGAAGCAAAACAGATCGTTGCAGGTTTACCGTTTCCACAAGCTGCAGGAAGATTTAGAAGATTGAGATGAAAGGAAAACTGTTATGAATGAAATAATCGAAAAAGTGAGTGCGAAGCTCGCAAAAGAAATACAAGAAGGAAAATGCGACCCAAAAGCCAAAGTAATTATAGAGCCGGTTAAGGCGGCGTTGCTTAGCTTTTGTGAGCAGGAAGCGGAATTTGCGCAAGCGATACTTGAAACCGATAAGCCGCTTACAGAGTGCTGCAATGAAATTGTTAAAGGCATAAGCACGGGTATCAGCGATTTAGATGTATATAAAAAAGCGGTCAAGTTTTATTTTCCGGGCGCAGATATTAAATTCAATATGACTATTGATCTTTGTGCATCTGTCGCCGGTGAAGCGGCAAAAACGCTTAAGGTTAATCTTTTGGATCTAATGGGGTGATGATATGGAAATGCCTCATATTCACGAGATTACGAAACGAGATCTTGAAGAAATAAACAGTTTATTTACTAAATATCTGTTTTATAAAACCTTGCCGGACGGGAACCGACAATTCGAATGCACGCATTGCAATGCCGAATTTACGGCAGGGCTTAACAAAAGGACCGTGACCGATAGCGATAATGAGCTGATGAGGGCACGCCATAATGAAGTGGCACGCTGCCCGAAGTGCGGATCTGTCGGAACGGTTAAAAGTATCGGCAAAGCGAAAGAGTGCAAAAACCTCTATGAAGAGCAGCGCATTGTTGTGTTTTACCGCATAAATGAAAACTATGTGCAGGCGATAGCGCGAATAGCAATTAAAGAATATAACGCTTGCCTTCATCGGCCGCAGATTTATTTTTCCAAAATCAACCAAAGCAATTATTATTTTCGACCGGGAAAGGTAACGCAATACCATAAGGATTATTACGATTTTCACATTTGCAATGTTGCCTCCGAGCCGTTCCGGAAGAAAACATCAATGTTTTACGGTTTCTGCCCTGACAACTCATATTCAATAATCGGCCTTGAACGTCTTGAAAAAAGCTATTTGAGGTATCATCTTCTTAATGCTTTTGAAAATATTTATGTTCAAATGCATAGAGAACGCTGGAATTATTATAGCATTGAAATTCCTGAAATGAGATACCTCTGCCGTTTCAGCGAATATCCGCAAATTGAACTATTACAGAAAATGGGATTTAATAAACCGGTATTGGATCTTGTTGAAGCCGGCATTAAAAACTTTCCGATCGTTAATTGGAAAGCAAAGGACCTTTGCGGATTCTTCAAACTGAATAAATATGATTTTAAGCTTTTCAAAGAAGCCGGCGGCGACTTTGAGCTTTTAAGGATGAATAGGGAATTGCAGAAGTTAGGAATAGCCAAAGATTTCAGCGGCATGCTGAAGCTTTGCAACCTGATGCCGAACTCAGGTAAATACTATTACTTCAACCGATTGTTGGAAAACCCGGATGTTCCGTTTCTTGATAAGCTCAAATATGTAGATAAGCAATCGAAAAAAATAAATCAGTCAAAAAGTTCTATTATCGGAACGCTATATGACTATTGGCGAATGGCCAAAGATGTGGGATATGACCTCACTGTTCCGACGGTAAGATTTCCTAAGAATATCGAAGCGGCACACGATACGGTAAACGAGGTCCACATAAAGTGGCTTGAAGAAAAAGAAGCAAAAGAGCAAGCAGAGCGAGAAGTTAGAGCAAGGCCTAAAATGAAAGAATATATGAAACAATATTGCTTTAATAACGGCGACTTTTTTATTAAAGTTCCTACGACAACGAAGGAAATCATAAACGAGGGCAAAGAGCAAAGTCACTGTGTCGGCGGTTATGCCGCACGGCATTTGGAAGGAAAGCTCGCTATTCTTTTTCTCCGATCAAAAGCGGAGCCCGATAAAGCACTTTACACAATAGAAATGCACGACAAAAAGCTTACGCAAGTGCAGGGGTATCACAACGAAATACCTCTCACACCGAAAGCCAAAGATTTTTTAGATATGTGGCTAAAATGGGTTATGAATGGGAGCAAAAGAAAAAAAGACGGAACCCCAAAATTATTATTAAGTAAAAAAGGAGCATAAAAATGGACAATCAAATGGTAGCAAGAGAATCTGCTTTAGAATTAGATTTTCAAATTAAGGCCTACGCCAATGAGGCATGGCGCAATCTTGTTGAAAGTTGTAAATGCCTTAAAAAAATGAGGGACACAAAGCTTTACGAAAGCTTAGGTTACAGTTCATTCGGTGATTACACTTTTAAGTCTTTGAATATTAAGGAAAGACAAGCTTATACATACATTTCCGCTCTTGAAACACACGGAGAAGCGTTTTTGCAGTTGAATGCAAATTTAGGAATAACGAAACTTGCCTTACTTCAGCAGATACCGGGTGTTGACCGTGAAGAATTTGTTGCAATTCACGATCTCGAGGGAATGACCGTTGAGGAAGTTAAAAAGCTTGTTGCCGAAAATGACCAAAGAGGCGAACAGATAGAACTGTTATCAGAACAACTCGAAGAAGAAAAGAGCGATAAAGCAGATTATGTTAAGGACCTTGCTTCCGCCGAAGCGGAAATAAACAGCCTTAAAGAAGAACTTGAAAAAGAACGAAATAAACCGGTTGAGGTTGCTGTTGCAGAGCCGAGCGCCGAACTGCTTGAAAAAATAAGGGATGAGGAATTCCAAAAAGCAACCAAAGCGGCAGAGAAGAACGCGAAAGCAAACGAAAAAGCCCTGAAGGATAAATTCAAGGCTGATATGGATAAGGCTGTAGCCGATGCCAAGAGTGAAAAAGAAAAAGAACTTGCCGATTATAAATCAAAGATCGAAGCGGCAAACAGAGCTGTTTCCGAAGCGGCAGCAAAAGCAGAAAAGCTTGAAAAAAAGTTGATGGTTTCATCGAGCGAAAGCACAACGAAGTTTTCATTCTATTTTGAGGCCTTGCAAAGCGATTATGAAAAAATAATCTCTTCACTTAAATTGATAAATGAAGAGAACAAAGAAGCGGCAAAGAAATATGCTGCGGCTCTTAATAAATATCAAGAAATAGTTAAAGAGAGCCTAAAGCAGTTCGGTGACAGCGTATGAACAATGAAGAACTTAAAGAAGCGCTTTTGAATAGGCGGCCGGTTGTGGCGGATATTACGCTTCTCGGTAAAATTGAGTTTGCTTATGTATCAGGGATTATCTATCGCAGAACGCCTGAAGGTGAAATCGGCATAAGTGCCGAAGTAAGAGATAAATATGTTAACTCGGTTACCGCGATTGATCCCAAGCTTCTTTCTTATTTAGAATAACCTATTCGAAGCGGCAAAAAAGATAAAAAAATAGACCGTTCACCGAAACTGAACGATCTATTAGGAACGGCTTTTCACATCACCGTCAACCACCTTTAATATTATACCACGGTGATGCTGAAAAGTCAAGAAAAATCGGGCTTTTTGGGCTCGTTAGCGGCCTTGTATTCAATAGTATTTTATCAACGAAGTCCGAAAAATAAATGACTTTTAGGAGCGGCATCAAAATGGAAAAAAACAACAATAAAATTATATCTCTTTCTTCAAAATCAAAGTCAAGTCAAGTCAGGCACGTTGCCGACTTTGAAACATTGCTTGCAGAAACAAAAGAGCAGATAGAAATAGACTGCTTTGATGAAAGAGATAGAGAGCAAGCGGAAGAGATCGCCTTAATTATCGCTGAAATAATGCGCTTTCCGGGTTCGCTTTGTGTTCGAATTGCAGGGGACAACCTTCCTGCTGAAATGGTGGCAGCGGTTTACCGCCGTTTAGCACATGAAAATGTTGCTGAAGTAATATGCAGATATTCAGAGGCAACATACGAAATCAAGCATACAAAATCTTATCTTAGAACAGCACTTTACAATTCGGTTTTTGAAATGAAATCACGAATTGATAACGAAGTCCGCAAAGATGCGGCAAATTAAGGCGGTTTTTGTATGCAAAGAGAAAAAAAGACGATTTCGGGTCCGCTTCTTGAAGTGGATTTTTACCCGGTGTTCGAGGACGGCCGCAGAATGCCGACAAGAGCGCCCAAAACAAAGCCATCAACGGCAGAACAGATTAAATATAACAAAGCAAAAGCCACAAAGAAGTTTATAAGGCTTGTTAACGCTAATTTCGGGGACACGGATTATCTTATGCATCCTACATATCGCCCTGATCTTGCTCCGCAGGATGAAAAATCAGCCCGCCGAGATATTGTTAATTATCTGCGCAGAGTGAAAACAAAGCGCAACTCTGAAGCCCAGCGCTTAAAAAAAGAATTGCTTTCAGCTGAAGAAGCTGCGGCAAGCGTGCCGAACAATAAGTTTATTTCTGCCGGCATCGAGGAATTGAAAGCGAAAATTAAGAAGTTAGAACAGGACTTCGGATATATCTATGTTATCGAAAAGCAAACTTATAAGACCGGTATATACGCCGGTCGGACAAATTGGCACTTTCATCTTTTTTTGACCGGTGGCATAGATGCCAAAACGCTTGAGGGTATGTGGCCGAACGGAATGAGAACAAACGTTGACAATTATCAGCCCGAAAAGTTTGGACCGGAAGCGGCAGCACGGTATATGAGCAAGGACCCGCAAGGCTCAAAGCGCTTCTGCTATTCCCGAAATCTCAAAAAGCCTGTTGAAAAGGTTAAAGACGGCAAGGTTGCAAGAAACACAGTCGCAAGAATGGCAACACAGCGCGTTGATGATAGAGAATATTGGGAGAAACGATATAAGGGTTACCGTTTCATTCGCTGCTATAACCGATACAACGAGTATAACGGGCATTGGTATGTTACGGCGATTATGTATAAAACGGACGGAAGCCCGCCGAATTGGACTTCCGACGAATGGATAACAACCGATTATCAGAAAGGAGCGTAAATTTTTGGCAATATATCATATTCAGCATGAAGCAAATGAGCAAGAGGCTCTGTTTAGATGGGCGGCATTTATTCGGGGGAAATATCCGGAGATAGATTTACTTTATCACATTCCGAACGGTGGAAGCAGACATAGGATCGAAGCGGCAAATCTAAAAAGGCAAGGCGTAAAGGCAGGCGTTCCTGATCTGTGCTTACCGGTTGCGCGTGGCGGATTCCACGGCTTGTATATCGAAATGAAGTATGGCAAAAACAAGCCGTCGGACCTTCAAAAGCATTGGATAACAGAGCTTCAAAAACAAGGTTACGCCTGCAAGGTTTGTTACGGTTGGGAGCAGGCGGCAGAAGTTATCAAAAATTATCTTGAAATGAAAGGAAAAGAAAAATGAATTATAAAAATGCTCATGCTTATTTCGAAGAAAAACAAAGAGAGATGACAAATTTTCGCAGTATATATACTGAAAAAGATATAGAAATAAACGGTTTGGCAATTTTAGCCATTGAAAAGCAGATACCGAAGAAACCTATGAATTGTAATGGAGAACGAATGTGCGAATGTGGAAACATTGTGAAATCATATCATAAATTTTGTTATGAATGTGGTCAAGCGTTGTATTGAGGAGAATAAGTAAATGACTTACGAAGAAACATTAAAATTGTTGGAACAACACGAATATTGGGCAGAGTTTTCATATTTTGATGAAATGGCTAAAACTGCAATAGAAGCGGTCAAAAAGCAGATACCGAAGAAACCGATTCAAAAGTATAAACATATCAATGAGTATATGTATTGTCCTATTTGCGATGAATATATAGCAAATAGATATGCAGAATATAAGCCACCGTTTTGTAAACATTGCGGGCAAGCAATTGATTGGAGTGCGGAAAATGACGGATAGAAAAGCAATAGAATGTGCAAAAGCATTGTCGCAATTTTGCTCCGAGCAAAGTGGATGCCAAAAATGTGTATTTAGAAAATATGGCTCAGATAGTTGGCGATGTTTGTTAAATGATTTCATTCAATATCTTGATACGGATGAAATTGAACGCAATTACAATGCAAAGAGAAAAAATTATGGTTATTTTTAATTTTGAACTTAATTTCGAGTAATAAAGGAGAAATAAAAAATGAAAATCAGAAAAATAATTGATATTTGCAAAAAGGGAAGTCAAATCATGCTATTTGAAACTGACAGTGAGCAGTGGATCTCTGACGGCGGAGCGGTTTATCCGATGTATAACCTGCCGAAATTTGATGAAGCTTCATTGTGCCGCACATACGACATAACGGATAAGCAAGCAGAAAAGATACATTTTGCCATAAAAAAAGGTTTGCCTTCAGCTTATGACTTCAGCGATTTTGCCGAAGGTGAAAACATTGTTCAGCGTGGATCTATGAGTTTATCTTATGCCGGAAGCGGCATCATTCCTTATTTGACGAGCCAGGGCGTGGCGTTTATTGATGCGAAATACTTACAACCGCTGTCCGACATTCAAGACGGAATGTTAGAACTTTACGAGCGCCAAACTGCCGCCGGGCAGATATACTTTGCCGCCAAAAGAGGTTTAATGCTTTCGGCAATAATACTTCCGCTTGATGTTGTTGATGAAAACTTCGTGAAGAGCTTAAAAAAATTAACTCAGCAATGCGAGGTAGCATTGTTTAACAAACATTCTGATGATGAAGCGGCATACGAAACACAACAGAGCATTTTTAGATCCGAGGAGAAATGAAATGAGTATAAAATCAGAGTACGAATATAACGAAGATAATTTCGTTGAAGAAAATGAAAACTTAAAAGAATTAACGGTAACTATAACACTTTGTGAATATCGCAACTTAATTGAGGATAGGGCATATAGCGATAAAGCTATCGGAGAGCTTCAAGATGAAGTTGAAAAACTGAAAAAGCAAAACGAAGCCTTTGTTAATTTGATATTAAAGATGAGCCCGGATATTGCAAAACCGTTAAAAGAACAAATTGAAAGTGTTTTTGCTTTGCTTTATAACACAGCCGAAACAATACAAACTTACAATGAAGAGGGGCAAGATCAATGATAGCTTTTGTTTTTGGATTGATAATCGGTTTTTCACTCGGTGTTTTCACCGTTGCTCTTTTTAATGCGGGGGATAGATGATGAAATCTGTTTTAATTTCAATTCGGCCCAAATGGTGCGAACTTATTGCAAGTGGGAAAAAGACCGTTGAGGTTAGAAAGACAAGACCTGCAATAGAAAAAGTAGGTGACAAATTCAAGTGCTATATCTATATGACAAAAGATATTTGCTTTAATACATTTCATTCTTTTAACGCAGGTAAAGTTATCGGCGAGTTTGTGTGTGATGATATAGACAAAATTGCTCACGTCGGAACACGGAATAATGATATACATTTAAGAATTGTTGACGAAAACTTATATTGCAAAGAGTTGGATTATGAATATGTAAACAACAAGTGCTGTATATCTATTCGTGATTTGGAAGAGTATTCAAACGGTGGCACTATTTTTGGTTGGCACATATCCGACCTTAAAATCTATGATAAGCCGAAAGGGTTGAGCGAGTTTTCAAACGGTTCATCTCGGCTGACACTTAACGATGATATGACAAAGTTTGTATGGTCGGGTATGACAAGACCACCGCAATCGTGGTGTTATGTGGAGGAGATATCATGATATCAAAAACAATAACTTGTGATAGGTGCGGGAAAGAAATTCAAAATCCTCATTCGTGTTATGTTCCAACCTATGCCGTTAAAGATTATTCCGCAAAGATTGAGTATTACGGTATTGGAGTTACAAGAACAAATCCTCAAAGAATTGATCTTTGCCAAAAATGCAATGAAAAGTTTATTGATTTTATCGAAAGCGAGGCAAAAGAATGAAAACAATAGATGCATGCGAAGCGGCATACAAGAATGGATATACTGCAGGTTATGAAGCGGCAGAAAGCAAAATCGTACATTGCAAAGAATGTAAATATCTTATGTTTTCGGATATGTATGGCGAATGCGGAAGAGGAATAATGGGTGTTGTTTCGCCCGGTGATTATTGTTCGAGAGGTGAAAAGAAATGAACTTAAGCGAATTTAAGGATGCACTTGAAAGCGATGCCACAAAGAAATGCAAAGAGCAGGAAAAAGAAATAGCAAAACTTCGTTGCAGAATACAAAAGCTACAACACGAAAAGAAGTGTCTTTTTAATAGATGTCGGACTCTTTTTGGGAGAAACGAAACTATGTGCGTATTTTGCAATATGCGTACTGATTGCGAAAACACGAGAACTATTCAGAAAATGGAGACGCGAGAATGAGAAAAGAACTTATATTTCCTATTCTTTTAATTGCTCTTGATATCGGAGCGGCAATAATATATGCCTTCGGTAAAGATTATAAAAAAGCAATATATTGGATAGCGGCAGCAGTGCTTAATATTTGTGTGACCTTCTGAAAGGAGCAAAAAGAATGAAAACAATAGATGCATGCGAAGCGGCATACAAGAATGGATATACTGCAGGTTATGAAGCGGCAGAAAGCAAAATCGTGCATTGCAAGGACTGTAAAGATTATAGTGCCGTTATGTTTATGAATGAACCTATGCACTTCGGATATTGTTGTAATCTACACGATGTCATTTCAGGCTTACGGCACAGATATGAAGGGGATTTCTGCAGTTACGGAGTTCCCAAAAAATAAAAGGTATTAACAAATGCACTTGTTGATATAAATAAAAGATTTAAAGAAGAAACCTTCTGTGAAGCCTTAATAAATTCATAAGAGTGAATGTGAACATCCCTGCCGGGTGCATACGGCAGGGTAAAAGGGAAAATGATAAATATAAAAAAACAAATACCGCAGAATTACGATTATATTATTTCGCAATGGCAAAATGGCGAATTGAATTGTACCGACGCCGCATCACAACTTGATATTAGTCATTATACATTCCGGAAGTATAGAAAATTTTCAAAAATCGAACTGGAAGAAAGGAAAAAAGAATATCAGGAAAAGCTATATGGAAAGAGCGATCCTAAAGAATATGAGAAGCGGCAGGAACTTTTTGAAGAGCACTTGTTTTATATTGATTATTTTATGCGATCGGAAAACCTATATGATATTGATGATAAGGAAGATCTAAAACAAGAACTTGTAATTCATCTTTGGGAATTTACAAAATATTATCTTGATCATTATCGCAAAGAAAATTTCAAAAACATATTACATACATCTCTGCGCCAAAGTCTATATCATTATCGCGTAAGAATATATGCCGAAAAACGTGGGAAAAAGGCAACTGAGAAAAAAGAGGATTTTGAAATTTATAAAAGAAAGATTAAAGCACCTAATGCATTTCAAAACCTCGAAAGCAAAATAGATTTAGAAATGCTTTTCTTAAATGCTGAACTTTCGAAAAAACAAGTGTTTGTTGTCAAATGTTATTTATGCGGATTTACAAATCGTTATATAGAAAATCATTTCGGAATTTCAAAAAGCATGGTTTCTTATCACTATACACAAGCACTAAAAAAAATGAGAAGATATTTGGAGGAGAATAATAATGCTTAAACTATCGCAAGAAGATAAAGAGTATATTTTTGGAGGCCTGAAAGGAATTCGATATCGAAAACTTTTTCGGTTAATATATATCCTCGAACTTCCTAAAGACCACATAATAAATCAATTTAATTCTACCGAGGAAGAGCTTAAAAACTTTGAACGAGATATAAAAGCAATTCTAGGAAATAATAAAATTGCAGTCAAATGCAAAGATTGCGGCTGCAAATTCTATGCTAAAACCAAACACAAAGCGTTTTGTGAAGATTGCATAAAAAGGCACCGCAAAGAAAGTCTCAAAGAAGAAAGCAAGAAACACATCAAGCCTGAGAATGAAGCGGCACCCGCAAGCCCCAAAAGAAAAAAGAAAGCAAAAAGCTTAAATCAAATTCTTTCGGATCTCGAGCGTTACAACAAAAAACATAAAACCATATTATCCTACGGCGAATATGTTTCATTGCTTAATATAAGATGAAGATGAAATTGAAGGTGAAAAAATGACGATCGATGAACTTTATTCAGTTCGGCATATCAATCGTGAGATTGAACTCTATAAAGCGAAAATTCAAGAGCTACGGAACCTCGCAGAAAAAACGACCGTTAATTATTCCGGTATGCCTCACGGTTCCGGTGTCAAAGATAAAATCGGTGAAGCGGCAACGGCGATCGTTGAATACCAAAACCTTTTATCGGAAGCTGTAAAGCGTAAGACCGAGCAAAGCATTAAAATCAATAAATACATTCTTGAAATCAATGATGCCGAACTGCGCAACATAATGTTTCTACGATTTATTCAGTGTAAAACATGGATAGAGATAGGAATTAGACTGGGCGGCGGAAACACAGCTGACGGCGTGAGGATGCGCTGCAAGAGATACTTAAATCAGAATTACAAAGATAAAACATAATAGATAAAACTTGTTCGTTTTGTTCGGTTTTATTTGCTTATAATATTATTGGTGATCTTGACAATCATCCTTTCATAACAGATCCTCAAAAAACATTGTTGCTGCACAAACGGTTATGTTTCTTATTTCAGTAAGTTTTATAGACCGTGTTAAGACAAAATAATTATTTAGCAAGAGTGGTTGTAATACAACTGCTCTTTTTGTTTTACTTATGTTGGATTACCGCAATAGAAAAATGTGGTGGGTGGGAACAGGGGATAATGATCAGAAACTTAGAGCAATATATAAGAAAACTGATTGCCGAGAATAAACTATACACTTTTTATAAATCAAAAGATTGGTTAAATTTGCGGCAACAGATTCTTAATAAAAATCATAATGAATGCTATGAATGTTTGAAGCGTGGCAAGTACAAAAGAGCCGTGACCGTGCATCATGTCAAAGAGGTTAAGATCCGTCCGGATTTAGCTTTAAGCGAATATTATATTGACGAAAACGGCGATAAACAAGTTAACTTAAAACCGTTGTGCAAACAGTGTCATAACGCTGAACATAGTAGATTTTCTCCTGCTGAAAAAAGGCCGCAGCTTAATAAAGAACGGTGGTAATCCCCCCCGGGGACCCATAAGGGTTTAATTAAGAACCCCTTACAACGGAAGGAACACGCGACAAGATAAAAAAAATTCCCCAATCAACAAAAATTAAAAAGGCGGTGAATTGAAGAATGCCGAAACAAAAGGAGCCGATTGACCTTATCAAAGCAAAGGGCAAAAAACACCTTACCAAAAAGGAATATAATGACCGAAAAGATGAGGAACTTGAAGTGCCTGTTGCCGATGAAATATCGCCTCCGGCATATCTTAAAAACCGCAAGCAAAAAGATGAATTTATGAAGTATGCTGAAATGTTAAAAAATGTCGGCATATTCACCGAGCTTGATGTTGATTGTCTCGGAATGTATGTGATGAGCCGGTCACTATATGAAGATTACACAAAACAAATAAACAAGGTTTTGAAAAAAGCGGATTTGGTGCATAAATGGGCTACAATAGATGCGTTGTCACTAAATTGTGACGATGCTACCGAGCTTAAAGAGCTGCTTGAAAAGATATTGAAGCGGCAAAGAGGCGATGATATAAACACATTTATGAGCTTGCAAGATCGGGCTTTTAAGCAATGCATTGCCTGCGCAAAAGAATTAGGATTGACGATAGGTGCAAGATGTAAGTTAATTATTCCGAAAGTCGAAGATGAGGATGACGATTTGTAAGAATATTCCCGCTGAAATTCAAGACTATATTGAACTTGTTGAAAGCGGAAAGGTTAACACCTGTAAGGAACAAAAACAACTTGTTGCACTTATCAAAAAAGTATTCAAAACTGAAACGCTTTTGTATGACGGCGAGCAAATTAAAAAATACATGAGCTATCAAAAATACTTTCCGTTCGAACTTTTTGAATGGGAAAAATTTTTGTTTGTTTTGCATAACTGCATATTTCGGGAAGATGGACAGCCCAGGTTCAGTGACTTATTTGCACTTATGGGGCGCGGTGGCGGCAAGAACGGTTTCCTATCTTTTGAGGATTTTTGCTTGATTACTCCTACAAACAACGTGGCTTATTATGACATAGATATCTGTGCAAACTCGGAAGAACAGGCCAAAACAACCTTTGATGAGATATGGAATATTCTTGAAAATCCGCAATTTAGAAAAAAATTTGAAAAAAATTTCCGTTGGAACAGAACGGTGATTGAAAATATAAAAACGCGGTCAAAAATTAAGTTCAGAACAAACAATCCAAAAGGCAAAGACGGTCTTAGAAGCGGCAAGGTTGATTTTGACGAGCCACACGCTTATGAAAATTGGGAAAACATCAATGTTTTCACAACCGGCCTCGGAAAAAAGCCGCATCCCCGCCGGACGTATATATCTACGAACGGTGATGTTCGAGATGGACCGCTTGATCAACTTATTCTTAAAAGCGAAAAAATATTAAGCGGTGAATTGGAAGACAATGGTTTCCTTCCGTTTATCTGCCGGCTTGATGACGAAAAAGAAGTACACAACGAAAACAATTGGGAAAAAGCAAACCCGAGTTTGCCTTATTTACCTACATTGAGAGGGCAGATGAAAAGAGAATATCAAGATTATCTGCTTGATCCTGTTACCAACAATGCATTTATGACAAAAAGAATGAATAGACCGCAGGGAAAAAAAGATGCGGAAGTAACGAGCTGGGAAAACATCAAAAAGACAAATAGAGAGTTGCCTGACTTGCGAAATAAGGCTTGTGTTTGTGGTATCGACTTCGCGAAAACAACCGATTTTATATCGGCTTTTTTATTGTTCAAGATAGATTATATGTACTATGGAATTCATCACAGTTGGCTTTGCAATAAATCATGCGATTTAGGTCGTATTAAATTTCCGCTAAAAGAAGCAGAACTTCAAGGCAAATTAACGATTGTTGATGATGTTGAAGTTCATCCAAGTTTGGTAACAAGTTGGATTGCAGAGCAGTCAGAAAAATATAATATTATCAAAATAGCAATAGATGACTACCGTTACGCTCTTATGACAAGAGAACTGAGAGAAATTGGATATGCCGCAAATGAAAAGAAAGTTAAGCTTGTTAGACCTTCTGACATAATGAAAATTCAGCCGAAAATATCAAGTGTATTTGCAAACGGAAATCTTATTGTCGGTGATGACAAACTCTGGCGTTGGTTCACGAATAACGCAAAGTTGGAACCGGCACCGAATAATAACTTTAAGTATGGCAAAATAGAGCCAAAGAGTCGGAAAACGGACGGCTTTATGGCGTATGTTGCAGCATTTACAATTGAAGATGAAATACCGGAATCAATGGATTTTACGGCGTTTGCGCCGTTGATTTTTTAGGAGTGTGAAAAAATGGAATTAAATATAATCGTTAGGAAAAAGATTGCAACTATTGTTGGACAACCTGTAATAATTTGCAACAATAGCGATTATTCAGTAAATTTTGATTTTGATGAGGAGTGGGGGGACGGAGTTAAAACGGCTCGTTTCGCCTTTCGCCAAAATGGAATAAATTGTTTTACTGATGTGGTTTTTACTGGCAGTAAAGTTAGCGTTCCAATACTTTCAGATATTGCAGTAGTTTATATCGGTGTTTATGCCGGTGAGTTACATACGACCACAGCTGCGCCGGTAGTATGTGATAAATCTATATTAAGCGCCGGCGTTCAAAAGGATCCGACACCCGATGTATATGGACAGATCATTGAAATGCTAAACGCCGGAATAATAAAGAGTGTAGAAATAAACGCCGCCGGACATTTGATTATCACAAAAGAAAACGGCAAAAAAATAGATGCCGGGAATGCCAAAGGTGAAAAGGGAGATAAAGGTGACAAAGGCGAAGACGGTATTACACCCGATATGAGCGATTATTATACGGCAGAAAGCGTTGATGCCTTGCTAAATCTCAAAGAAGATGCTTTGGGATTTGTGCCCGCCAACAAAACCGAAACGGATTTTACAAATAAAAAGCTTGATTACCTTATAAAGCTCACCAAAGGTCAGGCGTGGGACATCGAAAACGGAACAACGCCGGCATATATTCAGCCTGTTCCAAAGGGCGCAAAAGCGGTTTCGATAAACAAGGTTTACGGAAGAACAATAAACTTTAATCAACTGTTTACAGACCCGCTTGCAAGTACTTCTTATGGTGTCACAATAACACAAAACAATATTAGTCATTCCTTTACAGCAAATGGCAAAGCCACATCAAACTTTTATCCGTCTGCGTATAGGTTCAACATAATCAGCGGACACAAGTATTTTGTTAGATTTCAAAAAATCAGCGGTTCTGTTAGCGGCGGAAGTATTCTTTTAAATCTTTATTCATACGGCGGCGGAACGATAAGTGCCGGAGCAGATAGAATTTTCACAGCAACGACCACAAGCAGTTCTGCAATGTGTTCACTTGCCGTTGGGAAAGACACGAATCTTGATAATTACACGGCACGAGCGATGATCTTCGATTTAACACAAATGTTTGGTGCGGATAATGAGCCGACAACCATTGATGAATTTAAGAGTTATCTTAAAGAAGATTATTACCCATACAATGCAGGAACGTTAAAGCATTCAAAAGTGACGAGCGTCGTATCTTTTGGCGATGATGCGGCTGAGCTTGGTCGTATTGATTTAAGGCAAGATTTAAGGGAATATCTTGCCGACAAGGGATATGGGCAATCCAGCATTTCTGAAGATATGGGAGAAGAATCAAACTATATCGACTTCGAAACAAAAGAATTCTGTCAATTCGGTAAATATGTTGACGGAGAATGGGTAAGTAATGGAGGCTTGCACACTTTTGATATATCTAATTATATAGGCGATGACAACCTTATAACTGTTGAGCATAGCGAATCTCAAAGCCCGAACGACGGAATAGTTATTTTTGAGCAGGAAGGCATAAACATTAATATTCCCATTTCAAATGAAACCGAGTATGCTATAAATCTTTCGGAGGCCTTATGATGACTATTGAGGAAAAATTTGCGACAAAATTAGGAATTAAACCGGCGGAGTTTTTTCCGCCGGAAATTCCGAAAACCGCAAAAGAAATAAAGGCAGATTTCGATGCGGCAAGAATGTTTATTAAAGAAGATAAGTTAAATAAGATATAAAATCAGTTTTTGCAGTGGACTGCAAAAAAAATTAAGGTGGGATCAAATGGGTTTTCTTACAGATTGGCTTAGAGGAAAAGCCGATTCAACAATTATTGATGCGATTATTTTAAGCTCAAACACAGCTAATTATTACAAAGAAGTTGCCAAGCAAATTGCAATTTCATACATAGCAAATACAATAAGCAAATGTGAATTCAAGGTTTATGAAAATGGAACTGAGGTTAAAAATAAATTTTACTATTTGCTAAATGTAAGGCCAAATCCAAATCAAAATTCAAGTGAATTCATTAACAAATGGATTCAAACTTTATATCGTAATAATGAGGCCCTTCTCGTTCCGTTAAACGATAAAATATATGTTGCAGATGGTTTTACCAAAGAAGAACATCAACTAAAGGATAATGTATTTAAGGGTATTTCCATTGAGGGACAAACGATTAAAAGAAGTTTTAAGGCATCCGATGTTTTTTACTTCAGGCTTGATGACAAGGAAATAGATAAACTTGTAAACGGACTTTACGAAATATACAGTCAAATTATTCAAAGTGCCTTGAATAATTACAAAAAAAATAACGGTAAAAAATATAAGCTATCCCTTGAACAAATTCGTGTCGGAGATAAGGAATTTCAAGAAAAATTTGAGAAAACAATTAAAAAGAATTTGGAAGATTTTATCGAAGCTGAAAGCGCAGTTCTTCCCGAATACAAGGGAATGGAGCTTAAAGAATTTGGCGATGCAAGCAAAACATCAACCGGTAATGCGAGTGATTTGATAAATATACGAAAAGAAATTTTTGAAATCATTGCGCAAGCTTATAAGATTCCAATGCCGATGATGTACGGCAATATCACAAATATAAACGATATTGTTAATGTGTTCTTAACTTTCTGCATTGATCCTTTGGCGGATATGTTAGAGGAAGAGTTAACAGGCAAAACTAACACATTTGCAACCTGGAATGGCGGAGAAAATTATGTTACAGTTGATACAACTTGCATAAATCATATTGATATTTTTGACATTGCCGAGAAGATCGATAAACTTATTTCGTGTGGTATGTATTGTGTTGATGACCTTCGCGAAAAAGTTGGGGATATCCCATTAAATACCGAGTTTAGCCGTAAACATTGGGTAACAAAGAATTATTCAAATGTTGAGGATATAAATAATGAATTGGAGGTGGTGAATAAATGAACAAGAAATACTATTCGTTAGTTACAAGCGAAGATGTTGCAACAATTAACATTTACGGTGATATCACATCTTGGCCGTGGCTTGATAGCGATGTTTCGGCATATAACCTTTCAAAGCAACTTGATGAGATCAGTAATGTAAATGAAATCCATGTTTACATAAATTCCTATGGTGGTGAGGTTGCAGAAGGACTTGCGATATACAACGCGTTAAAACGAAAAAGCAAAGAAGCTAAAGTCATTACTTATTGTGACGGATTCGCATGTTCTATCGCATCTGTTATCTTTATGGCAGGTCAGGAACGTAAAATGTCAAATGCAAGTTTATTGATGATTCATAACGCATGGACATACGGAAGCGGCAATGCTGCAGAATTGCGAAAATTAGCTGAGGATTTGGATGTTATTACATCAGCATCAGTTGAGGCTTATAAAGCAGTTGCTGCAATTTCCGAAGAAGAAATTAAAGCGCTGATGGATAGCGAAAGCTGGATAGCACCGAAAGATGCCGTTAATTATGGTTTTGCAACCGAAATAATAGAGGAAGAATGCAAAAAACCAAGCCAATGTGCAAGGAACACTGTGTTCGACATTATTACGAAATCAAAAGCCGAGCAGAACCTCACACCTAATCGGTTAACTAAGGACCCCGAAAAAGCCAATGAAGAAGACACAACTGCAACCCCCGCGCAAAATATAGAAAAAACCGCTAACGAAATGTTGAGCGGTTTTTTTAATGCAATTTCAAAAATCAAAAATTAAAAAAGGAGCAAAGAAAATGATTAAATTTGCAAATGAAAAAGAAATCTCTGCAAAGATTGTAGAAGCTATGAAATCCGGCGATGAAGCTAAAATGCAGGAAGCATGGGCTGAGTTCCACAATGCAATCGCCGAAACCGTTAAGACCGACTTTGAAGATGTTAAAGCTTCAAACGATTCTGTTATCCTCGCTCAGAGAGGTTACAGACAGTTGACCACTAAGGAAACAAAGTGGTACGAAAAGGTTATTGATGCACTCCGTTCAACCGATCCTAAGCAGGCTTTTATTTCTATTATCGGTAGCGAAGACGAAAACGACTTTATGCCGAATACGATCATTGAGGATGTTTGGAAAAACCTTGAAGAAGAGCATCCCTTGCTTGCGGCTATCAACTTCCAGTATGTAGGATATCTCACTAAGTGGGTACTCAACGATCATACAAAGCAGAAAGCGGTATGGGGACAGATAACTGATCGTATCGTTAAAGAAATCACTTCTGCCTTCAAGGTAATTGATGTAAAGCAGAGCAAACTTTCTGCTTATGCAATTATCGAAAAAGGTATGCTTGACCTGGGCCCTGTATTCCTTGATGGGTATATCAGAAGAGTGCTTGCGGAAGCTCTTTCTGTAGGTCTTGAAGATGCAATCGTTAATGGCAATGGTATCAATCAGCCGATCGGTCTTAAGAAAGACATTCACGACGGTGTTTCAATAGATACAGCTACAGGTTATCCGGATAAAAATGCTATCAGTGTAACCGATTTTACACCTGCTTCATACGGTGAATTGCTCTCTAAATTGGCAATTACTGAAAACGGAAAACTTCGTAAATTCGGAAAAGTACAAATGATCGTTAATCAGTTGGATTATCTAACTAAGATCATGCCGGCAACAACAGTTCTTAATAATGCAGGCAGCTATATCAACAATCTTTTCCCGTTCCCGACTGATGTTATGATATCTAACGAAGTTGAAACCGGAAAAGCTGTTTTATGCTTGCTTGAAGAGTATTATCTTTTTGCCGGCGGTGATAAAAACGGCGCAATTGAGTATTCCGACGAATACAAGTTTATAGAGGATCAGCGCGCATTCAAGATTAAGCAGTATGCTGCAGGCCGTGCCTATGATAACACTTCTGCAATTTATCTTGATATAAGCGGAGTTAATCCCGCTTATCTCAATGTAAGCGTTGTTAATAATGCTGAAGCAAACGACGTGCCCACGGCTTAAGAGGTGAAAAATAATGCCCGATTCAATCACTGCACAGGTTAAGCGTAAGTTGAATATTACTTGGAGCGATGAAGATACCGAAGCGCGCGTGTCGGACATTATTGAAGAAGCAAAATCGGTAATATCGCATAAACTCGGTATTACCGATCCTGCTACCTTTGATTTTTCCGTTCCCGGTATCGAGAATGTGATTTTTAAGGCGTACTGCTTGTATCTTTATAATCACTGCGAAAATGAGTTCGACAATAATTATTTAGATGATATCTTGCAGGCACGTGCAATTCACGAGGTGAATGACTGTGAAGCCTAAATTCGTTCGATTTAATGACGGCGTGGTTGAAATTTATCGAGAAAAAGAAAAACGGTCCAATTTCGCGGCAAAAGAAAATGTAAGAGCCATTGATGATATGGATTTTATCTGTAAACTTGATTATGAACAGTTGAGCATTAGGCAGCAAGACATTGACTTTGCTGAGCAAAGCAATTTTTCACTTTCCTTGAAAGTTCGCACGCGATATGTTAAGGCAATTAAATGCAAGTTTAATGCAGTTATTGATGGTGTTTTATATAGTATTTCATATCTTGATAAAACCAGAACTGAGATGTTTTTATTTCTTGAGGCGGTGAGAGAACTTGATACTTGAAGATATAGAAGCAAAATTATTATCAGTTGATAATCGTGTCTATTACGGATTAGTGGACACAAATGATGCCGAAAAACAGTGGGATTATATAGTTTTTTCGCGAAAGGCGTTGAGAAGAAACGATAACAATCGTGGTTATACGGATCGTTTCACCGTTGCCATAATTCGTGAGAACTATATTCCTGAAGGGCTTGATATAACTGTTATTGAAAAATTGTGCGAAATACCCGGTGTTAGATTGGCAAGTCTCGATTGCCAATATCAATATACACGCAAGCCAAATACAAACACCGTTGTTGAATTGCTGACAATGGAGTTTGTTAAGGCACGTAAAGCAACATCGAATAATGGCAAGATATGACTTCAAAGCAGATTCTAAAGCGTTTGAGCTGCTTGATGATTTGCTGAGAAAAACGGAAGGAAATACTGAGCAGGCGATAAACGAGGTTTTACATGGCGAAGCCGGGCGCCTGATAAACGATGAAATAATAACTTTATTGCCCGTTTCGCGCAGAACTTGGCGCGGAAAAAAGACTGCAGCCAAATCTGCACAACCATTCAGGCAGGAAGATGAGAATTTATCTGTAACAATCAGAACTAAAGAATCATACCATTATTTATATTTTCCTGATGATGGAACCAACACACTAAGACACGCCGGCGAACAATATTTTATGATTGCCGGTGCAGAACAAAAGCAAAATGATATAATCGACAGATGTATCACTAAAATCACGGAAAAATTTATTTTTTAGGAGGAAATAAAAAATGACTAACGGAGTTTTTTCCGATTTTGAAATCGATAAAATGAGCGTTAAATTTGATAAAGATGCTGAGGCCGCAACGCCTATGGACTGTGTAGGTTCGGTCGAAGAAGAAATGACGGCAAAGGTTATAACCAAAAACTGCCGTGGTGTAAAAATCAAAAACATTGTTCGAGGAACCGGAGAGGGCACTTTGAACATTTCTGCCCATGTTCGTTATGATATTTTCAAAAAAGAATTCGACATGGAAAGAGATGATCTTGCCGATGGCGTTTTAGCTTACGGTTCTGAAAATGTTCACAAGGAATTTTGTTTAACAATGCATGTTAAAGATGAAGACGGTGAGGAAAAATACAAAGCATATCCTCGCTGTATTTGTAATTCAAGACCTACCATTAAGGTTGAGAACGGTGCCGAAGAAGTTGCCGAGGTCGAAATGGAAGTTGCAGTAATGCCCGATGATAAAGGAAACGGAATGTATGAAGCTCTCGCTTCGGACATTACCGATGAAATTAAGAACGGTTGGATGTCATCATTTAACTATGACCTTGTTAAAAAGGCAATCCCTACCGCTTAGGAGAATATTATATGAAGGTAAAAGTACTTAAAGAATTCAGAGACAAAAACACGGGTAAGATTCGAAAAGTCGATTCAACATTCACTTGTAATAAAGAGCGGCTTGAAGAGATCCTCAAAGTCGGTGATTTTGTTGAAGAACTTAAAGCCAACAAGAAAAACTGATGAAAAAAGGGGCATTTGTTAAAATGCCCCTTTTTAATTTATGAAAGGAGCACTTGTAATGAGCGAAACAAAAAATACTTATTATGAATTCAAATTTGCCGACGGTGAAAAAGTAAAGCTCACAATTACTTTTTCTTTGTTGAACCGTCTTAAATCTAAAAACAAAGAGTTGTATGAAAGATATAATAAATATCGTATGGATGGCAGTAAGGATATGCTTGAATGGCTTGAGATGCTTTATGTAGCTTATCTTTGCGCAAATATGGATGATTACGATACCTGTATGTCGTTCGATGACTTTATGAATAAATGTGGCGGCGATCTTAACGAAGTAACAAAAGCAGTTGCGATACTTACAACGCCAAAAAAAGCGTAGGTTTTCGGCAACCATTCCAACAACGAACACACAAAAAAGAACAGAAAATAAAGCCTCCAAAATTTGCTCTTGAAGATATAGAAGATTATTACACGTATTATGTTTTAATTCTCGGAATATCAGAGGATCTATTTTGGAATGCGGACTATTCTTTTTTGCTGAGCGTTGTCGAAAACAAAACTGCTTATGACGGTTGGCTTAACTATGTGTTGGATAGAGAACGCAACCGAAAAAATTAAAGGTGGTGGTAATATATGCCAAAAAACGAAGCGAAAGTTAAATTCACGGCAGATACCGGTGAATTTAATAGTAACATCAAATCTGCTAAAGCACAAATAAGTGCATTAAGTGCCGAACTAAAACTTAATGATACACAGATGAAATCCAATGGCCAATCTGTGGAAAGCTTGCAGCAAAGACAAAAACTGCTTATGGAGCAGGAAAAACAACAGCAGACTGTTGTTGAGGCCTTAAACGGTAAACTGCAAAAAGCTGTTGAATGTTTCGGCGAAAACTCGAATGAGGCGATTAAGTTAAAAACGCAACTTACCAACGCCCAGAACGCCGAAGAAAAAATAAAGCAAGCTATTCAGCAATGCACTACCGAACTTGAAGCACAAAAAAATGCCGAAAGTAAAGTTAAGAGCGAAACTGATAAACTGAATGATAGTATAGATCAACAGCAATCTGAAGTTAATAAATTAAAAAAAGAATATGTTGAAGCTGTGCTAAAATTTGGCGAAGCATCAGATGAAGCAAAGGAACTCGCAAATCAAATAAAGGATTTATCAGAAGAACTTAACGAAAACAAAAGGAAAATATCTGATGCTGAAGATGCAGCGGATAAACTTGATGAAACGCTTGATGATGTCGGTGATAGCGCTGATAAAGCAGGCAACGGCGGATTTACCGTGTTCAAAGGCGTGCTTGCGGATTTAGCAGCAAATGTCATACGGTCCGTAATATCGGGAGCAAAGGATCTAAGTAAGACAGTTATAGAACTCGGCCAAAATTTTTCTGAATCAATGGCAGAAGTTCAGGCAATATCCGGAGCAAGCGGAAAAGAACTTGAGGAATTAGAAAAGACAGCGCGCCAATACGGGGCAACAACTGTCTTTTCCGCATCAGAAGCGGCAGATGCCTTAAAGTATATGGCGCTGGCGGGATGGGATGTAAAACAAAGCCAAGATGCTTTAGGCGGCATTCTTAATTTGGCGGCGGCGGCAGGAATGGATCTCGCCAAAGCATCAGATATGTGCACTGACTATTTATCTGCTTTTGGTATGGAAGCTAAAGAGAGTGCATACTTTGCTGATTTATTGGCGTTTGCACAATCACACAGTAATACTACTGCAGAAGCACTTGGAGAGGCTTACAGGATGGTTGCCGCAAACATGCATGCTGCTGGACAAGATGTAGAAACAACTACATCATTACTTGCTATGATGGCAAATCAGGGTTTGAAAGGTTCAGAAGCAGGTACCGCATTAGCTGCTGTATTGCGCGATATGACCAAAAAAATGAAAGATGGCAATATCGTTATAGGAAACACAAATGTTCAAGTAATGGATGCCAACGGAAACTATCGCGATATGACCGATATCTTAAAAGATGTTGAAAATGCTGTTGATGGTTTAGGTGATGCAGAAAAATCCTCTGCTTTGTTGACGACATTTACGGCAGACAGTGTTAAAGGGCTAAACCTTATGCTTAATGCCGGAATTGATGAAGCGGCAAATTTTGAGAAGCAATTACGGCAGAGTGATAAAACAGCTCAAAAGATGTCCAATACAATGAATGATAACCTCTCGGGTGATCTCAAGGCAATGAGAAGTGCGCTTGAAGAGGTCGGACTGACTGCGTATAAAGAATTTGAGCAGCCGTTAAGAGATGCAACAAAAACAGTTACAAAGCAGTTTATACCTGCTTTGCAAAAAGATGATACGGTTAAAAAGTTTGCTTCAGGTCTTTCGAATATTGGCAAAAGCGTTTTACCACCGCTTGCAAATATTCTTAAGTTCACAGCGGAAAATGTTGATACATTAGCTGCAGTCACGTTGGGTGCAGTGACGGCTTTTGCGGCATTTAAGGCAGTGATGGCGATTACAACAGCAGTTACCGCGGCAAAAACTGCTATTGCAGGACTTGAGGCAGGCGTAGGACTTGCTACAAAAGCACAGACTTTATGGAATGCGGCTATGACTGCAAATCCGATAGGAGCCGTAATAACTGCAGTAGGATTGCTTGCTGCAGGCATTGCTTTTTTATGCTCTTCAGAACAAGAAGCGGCAGCAGAAACGGATCTTTTGTCAAAGGCACAAAGAGAAAATGTGATTGCGGCACAGGAACAGGCAGAAGCTTTTAAGGAAGTTTCTGCTGCCGCAGATAAAAAAGCTGCATCTGAAATAGCAGAAATAGACTATGTTGAAAAAAATCTTCTGCCTCAATTGGCGAATTTAATTGATAGTAACGGTAAAGTAAAGCAGGGTTACGAAGAAAGAGCACAGTTTATTCTTAATGAGCTTAATCAAGCGCTCGGAACCGAGTATTCCAGCCTTGAGCAGATCGTTGATGCAAACGGTCAGGTTAAAGAAAGTATTCTTCAAACTATTCAAGCTAAAAAAGCACAAATCTTACTTTCTGCTTATGAAGAAAAATATAAAACCGCAGTCCAAGAGGTTGCGGCAGCAGAGCAAGCAAGAGCGGCACAGGCCGTTGAATTGCAGAAAATTGATGATAATATAATCGCTAAAAAGGCCGAATTAGAAAAAGCACATAAAGAGTATGAACAAGCAGTTGCTACTTGTTCTGAAGAAGAAATATCAGCTGCAGTCGATAGAACAGCGGCAATCGGAGCTGAAATAAAGGAATTGCAGGATAAATTTGCCACAAAAAAGCAAGAGTATCTTGATATGACTGCCAATATAGATGAACATTATAAAGCTATTGACAGTTATGAAATGGCAAGTAATGCAGTTTTAGCCGGTGAAACCGATAAAGCAATCGGTTACCTTAACAATTATGCTTCCGGTTTTAAGAGTGCGACTGATGTTGTTGGTAAAACTAAAGAAGAACAAAAACAAATAATGAGGCAACAAGTTATTGATACTGCTGTTAATTTAGGCATAATGGAAGAGGAATACAAGCAAAAAGAAGCTTCTATGACCGATGAACAAAAACGGCAAATGCAGGCTCGGATTGATAACGCAAGACGACAGGCAGAAAATGCTAAAGCAGAATATGCCAAAGTAGGTGGAAACAGCATTGATGGTTTGGCAGAGGGCGTTAAAGCCGGTGAATGGAAACTTACCGGAGCGCTTAAAACAGCAGTTAATAGCGCACTATCTGCGGCTAAAAAGGTGCTTGATATTCGCTCTCCTTCGCACGTCATGCGTGATGAAGTCGGCTTGATGGTTGACTACGGTTTTGCTGAGGGTATTGAGGAAGGTACCGGATCTATTCTCGATAGTATCGAAGAGCAAAGCAGAGAAATAAAGGGCGCATACGGTTCTTATATATCCAACGGTGTTAAAACCTTTATAGATGCGCCAAACTTGCAAACATCGATCAACGCAAATATCGGAACGGTTCTTGATAAGTCAATGCAGTTGTTGGATCTTTCGAAGCTTATAAGTGCAGTTGAACATTTGGCTAACAGGGCAATTAATTTAAGTGTAAACGGACAACGCTTTGCAACTGTGACGGCATCTGATACCGACATAGTTAACGGTGAAAGGATAATTCTGAAAAATCGGGGGTTAGCTTTATGAATTATAAAGATGGAATAGAGGTTAACGGTCTTCACAGTCACGCTGACTTCAACTTACATATTGCCTCTCGAACAATAGGAAACCCACCGAAAAAAACAATATTAAAAGAAATTCCATTCATGAACGGAGCGTATGACTTTACCACTCTTGCCGGCAGTGCAACTTTTGGAAACCGTGAATTGAGTTATGCTTTTGATATAATCGGTGAAACTGTTGAACAAATGGATCTAAAGCGCACAGATGTCATCAATTGGTTTTGCAACATGCACGAAGTTGATATCTTTGATGATACAATCCCGGATTATCATTTTCACGGGTCATTTGCAAGTGAAAGCCAAAATGAAGATGCTGAAAAAACAGAACTTACGGTTACATTTAATTGCTACCCATTCAAGATCGCAAACGAACCTGAAAAAACAATAATCAACGAGAACGGAACTTATACTATTTTTAATATAGGGCAACCGGTAGAGCTTAAAGCTGTTGGAAGCGGTACCATAAAACTAAATGGTAAACAGGTAGCATTTGATTCCGAAACGGAAACTGAAACGGGGCTTTACCTTGCTCGTGGAAAAAATGAAATCTCAATTACTCTGAGTGAAACAACTATGTTGGTTTTGAGCTTTATTAAAGAGGTGCTGTAAAAATGTATGATATTTCAATTAAAAACGGAAATCAAACACGCTATATGCACCGTGGAGGAATAGTGCAGACGGCAGAAAAACTGCCGTCTGCAACTATTCAAGATGAAATAAATGCTATCAGCAGTTTGTCTTTTTCAATCTATCCAAATAATCCTTGCTATGATTGCCTTTTTCCTTTTTTAACAACCGTTGAGGTTTACAACAATAAAAAGCAAAGAGTTGATTTTACCGGACGTGTGCTAAAAATAACACCACAGCTTGATAGTGACGGAATGTATTATAAAAATGTTGTATGTGAAAACCGTATGGCTTATTTAAGGGATAGCATACAGCCATATACAGAAGAACGACAATATGATGGCGACGATTCCCGTAACGGTTTGCAAGAGTTCATAGATCTTATCCTCGAAAACCATAACGCGCAGGTCACAAATGAAAAAAAGATATACCGTGGCAACATTACAGTTAATCCTTTTGCGACCTCAGACGGCGTTTATAAAGGTTTGAATTATGAAACCACATGGGAAATAATAATAAACAAGCTCATAGGTTCCTTCGGCGGTGAAATTGATTTAAGAGAGGATAACGGCATTCTTTACCTTGATTATAAACCCGAAATCGGAACGACAAGGGCGACTACGATTGAGCTTGCAAAGAATGTTGAAAGCGCGAGCCGAGATATTGATCCGACAAAGATTGTAACCCGAGTCATTCCCCTCGGCGCAAAGCTAAAAAAAGAAGTAATTGACGAGCAAGGCAATGTTACAGAGGTTGAAACCGAAGAGCGCTTAAATGTTAAAAGCGTTAATGACGACAAAATCTATCTTGAAGATACAACAGCGGCCGATCTTTATGGTGTCATTTACGGTACGGCTATATTTGATGATGTCACACAGGCGGCAAATCTAAAAATCAAAGGTGAACAGTATCTATCTGACAATAACAAAATCAACATAAGCGACAATGTTACTGCTCTTGACTTATCTTTAATTGAACTTGATATTGATGATTTTATGGTATTTGATAAATATCCATACAAAAACCCTGTGTTAGGTATAGATGATACCTTAAAAGTCATCAAAAAAACAACAAACATAATTGAACCTTATGCATCCTCTTTCACTTTGGGGAACTCAACAAAGTTATTGAGCGATGCTATTTTTGATTATGAAACAAAAATTAAAGATATTCAAAACGAAGCAAGTGCAACTAAAACGGAAATTAAAAACAGCAATACTGATGTTTTTAACTATATTGATAAAAGAGCTTCAAAAATTGAACAATCGACTAATCAAATTAAGGCCGAGGTTGAAAGAACAACCGTTTCAAAAACGATTTATGAGGAGTTTGCAACAACAGTTAGAAACATTCTTCAAATGAACGAAGACGGAATAGCAATGGTTTTTGAAACAATAAATCAAAGTATAGCGACCGTTAACGGAAGACAAGAAACAAATTACAATAATATACTTAAATATATTAGATTTGTTGATGGAAATATCATTCTTGGTGAGCAGGGAAATGAGATGACATTAACTATCTCTAACAACAGAATGTCATTTAAGCAGAACGGGGCAGAAGTTGCTTATATGAGTAATAACAAGTTGTATATAGGTAATGCAGAGGTAAAAAGCGGCGGCACATTGCAACTCGGGAACTTTGCCTTCGTTCCTCGCTCTGACGGATCGCTTTCGTTTGTAAAGGTAGGTGATTAGGATATGGCATCAAGTGGAGAACTTAATACAAGTAATGGTTATATAAAATATAGAATTGATGTATCGGTAAATAGCCAATCGCTCACGGATAACACAAGCAATGTGCGTGTTTCCGTGTTTTTTTATCGAACAAATGCTGGTTACACAACCTATGGTTCCGGCACACTATATTGCAGAATAGACGGAACGCTGTATAGTGCGCCAATAACAACAAGCCAAAAAATCACAAATTCCGGAATATACTTATTCGATAAATGGCTTAATATTTCTCATAACATAGACGGAACCAAAAATTTAACCGTTACCGCATGGATAGAACTTTCAGCCCCGCTCAATTCAAGCGAACAAGGTTTCACATTGTCACTTGCTACTATACCGAGAGCTTCGCAGCCGACATTAAGCAAATCAAATTTTGAATTCGGCGAAACAATAACTGTATTTACGAATAGAGTTTCCAATATATTCACGCATACGGTCCGCTTTTGGTTTGGAAATGTTCAGGAAATTATAGCGACAAATGTAATTGATAGCATATCGTGGACTGTACCTGAATCGCTTATGTCACAAATAGTTGCTGCAGGAAGCGGCATTGGTTCAATTTATGTCGATACTTATAATGGTAATTCATATATAGGCACAAAATCTGCAAGTTTTACTGCAGATATTCCAAGTTATGTTGCTCCTGTTATAAACAATGTGTTTGTCAGTGAAGCGGCAAGCGGTATTCCCGAAAGGGCAGGTTATGTCAAGTCTTATTCTAAATTAAAAGTAATAACGGATGCTGTAGGTGTGTACGATAGCACGATTTCGCTATACAGTGTAACAATTGATGATTTGGTTTATTCAGGGCAAGAGATCACATCAAATGTTCTGACAACTTCGGGCATAAAAAGTGTAAGCGTTACTGTTACTGATTCTCGCGGAAAGTCGACGACGAAAACACAAACGATTATTGTCAATGATTATGCTACGCCGAATATAATCGTTTTCGATGTTTCGAGATGCAATGAATCCGGAACATTAGATGAACAAGGCGAATACGCAAAAGTTATATATCGCGCTGAAATAACCAATCTCAATGCCGCAAACGAAAAGCATTTTGCAGTTAAATACAAAAAAACTTCGGAAAGTCAATATAACACATATAATGTGTCGTCAGAAAATTATACGGTAAGCGGAGATATCATAATTCCTGCTGAAAGCGGATCATCATATAATTTTGTTTTTGAAGCAACCGATAGTTTCGGCACTGTGTCAATTGCAAAAAATCTGCAAACAGCATATACAATTTTCAATGTAAAGACGAACGGAAAAGGATTTGCCTTTGGAAAGGTAAGCGAAAAAGATGGTTTAGAAATAAACATGCCTTTGTATGATCGTTTTAGCCAGATTATTTCAAATGGTTTGGCTGAATATAATGCTGAACATGAAATTGATCCAAATGAAACATCCTCACATTTAATTTTAACCGAGACACATACACCTAACAATGAAGGATATTTTTACATTCTGACTTTGTTTTTTATGGGCAAAGATAAATTGAATAATAAAACTCAAATAGCCGTTCCATTTATTTCTTCACTGGACCAGGACAAGCGAACCATTTATCTGCGGCAAAATGTCAGTGGTGAATGGAACGAATGGGTGCAAATATAAAAAGGGGGTGTAAAAAATGAGCGATATTATTGTTGCTGTTATTTCAGGCGGGCTTGCTCTGTTGGGAACAGTAGTTACTTGTCTTGCTACAAGCAAAAAAAGCGAGCAGAACATACAAACAGCCCAGGCCGTGACTGATACCAAAATTGAAGAGCTTACAAGAGAGGTTAGGGAGCACAACAATTTTGCTCGGAGAATGCCGGTTGTTGAAGAAAAAATCAAAGTGATAAATCATCGCATAGATGACTTAGTAAAAAATAAGGAGTGAAATTTATGAAATTAAATTGGAACAGAGTAAAAAGAACATTCATTCAAAGTGCATCCGGTGCTGGTGTTGCTTTAATCACTGCTATAGCAGCTGATTTCAGCAAAGGAGCGATTGTTTCAGCAATAATAGGCTTTGCTTCAACGGTTACGATTGCGGTACTTATGAACATCAACAAACAGGCTGAGGAAGCCATAGAAAGTGAGGATAAATAATATGTCAAAAGTATTCATTTCAGCAGGACACGGTGGCAGCGATTCCGGTGCAGTCGGAAATGGTTTCAAAGAGAAGGATCTTAACTTGTCCATTGCTCTTGCCTGCGCCAGCTTTTTAACCTCATACGGTGTTACGGTTTTGATGAGCCGTACAAAAGACGAAGACGACGGCATAAATGAGGAAGCAAGGGAAAGCAATGCTTTCAAGCCCGATCTTACGGTTTCGATACATAATAATGCTGGCGGCGGTGATGGCTTCGAGGCGTGGTATTCAGTTTTTGGCGGCGTTAGTAAAAAACTTGCCGAGAATATTGTTTCCGAGGTTGTTAAAATCGGTCAGAATAGCAGAGGAGCTAAATGCCGTGTCGGCAACGGCGGCAAGGATTATTATGGTTTTATTCGACAGACAACAGCTCCTGCCGTAATCGTTGAATGTGCATTTATCGATAATGCCAACGACATTCAGATTATAGATACTGAGCCGAAAAGAATTGTAATGGGTGAAGCCATTGCAAAAGGCATACTTACAACTTTGGGCATTTCAAGTACAACAAAAACCGTTCCTGAAAAGGTTGTTTCTCAAAACATTGTTTCTAAATCCGTTGACGAGATCGCAAGAGAGGTTATTGCGGGTAAGTGGGGAAACGGTGCAGCTCGCAAATCAAATCTCGAAGCGGCAGGATATAACTATTCAGTTGTTCAAGCAAAGGTAAACGAACTTTGCGGTGTTTCGTCTGCACCTGCTAAAAAATCAAATGAGGAAATCGCAAGAGAGGTTATTGCGGGTAAGTGGGGAAACGGTGCAGCTCGTAAGCAGAGAATTATTTCAGCAGGGTATAATTATTCAGTAATTCAAGCGCTGGTTAATAAAATGCTAAAATAAAAGTGCACACGAAAGTGCACACGACAGCAAAATAAGAAATTAAAAAACTCCCGAAAAGCCCATTACAAAGGCAATTCGGGAGTTTTCTTTTTGGCAGGGGCAGAAGGGATCGAACCCTCGGCACTCGGTTTTGGAGACCGATGCTCTACCAGCTGAGCTATACCCCTATATAATTGTAAAAATGGTGGACCAGCAGGGACTCGAACCCCGGACCGACCGGTTATGAGCCGGTTGCTCTAACCAACTGAGCTACTGGTCCTAAGAACCATCGACTATCGCCGACAGCAATAAATATTATACATTTTTACAAGTGCTTTGTCAACAGTAAAATTCAAAATAAGGGTTAATCTTTGAAAAATTCTTTAACTTTATCAGTAAATGATTTTTTCTTTTTATAATTTTTATCGGTTGTTACCTTATCAAATTCGGATAATTTTTGTTTTTGCTCTTTTGAAAGATCTTTAGGTATTTCAACCGTGATCCTCACATACTGATCGCCTTTTCCTGCATAATTAAGGCGCTGAATGCCTTTTCCGCGAAGTTTGAATTCATCGCCGGGCTGAGTACCTTCATGAATATCGAACTTAACCTTGCCGTAAAGCGTTGGCACGGTTATTGAATCGCCGAGAGCCGCCTGAGTGAATGTGATCGGTATTTCGCAGAAAACATCATATCCGCTGCGCTCAAAAATCGGGTGAGGACGAACATTAACATTAAGTCTTAAATCACCTGAAGGTCCTCCGTTTACGCCGGCATCACCGCCGCCGCGAACGCTTATTACCTGGCCGTCATCAATACCTGCGGGGATATCAACGGTTTTTTCAACTGTGTGGCGAATTCTGCCTTTTCCTGCACATGTATGGCAAGGCTTATCAATGATTTTGCCCGAGCCATGACAATTGTTGCAGACACCCTGCGTTTTGATTTGACCGAACGGAGTTCGCTGAACGGATGCTACCTGACCGCTGCCGTGACAAACGGGACAGGTTTTTGACGATGTTCCCGTTTCACAACCGCTGCCGTTACAGTCGGGGCAGTTATCGATCTTTGTAAACTTAACCGTTTTGGTACAACCGAGCGCTGCTTCTTCAAACGAGATATTAACAGCCGAAGATGTATCATTACCTCTGCGGGGAGCGTTAGGATTTCTTGTTCTTCCCCCGCCACCGAAGCCGCCGCCGAAGAAACTGCCGAATATATCGCCAAGGTCGCCGAAATCACCAAATCCGCCGAAACCGCCGCCGAATCCACCCGGACCGCCGGCACCTGCGCCGAAATTCGGATCAACGCCTGCATGACCGAACTGATCATATCTTGCGCGTTTTTCCTTATCGGAAAGAATTTCATAAGCTTCATTAACTTCCTTGAAATTCTTTTCAGCCGTTGCGTCCCCGGGATTCAAATCGGGGTGATATTTTTTTGCAAGTTTTCTATATGCTTTTTTAAGGTCATCATCGTTTGCCGATTTATCAACGCCTAAAACTTCATAAAAATCTCTTTTGTTATCTGCCACGGGTTATTCTCCTAATAAAATATGTATATGGGCAGAAATAAATCTGCCCATATTAAATTGAAATGGATTATTCTTTCTTGTCGTCAACATCGGTGAAGTCTGCTTCATAAACATTATCACCCTGTGCGGCATTGGGATCACCCTGCGGTGCGCCCTGAGCGCCCTGCGGATTTGCCTGCTTATAAAGCTTTTCACTAACGGCGTAAAGTTCTTTCTGAAGTTCTTCCTGCTTTGCCTTAATAGCTTCGATATCTTCACCCTTGAGTGCTTCTTTAAGCGCATCTTTTGCGGTTTCAATCTTGCTCTTTTCGTCAGCAGAAATCTTATCGCCGAGGTCGGAAATGGTCTTTTCGGTTTGATAGATCATCTGATCGGCATTGTTGCGAACGTCAACAGATTCTCTGCGCTTTTTATCTTCTGCCGCATAAGCTTCAGCTTCCTTAACGGCCTTATCGATATCTTCCTTGCTCATATTGGTGTTGGAAGTGATGGTAATGTTATTTTCCTTGCCGGTGCCGAGATCCTTTGCAGATACGTGAACGATACCGTTAGCATCAATATCAAAGGTTACTTCAATCTGCGGTACACCGCGGGGAGCAGAAGCGATACCGTCGAGGTGGAACACGCCCAATGTTTTGTTATCCTTTGCAAATTCGCGCTCACCCTGGAGAACGTGAACCTCAACAGAGGTCTGACCGTCAGCAGCGGTAGAGAATATCTGACTCTTCTTGGTCGGGATTGTTGTGTTGCGCTCGATAACCTTGGTGGAAATTCCGCCCATGGTTTCAATACCCAAAGAAAGGGGAGTAACATCGAGAAGGAGAAGACCCTTAACGTCGCCGCCTAAAACGCCTGCCTGCAAAGCTGCACCCAAAGCAACGCACTCATCGGGGTTGATGCCCTTGAAGGGTTCTTTGCCCATAAATTCTTTAACTGCTTCCTGAACAGCGGGGATACGGCTTGAACCGCCAACCATAAGAACCTTGTTGATTTCGCTCTTATCAAGTCCGGAGTCGGAAAGTGCCTGACGAACGGGGCCCATTGTTGATTCAACAAGATCTGCTGTAAGTTCATTGAACTTAGCGCGGGTCAAGGTTGTTTCAAAGTGCTTAGGACCGGTCTGGTCAGCAGTGATGAAGGGGAGATTGATGTCGGCAGTGGTCATACCCGAAAGGTCGATTTTTGCCTTTTCGGCTGCTTCCTTAACACGTTGCATAGCCATTTTGTCGGTAGAGAGGTCAATGCCCTGTTCAGCCTTAAAGCTTGCAACGATAAAGTCCATAATTCTCTTATCAAAGTCGTCGCCGCCGAGCTTGTTGTTACCTGCGGTTGCAAGAACTTCCTGAACGCCGTCGCCCATTTCGATAATGGAAACATCGAATGTGCCGCCGCCGAGGTCATATACCATAACCTTCTGATCATCTTCCTTATCAATACTGTAAGCAAGTGCTGCGGCAGTAGGCTCGTTTATGATACGCTTAACTTCAAGACCTGCGATTTTGCCGGCATCCTTTGTTGCCTGACGCTGAGCATCGGTGAAGTAAGCCGGAACGGTGATAACAGCTTCGGAAACCGTCTGACCCAAATAGCTTTCTGCATCACTTTTGAGTTTCTGCAAAATAACAGCGGAAACTTCCTGCGGTGTATATTTCTTATCATCGATGGAAACGGTGTAATCGGTACCCATTTCACGCTTGATAGAGCTGATTGTTCTTTCGGGGTTTGTGATGGCCTGGCGCTTTGCAACCTGACCTACCATTCTTTCGCCTGTTTTTGAAAATGCAACAACACTCGGTGTTGTTCTGGAACCTTCTGCGTTAGCGATAACAACCGCTTCGCCGCCTTCCATAACTGCAACGCAGGAGTTTGTTGTTCCTAAGTCAATTCCTATGATTTTTCCCATGATTTATTCCTCCGATAAATGTAATTTGTTATTTTTAGTTTGCCACTTTAACCATGGCGGGTCTTATAACCGTATCGCCTAATTTGTAGCCCTGCTGCAAAACCTCGGCTATAACGTTTTCATTAAGACTTTCATCTTCAATATGCATAACCGCTTCGTGACAGTTGGGATCAAAAGTATCTCCCTCTTCCGCAATAGCTTCTATGCCGAGCGTTGATTCAAGACTTTCAAACTGTTTGACTATCATTTCAATTCCTTTAATATAGTCATCACTTTGTTTGTCTGCACCTTTTGCTCTTTCGATGTTATCCACAATCGGCAAAAGCTTTTTGATGAGCTCTGCTTTTGCAAATTCGGCAACACCGGTTTTTTCTTTTTCCGTGCGGCGCTTATAATTATCAAATTCCGCCGCCGTTCTCATAAGAAGGTCATTTTTTTGTTCAAGTTCTGCTTTTAATTTGTCGGCAGCACTTTCCCTCTTACACTTCTTTTTGGGTTTTTCGACAGGTTGTTTTGTTTCGTTCTTTGTTTCTTCAGCCACTGTCAATAATCCTCCGTATCGGTTATATTTGAAGGTCAGGAAAGGTAAAATTTCCTAATCGACAAGTTCATTATAACCACTATTTTTCAAATGTCAATACTTTTTTGCAAATTTTCTTTGACTTTCTCTGACTTTTACAAATTGTTCATAATTAAGCGTATCCTGCGGACAAATCCTCTTGTAATCGGAATATAAAAGATATATAATATAAGTATGATTGATTTATGGGAAAAACTTAAAGCACAGGAAAATCCTGTTGTTTTATACGGAATGGGCGACGGCGCCGAAAAAATAATAAAGGTGCTGTCAAGATACGGAATAAAAATTTCGGGAGTTTTCGCTTCCGATGGATTTGTGCGCAAAAAAATATTTGCGGGTTTTGAGGTCACCGATTTCAAAACGGCGTTTTCGCGATTTCCGGATATGACGGTGCTTCTTTGCTTCGGCAGTGAGCTTAAAGAGGTTATTGATAATGTTAAGCGGATCGGAAAAACCGTTCCTCTTTATGCGCCAGATGTTCCGGTTTACGGTGATAATCTTTTTAACATTGAATTTTATGAAAAAAATAAGTCGCGGCTTGATGCGGTTTATTCCGTTCTTGCGGATGAACAATCCAAAAAGACTTTTAACGCGATGATAAATTATAAACTTTCGGGCGATATAAATTATCTTTTTGAGTGTGAAACGCCGTGTGACGAGCCGTACAGCTCTTTTTTGAAACTGAGTGACACCGAAAGCTTTGTTGATTTGGGCGCTTATCGCGGAGACACCGTTGCCGATTTTCTATCGCGCGTTTCATCATATAATAATATTATTGCCGTTGAGCCGGATAAAAAAACCTTTGCAAAACTGAAATCAGCAACCGAAAATATCAAAAACATTTCGCTGATAAATGCCTGCGTTTCGGATAAAAACGGAACGGTCTGCTTTACAGGAAAAAAGGGAAGGGGCGGCACAAAATCCGATAACGGTGAAACCGTTGAAGCCGTTTGCCTTGATAGCATTATTAAAGATGAATGTTCGTTTATCAAAATGGATATTGAGGGGGAAGAGGCTGCGGCAATAAAAGGCGGTGCGCGGGTTATAGGTGAGATCAGACCTAAAATGCAGATCGCCGCTTACCACAGAAGCGAAGATTTGTTTGATATTCCCGAAAAAGTGCTTAATATCCGCGGTGATTATAATGTGTATTTGCGGCATTTCCCGTGCCTTCCCGGATGGGATACAAACTTTTATTTTATATGATATTTTTATGCGGTGTTTTTGCTTTTTTGCGGCAAAAATACCGCTTTTATTATATTCATTTTTGCTTGACACCTACTAAACAAAGTGGTAAAATACAAAAGATAATAAAATAGGGTATTATGTGCTGGCGAAACATATTATTATTTTATTGTCGGGGTGAAACCGCGGTCCCCGTGTTTACACAAAACCGTTTTATATAAGGAGGGACATTTTATGCCCAAAGAATATATTATATTCGGCGCTGTTGCTTTGGTGCTTGCTATAATCGGATTTTTTATCGGTTCGCTTTACAGAAAGAAATCGGCTGAAAAAACCATTGGCTCGGCAGAAACAGAGGCAAAGCGCATTTTAGGTGATGCGATCAAAAACGCAGAAACCAAGAAAAAAGAAACACTTATTGAGGCAAAGGAAGAAATCCATCGCCTCCGTCAGGAAACCGAAAGTGATCTTCGTGAGCGCAGAAAAGAAGTTCAGCGTCAGGAAAATCGCATTCAGCAAAAAGAAGAATCTTTGGATAAGAAAACAGATAACCTTGAAGCCAAAGAGGAAAAGCTTAACCTTCGTATGAAGGAAGTTGAATCAAAATTTGAAGAATGTGAACAGTTAAAGCGCAGTCAGATGGAAATGCTTGAAAAGATCTCAGGTCTTTCCAAAGAACAGGCAAAGGCACAGCTGCTCAATATGCTTGAAGGTGAGCTTACCCACGAGAAAGCGGTTAAAATCGCAAGATTTGAGCAGCAAACCCGTGATGATGCCGAAAAGACCGCAAGAGAAATTATCGGTCAGGCAATTCAGCGTTGCGCGGCGGATCATTCTTCCGAAATAACCGTTTCGGTAGTTCAGCTCCCCAACGATGAAATGAAGGGAAGAATAATCGGTCGTGAGGGTAGAAATATCCGAGCTATCGAAAATGCGACCGGCGTTGATCTTATTATTGATGATACTCCCGAAGCAATAACCGTTTCAAGTTTTGAGCCGATTCGTCGTGAAATAGCAAGAAGAACACTTGAAAAACTTATTGTTGACGGCAGAATACACCCCGCAAGAATTGAAGAATCTGTAAATAAAGCCACGGCAGAGGTCGAGGCGGTTATTAAGCAGGAAGGCGAAAGAGCAATGATCGAGTCGGGGGTTGGCAATCTTCATCCCGAACTTATCAAGCTTCTCGGCCGTTTACACTATCGCACAAGTTACGGTCAGAATGTTCTTAATCACTCTATGGAAGTTTGTCACATTTCCGGACTTATCGCGGCAGAACTCGGCGCAGATGTAACCCTTGCAAAGCGTGCAGGTCTTCTTCATGATATAGGAAAGGCAATCGACCATGAGCAGGAAGGTTCTCATATCCAGCTTGGTGTTGAAGTTGCAAAGAAATATCGCGAGAGTGAAGCAGTTATTCATGCGATACACGCGCATCACGGCGAGGTTGAAGCTAAAACCGTTGTTGCAAGCATTGTTCAGGCGGCAGATGCCATCTCGGCGGCTCGCCCCGGTGCAAGAAGAGAAAATATCGAAAACTACATTAAGCGTCTTGAAAAGTTGGAGGAAA
>JAZUJA010000110.1:0-6124 GCA_045642495.1 Acutalibacteraceae bacterium
CTTAGAGTTTGTTAAATCGGACAAATTGCCGATTTTCTCAATAAGCTGAAATATAGCGGTTGGTACTGCACTCGGCTCAAAACCGAGTGCCCTCTGCTTAACATATTCACTTGTTGAAAGACCACATTTCTTTGCTTTTGCCGTAATAATTTGCTTTTCTTTTTCTGTTACTCTAACCGGTATTCTAAAATCTTTTCCCGTATAAAATCATCTCCTTCCTTACGGGGGATTGGGGGCATTAGCCCTCAAAGAGTCAGCCGTTTTCGGCTGTGATGGGGACGGCGTGTGGCACACAAAGTCCCTGCTTGCTAAGCTATAAGACAGTCATTTCTTTTGGCTAAAATTCATAGCCGGTTAATACAATCATAGGCATCAATCTTCCTTTCTTTGGGTAGCAGTAGTAGCAGTAAAATCTAAACGGAAGTTGATATTTCTCATTTACTTATTAATACGGCGATATTTTCAAAACAAGACGAAGGATTTTTATCACCATTATGTATGCAATGAAAATGCCATAAAGCCGACTTGCAATTAAAATACCCCCTCACTTATCAATTGGCAGAAAATTTTTGCTTTTGGTCTAAAAAACTTCTCTCACTTATTAATTGGCAGAAAAAAGTCGATTTGTGCCAAAAAACTTTCCTCTACTTACCAATTGGCAGAAAAATAATCTTTTTGTACGAAAGTTTTTCTTAAAAAACAAAAAATCCCTTTCAAACTATGTATGTAGTCCGAAAGGGATTTGCTTACCTTGTAGCACCGTTTGAAGTATGCGGAAAATAAAAAAGCCCGCATGACAATAAGACAGATATGTCATATATTATCTGTTCTTATTCTTCATACGGTGCCTGGGTAGATTTGCAGGTATCTTACGCTAACTACTCCGCTTACGCGCTACAAGGATTAATATGTTTTATGCTTCGATATTAAATTTTAAAAACACTATAACAAACGATTGTTTGAGTGATAAGTTGTTTTTATAAATAATTATAATCCCTGAACAACCTCAATATCAAGTTGATTTTTTCGTTCTTTCCAATCAGGCATCTGAACCGTTAAAAAATCGTAGAATTCTTTGCTGTGATTTGGATAAAGAAGGTGTGTCAATTCATGTAGGACAACATACTGAATACATCGAATATCAGCTTTCAAAAGATATTCGTTTAGTGTAATTTTGCATTTGTCCGGAGTACAACTACCCCATAAGGTTTTCATTTTTTTAATGCAAAGTGACGGTTTGTCAATATTGTATTTTTTGAAAACTTTTTCGAAACACAAATCGGTTTCATTTTGAAATAACTCCAGAGCAGTTTGACGCCACCATTTTGAAAAAGTCCTTTGCAGCAAATCTTCATCATCTATTTTTTTAAGATATACTATTACTTTTTTTTCGTCCACTTCTACATAATTATTCAAAGAAGCTTCTTTGAGTATTCGCATATCTTTTCCAAGAAGTTGCGTTGAAGAACCATTGCGAATATCTGATAAATTGTTATATCCACTGGATTTTTTATACTTGGTAATCTGTTCATCTATCCATGTTATTCTTTGATTTAGAAAGTTGTCTATCCAGTCGTTTGTAACTTGTTTTGGGACAGATAAGTATACATCAAGAGAACGGAAAACTTTCAAGTGTACATTTTTAATTTTTTTGCGGTGTATCTGCACCCTAACAAAACCGTTTATAGGTCCTAAATATAATTCTTTTTCTTCCATTAGTATCTTGCAACCGCAACTTTCATAATTTCGTCAATAATTAAATCAATCATATCAATATTTGAATTGTCGATTTCAATTCCCATTTCGTCAAACATTTCAAAAAGACAATCATCCAATACACGATGGATTTGCTTATGAACAACCTCGTTATGCTTCCAATCGCGTTTTGCGTTATCCGCAACCGCTTTTGTTATTTTTCTTGAATAGTCCGCAATGAGGTTTTCAATACTATCGGTTATTGGTTGTTCTGATTTTGAGCGTGCAACTGTAACAACAGCACCGTAGAAAGCCTTTGCATCACTATCGTTGGCAATAGAAGTCGGATAATCTCTTGTCATTCTTCCGTTGCGAAAATCGTCTGCCATAGATTCCATGGTAGTAAAGTACTTGTCCGCATCTCTTGTCTTGTCGTACTCAGCCAATGTAGTTTTTATCTTGGTAGAGAATTCCTCAAACAACAAAGGATCATCATAACGAACTTGCTTTAGCTCGGATTCGATACGGGTTTTAATCTTATCTGCCTTAACATTATTCGGCTCATCACTGCTTAAAAGCTTTTCCATTGCCTTTTCATCTGTAATTGATACCGGCTTAATAATTTGATGTACCTCGGTAGCATTTACAAAAGTATCAAGAAGATTTTTGATACCGGCTTCGTATTTAGAAAGATCAATTTCATTGTCGAATCTTTCGATAACACTTTGACGAAGCTTGTCAAAAAATCTGTAATCACTCCGATATTTTTCGAGTTGCTCAAAACCGATTTCTACAAATATATCTCTGTTTGTTAAAGCGAGATTCAAATGGTTTGCATATGCTTTAAGTTTTTCATAAAACTCATTGCGCTTAGCATCATCCTCAAGACTCATTTGCCATGTGTCGGAAGTAGCATTCTTATCAACATTAGCAAATATATCCCATAGTTCTTCATGAGAGGTTTCAAGCTTGTTCTTTTCATCAATAGGTCCGAGAATAGAACCCTCAATATCATCTTTATCATAAGAATTCATAGAAGATTCAGCATCATCATAAAGGTCCACTGCTGTTCGAAGTTTCTTGAAGATACCCCAGTAGTCTACAATCAAGCCAAAATCTTTGCCTTTGTAAACACGGTTTACACGGGCTATTGCCTGTAAAAGATTATGCTCCTGCAAAGTTTTATCTACATATAATACGCCTGCAACAGGGGCATCAAAACCGGTAAGCAACATATCTTTAACAATAAGCATATTGACTTCGCCTTCGGGATTTTTAAATTGCTCGCAAACAGAATCGGTATATTTTTCGTCATTGTCGTTGAACAAGGGTTTTACTTGTTTATCATGATAATCTTTAATCTTTTTAATTGATGCAGATGTTACATCATCGTCATCACCTTCGCGCTTGTCACCAAAGGTGATAACAACACGTGGATTTGCCTTTTTGCCGGGCAATGAGGAAATGATGTTATACATATCAACTGCCGTAGCACGAGAAGAACACACCACAATTGCCTTTAAACCCTTAGGTAAGCAATAGTTGACAAAGTGATCATAAATATCAAATGCAATAAGATTGATACGGCTGCTTGCTTCTGCAAGTTTAGACCACTTGCTGTATTTTGCTTTTAGTTCTTGCTTTTTATCATCAGGAAGATTTTCGGTAAGACTTTCAAAAAACGCATCTATTGTATTTGAAGGATCATTTTGTTTTACTTTTCTGCCTTCATACACAAGCGGAACGGTAATCTTGTCTTCGATAGAGCGTTTCATCGTGTAATTATGGATCGGCTCACCGAATTTCTTATAAGTATTTCGTTTGGTCTTTGAAATAAGTGGAGTTCCCGTAAATGCAATTAAAGTTGCATTCGGCAAAACTTCTCTCATATAGTTGTACATTGCGCTGTACTGAGAACGGTGTGCTTCGTCAATCAAAACATAGAACTTTTCACTATCGACTTCAAGATAATGGTTTTTACAAACAGTTTCAAACTTGTTGATTAATGTGGTAATAACTAAATTGCCTTTATCTTTAAGTAGTGACTTAAGACCTTTACCGGTTGCCGCACGAACAGGCGACATTTGCGAATTAGCGAAATTATCCCTAATTTGTTTATCAAGACTAACACGGTCGGTAACAATAACAAAACGTGGCTGTTCTTTTGCTTTTAATGACTGAATCTTTTTAACGAGCATAACCATGGTAAGAGATTTACCGCTACCTTGCGTATGCCAAATTACACCGCCGGTTGTTCCTTTATCATCTTCACCGTTAATTCGTTTGATTGCGTTTTCAACGGCGAAAAACTGTTGATGACGGCAAATCTTTTTGATATTGCTGTCATATAAAATATAATCGTGAATAAGGGTCAAAATCCTCTTTTTATCAAGCAATGATGCGGTAATTCTATCTTGTTCAAGAATTTGACCATCAGGAGAACATTTTTGGCATATTTCCCTCTGCCAATCAATATCATCCTCACGCCACTCGACAAAATAATCGGCTGTTGTTCCGCAAGTTCCGTAAACAACTTTGTTGGGATTCATAGCCATAACAAGCTGTGCATATTTAAACAGATGGGGGATATAGTCCGGTCCCATGTTGCGGACATTTTGTATAACGCCCTCTTTTACATCCACACTTGATTTTTTGCATTCGATAACAGCAAGAGGGATACCATTTACCATAATAACAACATCGGGGCGGGCATACTGTCCGTTTGGTCTTTCGACGCTGAATTCTTCTGTAACCTGCCAAATGTTGTTTGCCGGGTGATCAAAATCTATATAAGAAAGGTCAAAGGACTGCCGAACCGGAACATCCTTATCAATAATCACATTTTCTTCTAAACTAATGCCAAGTGTCAGAAGATTATAAATCTCTTTACTTGCCATGGAAAGGCCTTGTAAAAGTGAGGCATCCAAAGCATTTACGGCACGCTGAATAGACTCACCCGAAAAGTTGAGCTCATAGTTTTTGTATTTAAAAGTCTGTTTGTTCAAAAAGCGAATAAGCTCGTCCGTGAAAATTACTTTGGACAAGCTTCCTCTTTTTTGTTCTGCTTCACTTCTTGATACATATTCATAACCCATTTTTTGAAGGAAAGAAATTAGTCTGTCCTGACATTCCGGGCGTTCATTAAAAATATGATGGTTAGGCATATTTGTTCCTCGCTTTATCTCTTTTTGCTATCAAGCATCTTTTGGGCTTTCTTGGCTGATTCTATAAAATCTCTTTCAACTTGTGAAAGCTCTTCGGAATTTTGTTTTTTGTATTTTAGGTATTCTTCATCTGCTTTTGCTTTGGCCATTTCGTGTGAGATTTGACCTGCGTTTTGCAATACTTCACTGTCACTCATAGATAGAAAATCATCAAGCTTTGTAACCCATTCATGCATGGTCATGGTTTTACGGCGTAATGCTTGCAATTCTGCAAAATCAAGATATGCAGATGTAATGGCGTTCAGCTCTTTGAGTTCTCTCTCGGACAAATAGTTTTTGGCCGTTACAATCTCGGATTTTTGTGGTTTTGAACCTTTGAAGTTAGTAAGACCCATAAACGGCTTGGTACTATCTGCACGCAAATAAACTATTTCGGGCGCTGTATGACCGCTTACGGCAAAATGCATCTTATTTTGCACAGTCTTGAAAAACAGAATACTGGTTTCGGCGTTTTTATCATAATCAATACTTGTGGCGTAAATATCAAGGATTTGTCTGTAAAAAACACGTTCACTCGAACGGATATCACGAATTCTGTCTAAGAGTTCTTTGAAGTAATCTCCACCGCCGGCAGCTTTCAAAAGATCGTCATTCATGGCAAAGCCTTTAATAAGATATTCTTTTAATACACTGTTTGCCCAAATGCGAAATTGCGTACCACGGAGCGATTTCACACGGTAACCGACCGAGATGATAACATCAAGATTGTAGTAATGTGTATTGTATGGTTTTCCGTCCGCGGCAGTTGTCAAGAAATCCTTGACAACTGATTTTTCGTTTAATTCGCCTTCTTTGAAACAGTTGTTTATATGATAACTGATGTTTTGCTTGGTAGTTTGAAACAGTTCTGCCATTTGTAATTGATTCAGCCAAACGGTTTCGTTTTCAAGCATAACATCAATCTTTGTCAAACCGTCTTCGGTTTGGTACATTATGATTTGGTTATCGTTCATCGTTCACCCTCACAATTCCGTTCAAAAGATATTGCTGCAATGCTTTACGTTGCAATTTATAACAGTCAATCTTTTTGTTAGTAAGTTCTATTTCAGAGAATATATTATCAAGAACCTCTACGATTATGTTTTGCTTTTCTAAAGATGGATAATGTATCTTTTGCTTACTTAAAGATTGTCTTGTTATTTGTGGTTGTCCACTACCTGAAATAATGTTATTGAAGTTTTTATTTAGACAAATATAATATGCAA